>JBEKHI010000076.1:0-24649 GCA_050012355.1 Streptosporangiaceae bacterium | reverse complement strand
TCAGCAGACGTAAGCGAGCCTGGCGCGCGGCGGACACATATGTCCGATGGGTCGACTGTTTTGTCTTGTAAATTCATCGGCCCGGGATTACGTTGGTCTGACCGGCATGGGCACCGTTGCCCGGCAGAGGAGCGCGGGCAACGCCTACCGAAGGGTGGCTGCCATGGCGCAGGTCAACGAAGAACCCGTCGTCCACATTCTCTGGATGAACGGAGGGCTTGGTTGCGACGGGGACTCGGTAGCGCTGACCGCCGCGACGCAGCCCAGTATCGAGGAAATCGTGCTCGGCGCCCTGCCCGGGCTGCCGAAGATCGCGGTGCACTGGCCGCTGATCGATTTCGAGTGCGGCCCCGAGCAAGGGGCGGACAACTTCATCGAGTGGTGGCACAAGGCCGATCGCGGCGAACTTGAGCCGTTCGTCCTGGTCGTCGAGGGGTCCATACCCAACGAGGCCATAAAGGACGAGGGCTACTGGTGCGGGTTCGGCAACAACCCGGCGACCGGCCAGCCGATGACCACCAGCGAGTGGCTGGACCGGCTCGCGCCGAAGGCCACCGCCATCCTGGCGGTGGGCACCTGCGCCACCTACGGCGGCATCCACGCGATGGCGGGGAACCCGACCGGCGCGATGGGCGTGCCCGACTACCTCGGCTGGGAATGGAAGTCGAAGGCCGGGCTGCCGATCGTGTGCGTACCCGGCTGCCCGATTCACCCGGACAACCTCTCAGAGACGATTCTGTACCTGCTGTACCAGGTGGCGGGGCAGGCGCCGATGATCCCGCTGGATGAGGCGCTCCGGCCGCGCTGGCTATTCGAAGCCACCGTGCACGAGGGCTGCGACCGGGCGGGCTACTACGAGCAGGGGCAGTTCGCCGGCGAGTACGGCTCGCCCCAGTGCCTGGTCAAGCTCGGCTG
Source organism: Streptosporangiaceae bacterium (assembly GCA_050012355.1). Lineage (GTDB taxonomy): Bacteria > Actinomycetota > Actinomycetes > Streptosporangiales > Streptosporangiaceae > JBEKHI01. The sequence continues at coordinate 23,734 of JBEKHI010000076.1, read as the reverse complement.
CTGGGGGCCGGTGGTCAAGTGCAACGTGCCCAAGCGCGGCTGGATCAACGGGGTGGGCGGCTGCCCGAACGTAGGTGGCATCTGCATCGCCTGCACGATGCCGGGGTTCCCCGACAAGTTCATGCCATTCATGGACGAGCCGCCGGGTGCCAAGGTGTCAGCCGCGGCCAGCGGAATGTACGGCACGGTGATCAGGACCCTGCGCGGGTTCACCGCACGCACCGCGGACAAGGAGCCGAAGTGGCGTGTCAAAGGCGACGAGCTTCACACCGGCTATCAGAAGACGTGGTGAGCGACCATGACGACCAACGGTGAACTCACCGAGATGGCCTGGGACCCGATCACGAGGATCGTGGGCAGCCTAGGCATTTACACGAAGATCGACTTCGCGGCCAAGAGGGTCGCCGAATGCCACAGCACGAGTTCGATCTTCCGCGGCTACAGCATCTTCATGAAGGGCAAGGACCCGCGCGACGCGCACTTCATCACCAGCCGGATCTGCGGGATCTGCGGTGACAACCACGCGACCTGCTCGGTCTACAACCAGAACATGGCCTACGGCGTCCGGCCACCGCACCTGGGCGAGTGGATCATCAACCTGGGCGAAGCCGCCGAGTACATGTTCGACCACAACATCTTCCAGGAGAACCTGGTCGGGGTGGACTTCTGCGAGCGGATGGTCGGCGAGACCAACCCGGGCGTGCTGGAGCGCGCCAACGCCACCGAGGCGCCGCACGCGGCCGAGCACGGCTACCGGACCATCGGCGACATCATGCGCTCGCTGAACCCGCTGGAGGGCGAGTTCTACCGCGAGGCGCTCCAGGTCAGCCGGTCCACCCGGGAGATGTTCTGCCTGATGGAAGGGCGCCACGTGCACCCCTCCACGCTGTACCCGGGCGGGGTGGGCACGGTCGCCACCGTGCAGCTGTTCACCGACTACCTGACCCGGCTGATGCGCTACGTGGAGTTCATGAAGCGCGTGGTGCCGATGCACGACGACCTGTTCGACTTCTTCTACGAGGCGCTGCCCGGCTACGAAGAGGTGGGCCGCAGAAGGGTGCTGCTCGGCTGCTGGGGCAGCCTGAACAACCCCGAGTACTGCGACTTCACCTACCAGAACATGGCCGACTGGGGCCGCAAGATGTTCGTCACGCCCGGCGTCGTGGTCGACGGCAAGCTGGTCACCACCAGCCTGGTCGACATCAACCTGGGCATCCGCATCCTGCTCGGTCACTCGTACTACGAGGACTGGGAGGACCAGGAGATGTTCGTGACTCACGATCAGCTGGGCAACCCGGTCGACCGCAGGCACCCGTGGAACCAGCACACGATCCCCCGGCCCGCCAAGCGCGACTTCGACGACAAGTACAGCTGGACGATGTCGCCGCGCTGGTTCGACGGCAAGGACTACCTCCCGCTGGACACCGGCGGCGGCCCGATCGCCCGGCTGTGGGCGACGGCGCTGGCCGGCCTGGTCGACTTCGGGTACGTGAAGTCCACCGGGCACAGCGTGCTGATCAACCTGCCCAAGACGGTCTCGCGGCCCGAGGTCACCTTCGAGTGGAAGATACCGGCCGACAAAGAGGGCAAGCCGCTGTCCAACGCGATCGAGCGGGACCGGGCGCGGACCTACTTCCAGGCCTATGCCGCCGCGTGCGCGCTGCACTTCGTCGAGCAGGCGCTCGCCGAGATCCGGGCCGGGCACACCAAGACCTGGGAGTCGTTCAAGGTACCCGATGACGCGTTCAGCTGCGGGTTCACCGAGGCGGTCCGCGGCGTGCTCTCGCACCACATGGTGATCAAGAACGGCAAGATCGCCAATTACCACCCCTACCCGCCAACCCCGTGGAACGGCAGCGTGCGGGACACCTACGGCACCCCGGGGCCGTACGAGGACGCGGTGCAGAACACGCCGATCTTCGAGGAGAACTCGCCAGAGAACTTCAAGGGCATCGACATCATGCGCGCGGTCCGCAGCTTCGACCCCTGCCTGCCCTGCGGCGTGCACATGTACCTGGGGGGCGGCCGGGTGCTGAAAACGGCGCACTCCCCGACCGGTGTCACGCTGGCGATGTGACATGGATGCCCACCAAGCAGGCGACCGCGTCGAAACGCTGCTCGCCGACCTGCGGATCCGCACCGACCCGCAGGTCGCCGGCCTGGCGGAGGAACTGGTCAGCTGCCTGGTCCAGCTCTACGGAGCCGGGCTGGCCGCGATCATGGCGGCGATCGGCGAAGACACCCGGCTGCAGGCCCTGCTCATCGGCGACCCGCTGGTAGAGGGCCTGCTGCTGGTACACGACCTGCACCCGCTCGACACCGAAGCCCGGATCAAGCGTGCGCTTGGCCGGCTTGGGCCGGGCACGGAGTTTCTCGGCGTGGACGGCGAGGGCAAGGTACACGTCAAGCTGGCCAGCGGCTGCGGCTCCACCGTGGCGGCCGTCCAGCAGGCGGTCGCCAACGCCGCACCGGAAACGACCGGCGTCGAACTGGCACCCCGCGACCCCCCGCTGCTGCAGATCACCCGGCGCCCGGCGGAAGCTAGATGACCGAGACACGCGGGTTGCGCAGGTTCACCGTCCCAGCCCGAGGCTCCGCGCCCAAAGAGCCGGAGCCGGAACGCTGCGGGCTGTGCGGTGAGACGCTGATGCCGCAGCGGCACGGACACCTGGTGGACGTCCGGAATCGCTCGCTGGTCTGCGCGTGCACCGCGTGCGCACTGCTGTTTACCCGCGATGGCGCGGCCGGCGGGCACTACCGCACCGTTCCCGACCGGATCCTGCGGGACCAGGAAACACCGTTGACCGAGGCCGAATGGGCCACGCTGCGGATCCCGGTCGCGATCGCGTTTTTCTTCCTCAACTCCGACCTCGGCCGGATCGTCGCCAGCTACCCGAGCCCGGCCGGTGTCACCGAATGCGAACTCGACCTGGCCGCCTGGGACCAGGTCGCCGCCGAGCATCCGCTGCTGCGCGAGCTGGCACCGGACACCGAGGCGATCCTGGTCATCCGCGGCCAGCCAGGCACCAGCGACGACCACGGCATCGAGACCTACCTGATCCCGGTCGACATGTGCTACGCGCTGGCGGGCGCGCTGCGGCTGAACTGGCACGGCTTCGACGGCGGTTCCGAAGTCCGGCAGACCCTCGGTGCGTTCCTGGCGGATCTAAGACAGCGGTCACGGGAGGCCAAATGGCAGAGCTGACCTTCGGCTGCACCGTGGCGCGGGCTGAGCGGTACACCGCCACCCCGACGCTGTCCTTCCACCTGACGATCGCGGAGAGCACCGGCGTGCCGGTACACGCCATCGCGCTGCGCTGCCAGATCCGCATCGAACCGCACCTTCGCCGGTACAGCCCGGCCGAAGCGGAACGACTGCATGACCTGTTCGGCGACACCGCGCGCTGGGCCGACACGGTCAAGCCGATCCAGCTCACCACGGTCTCGGCCATGGTGCCCGGCTTCAGCTCACTGACCGAGATCGACCTGCCGGTGCCCTGCACCTACGACCTGGAGGTGGCGTCGGCCCGCTACCTGCAAGGCCTGGACGATGGGGCGATCCCGTTGCTGCTGCTGTTCAGCGGGACTGTGTTCCTGGCCTCCGGCGAGGGTTTCAGCGTGGAGCTCATCCCGTGGAGCTCCGAAGCCCAGTTCCGGCTGCCGGTCAGCGTCTGGCGCGAGCTGGCCGACCTGCACTTCCCCGGCAGCGCGTGGCTGCGCTGCAGCCGCCAGACCCTGGACGCGCTGTCCGCGTTCAAGGCGAGTAACGCCCTGCCCACCTGGGACGCCACGCTCACCGCGCTGCTCGCCGCCGCCGGCGCGCCGGTAACGGAAGCGAAGACACTATGAACCTCGACAGCGTGCGGCGGGTCGCGGACGCGGTGCTGTACGAGGGTTACATCTTGTACCCGTACCGGGCGTCGTCCACCAAGAACCACAGCCGCTGGCAGTTCGGCGTGCTGATGCCGCCCGGATACGCGGAGACCGACCCGTCGGAGACCACCAGCGCCCAGGCCGAGTGCGTCTTCGAGCGGACCGGCCCTACCGCCATCGAGGTGATCGTCCGTTTCCTCCAGGTGCAGCGGCGAACCTCGGCCCAGGAGCCTGCCTGGGATGAGGCGGTGGAGCAGGAGGTCCGGGTCCGCGTCGGCAGCCGGCGGCTGCTGAGCGAAGGCTCCGCCACCGACTTCCGGGTGCCCGGCAGCGAGGAACCCGCCGAGCACGCGGGCGCGCGGGTCATCCGGCGCCGCGAGCCGCTGACCGGGACCGTGTCGGTCCAGGCGACCCCGCTGCCCGGCCCCTGGCAGGCCGCCCGGCTGAACGTGCGGGTGCGGAACACATCGGCCAGCCAGCCAGCGAGCCGCGACGACGCGCTGCCGACCGCGCTGGTCGCGGTGCACATGATCATCACCGTGTCCGACGGCCGGTTCGTCTCGATGACCGATCCGCCCGAGTGGGCCGCCGCCGCCGTCAAAGCCTGCGAGAACACCGGCTGCTGGCCGGTGCTCGCCGACTCGGGCGACGGGCACGAGGTGATGCTGGCCTCCCCGATCATCCTGCCCGACCACCCCGAGCTAGCGCCGGAAAGCCCCGGCGAGCTATACGACGGCACCGAGATCGACGAGATCCTCACGCTGCGCACCCTGGCGCTGTCGGACGCGGAGAAACAGCAGGCCCGCGACACCGACCCGCGCGCCGCCGCGCTCATCGACCGGGTGGAGTCGATGGACGGCGCGACCCTGGAACGGCTGCACGGCACGCTACGTCCGCCGGCCGCCCCGTGGTGGGACCCGGAGGCGGACGCCTCGGTGTCGCCGGGCACCGACGCCGTCACGGTGAACGGCTGCCAGGTCGCCCGCGGCAGCCGGGTCACGCTGCGACCAGGCGTCCGGCGGGCCGACGCCCAGGACATGTTCCTGGCGGGCAGGCCAGCCGTGGTCGCGGCGGTCCTTTACGACGTCGAGGACCGCGCTTACCTGGCCGTCACGCTGGCTGACGACCCGGACCCGGAGCTGCGTTCCGCACACGGCCGCTTCCTGTACTTCGCGCCGGACGAGGTCGAGCCCGATGGCTAGCAGGACCCTGGTGGCCGGGGTCGGCAACATCTTCCAGCGCGACGACGCGTTCGGCGTCGAGGTGGCAAGGCTGCTGGCTGACCGCCCTAGCCAGCCGGGCGTCGAGATCAAGGACTTCGGTATCCGCGGTGTCCACCTGGTGTACGAGCTGCTCGACGGCTGCGATCTGTTCGTGCTGATCGACGCCGCGCCTAACGGTCACGAGCCGGGCACCGTCACCGTCCTCGAGGTCGAACTGCCAGCGGACCCCGTGCTGGGGGTGATGGACGCGCACGGCCTGGCACCGGACGAGATATTCGCGATGATCGCCTCGATGGGCGGCCGGCCAGGGCGCAGCCTGGTGGTGGCCTGCGAGCCCGCTGACGTGAGCCCGGGCATGGGGCTGTCGGAACAGGTGCAGGCGGCGTTGCCGCACGCGGTCCGAGCAGTAGAGGAGATCCTCGGGAACCGAAAGGAAGAAGGCGGTAAATGCTCAGCAGGCTGATCAAGGCGGCGGTCATCGTGGCGATCATCGTCGTGGTGGTCAACTCGCTGCCGGACATAAAGCGGTATCTGGAAATCCGGGAGATGTAGCAGGGAGCGACATGCACGAATTCGGACTGTGTGAGGGCGTTCTGGAGGCCGTGCTCAAGCGCGCCGCGGGCCGCCGGGTCGCTGGCATCCGGGTGCGCTGCGGGGAGCGCCACGTGGTCGACCCGCCGTCGATGGCGCAGGCGTTCAGCATGATCGCGGCCGGCACGGAGGCGGCGGACGCCGTCGTGGAAGTCATCACGGTGCCCGGCGAGGAGCTGACGCTGGAGTGGATCAGGTACGCGTCCGAGGACGGCGCTGAGGTCACCCGCCGTTTCGCGCTGCGGGAGGAGGCGACGCGGCACCTGGCGGGGCAGGCGGGCGCGGTCGCGGCGGCCTGCCATGCCATGGCGGTCCGGTTCCAGCAGGGCGGAAAGCTCGTGACCTTCGGCACCGGCGGGGCGAGCGCGGACGCCCAGCACGTCGCGGTGGAGTTCGTCCACCCGGTGCTGGTCGGCAAGCGCGCGCTGCCCGCCATAGCCCTGACCACCGACGTGGCGACGGTCACCGGGATCGCCGAACGCGACGGCGTAGACGCGATCTTCGCCCACCAGATCCGCTACGTGGCCGACCCGGCCGACATCGCGCTCGGCATCGGAAACAGCCCCAGCGTCATCGCCGGCCTCAAGACCGCCGCCGAGCTGGGCCTGCTCACGGTTGCCCTAGTCGGCGGGGACCCGATAGCGGCGGACCACGTCCTGGTCGCGGCCAGCGATGATCCGCGGATCGTCAAGGAGGTACACGTGACGACGTATCACATTCTGTGGGAGCTGGTTCACGTGTTCTTCGAGCAGCCGGCGGTGATCTCGTGACCTGGGAATGCCGCGACGACGTCTGCGTCACCTGCTCGGATACCGCGGTCGAGGTCAGGGTGCTGCGGCTGCTGGATGACGAGATGGCCGTCGTGGACGCTGGCGCGAGCGAGGAGACGGTCAGCGTCGCGCTGGTGACGGCGCGAGTGGGCGACACGATCCTGGTACACGCCAGGGAAGCCATCGCCGTCGTGGGGGGTGAGACCAACGGATCCAATGGAGTCGCTGTACCCGTTCCTGTACTCGGACAAGACTGACCTTGCCGCCGTGCTCGAGCAGGTTCAGGCCTCGACGGTCGCCAAGACCGAAGAGATCGCCGAGCTGCGCCGCGTCATCGCCGCGCGGGACGGCGCCCGGCTGGAACGGTGCGCGCGCGACGCGGCCGCCCGGTTCGCGGCGGGCGGCAAGCTGTTCGCCTTCGGTAACGGCGGCAGCGCCACCGACGCGCAGCAGCTCGCCACGCTGTTCCTGAACCCAACCGGTGACACCAGGCCGTTGCCCGCGTTCGGGCTGGCCAACGACACGGCGGTGGTGACCGCGCTCGGCAACGACATCGGCGTCGAGGTCGTGTTCGCCCGGCAGCTCGCCGCCTTTGGCGGCCGCCACGACATCGCGGTCGGCCTGTCCACCAGCGGCAACTCACCCAACCTGCTGCGCGCCTTCGACGAGGCCAGTCGCCGCGGCATGCTCACCATCGCGCTGGCGGGCTACGACGGCGGCAAGCTGGCCGAGCTGGACAGCATCGACTACCTGTTCGTGGCGCCGTCGACATCGATTCACCGGATCCAGGAAGCGCAGACCACGATCTACCAGGTGCTGTGCGAACTCACCCAGGAGGGGATGGCAGATGTGCCTAGGCATACCCGGTGAGGTGATCGAGATCCTTGCCGATCAGCCCGATCTGGCCAAGGTGGACGTGAGTGGCGTCCGGCGGCTGATCAACATCGGCCTGCTCGCCGACGACCGGCCGGTGCCGGGCGAGTGGGTACTCATCCATGTCGGGTTCGCCCTGTCGAAGATCGACGAGGACGAGGCGGCGGCGGCCATGGCGTTCCTCGAGGGCATCGGCCAGGCCTACGAGGACGAGATCCAGGCACTGCGGGAGTCCCTGATCGAATAGGAGAACCAATGCGCTTCGTTGATGAATTCCGCGACGCCGACAAGGCGCGCGCGCTCGCCGCGAAGATCGCGGGGCTGTGCGAGCCGGGGCGCCAGTACAAGCTGATGGAGGTGTGCGGCGGGCACACCCACACGATCTACAAGCACGGCCTCGAGGACTACCTGCCCGAGTCCATCACGCTGGTGCACGGCCCCGGCTGCCCGGTGTGCGTGATCCCGATGGGCCGGGTGGACGACGCCATGCACCTGGCTTCCCAGCCAGACGTGATCATGACCTCGTTCGGCGACATGATGCGGGTCCCTGGCGGCAACGGATCGTTCTTCGACGCCAAGGCCCGGGGCACCGACATACGCATGGTGTACTCCCCGCTCGACTCGCTGAAGATCGCCAAGCAGAATCCTGATAAGCGGATTGTCTTCATGGCGATCGGCTTCGAGACCACCGCGCCGTCCACGGCGATGACGGTGCTGCGCGCCGCCGCCCTGGGGCTGATGAACTTCTCGGTGTTCTGCAACCACGTCACGATCATCCCGGCGATCAAGGCGATCCTCGACTCACCGGACCTGCGGCTCGACGGGTTCATCGGGCCGGGGCACGTGTCGACCGTGATCGGCTGCCGCCCGTATGAGTTCATCGCGCGCGACTACGGCAAGCCGGTCGTGGTGGCCGGCTTCGAGCCGCTGGACATCCTGCAGTCCATCTACATGCTCATGCTGCAGCTGAGCCAGAACCGGTCCGAGGTGGAGAACCAGTACGGCCGGGTGGTGCCGTGGGACGGGAACCTGGTGGCACTCAAGGCCATCGGGCAGACGATGGAGCTGCGGCCCTACTTCGAATGGCGCGGCCTCGGGTTCATCTCGCACTCGGCGCTGAAGGTCCACGAGCAGTACGCGCGCTTCGACGCGGAGCTGCTCTTCGAGGTGCCGGGCGTACGGGTCGCCGACCCGAAGGCCTGCCAGTGCGGTGAGGTGCTCAAGGGCGTGCTCAAGCCGTGGGAGTGCAAGGTGTTCGGCACCGCGTGCACGCCGGAGACCCCCATTGGCACCTGCATGGTGTCGCCGGAAGGCGCCTGCGCGGCGTACTACAACTACGGTCGCATCAGCCGGCAGCGAGTAGACGTGACAATCGGAACAAGACCATGAACCGCGAAGAGCAGGTGCTCGATCGCATCGAGCGGATCCGCCGCCGCAAGCCGAAGGTGCGGGAAGAACGCATCACGATGTCGCACGGCGCGGGCGGCAAGGCGACCCACACGCTGATCGAGGCGATCTTCCTCGACGCGTTCCGCAACCCGCTGCTGGAACCGCTCGAGGACTCCGCGCAACTGCGGGTCGGCGGGGCCAGGATCGCGCTCACCACCGACTCCTACGTGGTGTCCCCGCTGTTCTTCCCCGGCGGTGACATCGGCGACCTGGCCGTCAACGGCACGGTGAACGACCTGTCGGTGGCCGGCGCGACGCCGCTGTACCTGTCGGCGGGCTTCATCCTGGAGGAAGGCTTCCCGATCGCCGACCTGGCCCGCGTCGTGGAGTCCATGCGGGCCGCGGCCGCCAGCGCCGGGATCCAGATCGTCACCGGTGACACCAAGGTGGTGCAGAAGGGCAAGGCCGACGGCTGCTACATCAACACCGCCGGGGTCGGGCTCCTCGAACGGGACGTGACGCTCGGGGTCGCGACCGCTCAGCCGGGCGACGCCGTCATCGTCTCCGGGTCGATTGGCGACCACGGGGTCACGATCATGCTGGCCCGCGGCGAGCTGGACATCGAGGCCGATCTGGAGTCCGACACCGCCCCGCTCAACACGCTGGTGGCTGCCTTGCTCGACGCTGTTCCCCGGACCAGGGCGCTGCGGGACGCGACCCGCGGCGGGGTGGCGACGATACTCAACGAGATCGCCAAGGCGGCCGACGTCGGAGTCCTGGTCAGCGAGGATGCCGTACCGGTCCGGGCCGAGGTTCGCGGCGCCGCCGAGCTGCTCGGCATCGACCCGATGTACGTGGCCTGCGAGGGCCGGCTGGTCGCCGTCGTGCCCGGCGAGGACGCCGACCGCGCGATCGCGGCGCTGCGCGGGCACCCGCTCGGCCAGCAGGCGGCGGTCATCGGCCACATCACGCCCGAGCAGCCCGGCCTCGTCCAGCTCAAAACGGCGTTCGGCGGGACCCGCATCGTCGACCTGCTAGTCGGCGACCCGCTCCCCCGGATCTGCTGAGTCCCTGGCCGCGGCGACGACGGCCTGGCCCAGGCTGATCCCGCCGTCGTTGCACGGCACCCTGGACTGCGTCAGCACGGTGAATCCGCGCGCCTCGAGCCGCCGCACGGTCTCGCGCAGCAGCAGCAGGTTCTGGAACACCCCGCCGGACAGCGCCACCGTGTCCAGCCCGGATCGGTCGCGCGCCAGCGCGCAGCCGGTCTCGATGGCGGCGGCCACCGCATTGTGGAACCGGGCGGCGATCACGTCACGGCGGACTCCGGCCCGCTGGTCGGCCGCTACCGCGCGCACGAGGTCGTGTCCCGAGATGAGGAACTCACCGCCGTTATGGACACTTGCTTCGTACCATCCCGACTCGGTCAGGTCGGCACATTGCTCAAGCTCGACGGCGGCCTGGCCTTCGTAGTTGATCGTGTCGCGCACGCCGAGGAGCGCCGCGACCGCGTCGAACAGGCGGCCCGCGCTCGACGTGAGCGGGGAGTTGATCTTGTTGCGGGCCATCGCCAGGACGGCCGGCCAGTGCTCGGCGTTGCGCTGCACGACGGCTTCGTCGGGCGTCTCGTCCAGGTAGGCGGCGGCCATCCGCCAGGGCTGCCTGATGGCGGCGGCGCCGCCGGGCATCGGCACCGGGGCGAGGTGGCCGGCCCGCTCGAAGCTCGTTAGGCCGGCGATCAGGAACTCGCCGCCCCAGATCGTGCCGTCGGTGCCGTACCCGGTCCCGTCGAACGCGACGCCGATGACCGGGCCGTCGGCCCCGTTGTCGGCCAGGCACGACGCGATGTGCGCGTGATGATGCTGCACGCCGGTCAGCTCGACGCCATCCAGGTCCAGGGCGTATTTGGTGGACAGGTACTCCGGGTGCAGGTCATGGGCGACGACCCGCGGCTCGATGTCGAACAGCCGCTTGAAGTGCTCGATGCCCTCGGTGAACGAGCGCAGCGTCTCGGCGTTCTCCAGGTCCCCGATGTGGTGCGAGACGAACGCGTGATGCCCCTTGGCCAGGCAGAACGTGTTCTTCAGCTCGGCGCCGCAGGCCAGCACCGGCCGCCGGAACTCTGCCGTCAGCGGTTCCGGAACATAGCCACGCGACCGTCTTTGCAGCGCCGACCGGCCGCGGAACACGCGGGCCACCGAGTCGTCGGTCCTGATGTGGATCGCCCGGTTGTGGGTCAGGAACGCATCCGCGATGCCGCTGAGACGGTCTAGCGCGTCCTCATCGCGGTACGCGATCGGCTCGTCGGAGACGTTCCCGCTGGTCAGCACCAGCGGGCGCGCGGCCATTCGGCTCAGCAAGTGGTGCAGCGGTGTATAGGGGACCATAACGCCGAGTTGCCGGTTACCAGGGGCCGTGGCGGCCGCCAGGCCGTCGGCGGGTTTGCGTGGCAGCAGCACGATGGGCCGGGCGGGGCTTTGTAGTAGCTCGGCAGCCGCGTCGGTGACCTCGCACAGGCGGCGGGCCGTCTTCAGGTCGGCGACGAGCACCGCGAACGGCTTGTCCTCGCGGTGCTTGCGCTGGCGCAGGGCGGCGACCGCGCGCTCGCTGGTCGCGTCGGCCGCGAGATGGTAACCGCCGAGGCCCTTAACCGCGAGGATGTGGCCGCTGGCGAGGACTCCTCTTGCTGTTATCAGCGGGTCGTCGCCTTCCGCTCCGATCAGCTCCAGGCGCGGTCCGCAGTCCGGGCAGCAGGTTGGCTGAGCGTGGAATCTCCGGTCCTTTGGGTCGTGGTATTCCGCCGCGCACCGCTCGCACATCGCGAAGTCCGCCATCGTCGTCAGCGGCCGATCGTAGGGAACGTCTTTGACGATGGTGAACCTGGGGCCACAGTTGGTGCAGTTGATGAACGGGTACCCGAAACGTCGGTCTTCCGGGTCTTCTAGTTCGCGGAGGCAGTCGTCGCAGGTCGCGGTGTCCGCGGACACGAGTGTCCTCGTCGGGCCGTTCGGGTCACTGGCGACGATCGTGAAGGTGGCCGCGCCGTCCGGCGTCATGGGCGTGCTCGTGATTCGCTCGATCCTGGCCAGCGGCGGGGCGTCGCGCTCTAGGCGTTTTAGGAACTCCCCGACCGCCTGCGGCTCCCCCTCGACCTCGGCGAACACGCCATCGGAGTCGTTGCCGACGAACCCTTTCAGGCCGAGACCGGTCGCCAGCGAGTATACGAACGGGCGGAATCCGACACCCTGCACGATGCCCTCAACGCGGACCGCTGTCCGGATCACCCCGCTCACGTTACCTGGGGGAATGGGGTTGAGGGCAGAGCAGCGGCTGAGTACCGTCATTTCGCATGGCTGACGTTACGGCGGTTCTGGAATCTCTTGGGGTGGCGGGCGCGGTGCGGACGCTGCCGTCTTCGGCGCGGACCGCGGCGCTCGCGGCGGAGCAACTTGGCTGCGAGGTGGGGGCGATCGCCAACAGCCTCGTGTTCGCCGCCGATGATTCGCCGCTGCTGGTGATGACCAGCGGCGCGCACCGGGTGGACACGAACCTGGTGGCCGCGGTTGTCGGGGTCTCGTCGGTGACGCGGGCCTCGGCCGACCAGGTGCGGGAGTGGACCGGTCAGCCGATCGGCGGGGTGGCGCCGGTGGGCCATCCGGAGTCGTTGCCGACGCTGGTGGACATCTGGCTCGCGCGGTACGACGTGCTGTGGGCCGCGGCGGGGTCGCCGCACACGGTGTTCCCGACCGCTTATGACGAGCTGCTGCGCATCACCGCTGGATCACCGGTCGAGGTCGGCTTATCCGTGTTTGTCCCACAGCAGCAAGTAGCGCCACAGCAGCAGACGGCGGTACCGGGCGCCGGGCAGGAGCTCTTTAGCGGTGTCGCGGGTTTGGGTCCAGGTCAGATCGGCCTGTCGTACCGGCATTTTTGGGTGCTGGCTCTCGTCGTAGCGGAGCTGGTAGAGCTTGTTGACCGGGATGGCGGCGGCGGCGATTATCCAGTCGGCTGGCTTTGCGTCCTTGCCGAGTCCGACGACGGCGAGCCTGCCGCCGGGGCGGACGATTCCGGCCAGTTTGTGGAGCGCCGCCGCGAAGTCCATGTGGTGCAGGCTCGTATTCGCGGCGACAAAGTCGCAGCTTTCCGGCTTGAACGGATATTTCATGAAATCGCCGTTAATGAAGGGCTGGTCGGGGGCAGTTCGGCGGGCGAGGTCGATCATGGTCTCGTCGAGGTCGATCCCGGTGGCCCCCTGGCAGCGTTTAGCCAGTTCGCGGACCAGTGCCCCGTCGCCGCAGCCCACGTCGAGCGCCGGTCCGCAGCCGGGCGGAACGGCGTTCAGGATGAGCCGCTGGTAGTGGACGTTATGGTTCCAGCAGTCGGCCATATCGGACACGATACGGTGGGATGGTGCGCGCACTGATCATCATCGATGTGCAGAACGACTTCTGTGAGGGCGGCTCCCTAGCCGTCTCCGGTGGGGCGTCCGCTGCCAGCGGCATCAGTTTGCTGGCCGCCACCGCCTCCTACGATCATGTCATCGCGACCCAGGATTACCACATCGAGCCGGGCTCGCATTTCTCCTCGCATCCCGACTTCGCGGCGACCTGGCCGCCACACTGCGTGGCCGGGATGGCAGGCGCGGAATTCCACCCGAACCTGGATACCAGGAACGTCGAGGCGGTCTTTCGCAAGGGAGCGTACGAGGCGGCCTACAGCGGCTTCCAGGGCGCCTCCGGCAACGGTGTTGCGCTAGCTGACTGGCTCCGCGATCGCGACGTCGACACCGTAGACCTAGTGGGCATCGCGACGGACTACTGTGTCCGGGCGACCGCGCTAGACGCGGCCGCCGAGGGCCTGACCACCCGGGTGCTGCTGGACCTGACGGCAGGAGTAGCCCCCGACTCCAGTTCAGTAGCCGTAGCCGAGATGCGCGCCGCCGGCGTAGAGATAACGGAATCCGCGTAACGGCGCTGGGGCGCGGGCGCGTTGGCGCGCGAGGGGGCGCCTGCCCGCCCCGTCGCAGAGTCAGGCGGCCTAGCCTGCCCAGTCGACCGTCCCGGCCGGGGCGCCGCTAGCCACGCTGGCCCCGTGGCCTCCGGTACTGACTGCCGCGGCACCGGCCAGCAACGCCGCAGCGACCAGCCCGGCGGCGGCTAGCCTGCACCAGACGGGTCGTTTCTCGGGAATAAGCATCCAAATCACCTCCCTTCTCACCGGGCGCCTACATTACCGTGAGCTTCTTTAGCCGAGGGTCCGCGGCACCACTGCTGCCGGGCTGGCCCGCGCGGCAGCCCGCCCGGGCCTAGTGGCTAGCTGGCCCGCGGCGGCCTCCGGGCCTGGTGGCTAGCTGGCCCGCGCCGCAGCCCGCCTGGGCCTGCTGCCTGGCTAGCCCGCGCGCCAGGCCCCCGGGGCTGCTGGCTGGCGGCGACGCATCTTCTCCCGGGTTCGTGCACCTTACCCGCCCGTGATGTCGTGATATGTCGGGCGGCTGGGGTGTGTTAACCCGGGAGAAGATGCCGCTGCCCGACGCCGCGCCCTCCCGGGCTGGGCGGCAGCGGCCCGGCCACCTGCGCGCCGGCCGGAGCTGTGGGCCGGCCTTAGCGACGGGAGATGGCCCAGCGACGGACGGTGTCTATGCGAGCCTGGATCTGGTCGGCGCTTGCCTGCGGCAGGGCCGGACCGCCGCATACCCGGCGGAGCTCGGCGTGGATCACGCCGTGTGGCTGGCTGGTGCGGTGGCTCCAGGCACCCACGAGACCGTTCAGCTCCTTGCGCAGCGCCGCCAGTGATTCGCGTGTGACTTTTGTGGTGACTGGGGCCGATGTAGCTGGTGCGGTTTCCGGGGCCATCGCGGTCATGGTGAGCGGCGTGGCGGACGTTGGCCCAGGGCCGGAAGCTGCCGTGCCTTGCTCCGGTATCCCGGCCGAGCGCGAGGCTAGCTGCGCGGCTTGCCGCTTGCGGAGCAGCGTGGCCACCTGGTCGGGCTCGAGCAGGCCGGGCAGGCCCAGGTAGTCCTCTTCCTCCGGGGATCCAGCGTCGGTCGCGGTACCGAACTCGCCACCGTCGAACAGCACCCGGTCGAACTGCGCCGAGGCCTTGAGCGCCTCGAAGGCCGGACCCTCGAGTTCGCCGTCCGGGCTGTCCCGGCGACGCTGCGCCTCGGCCAGTTCGTCTTCCGCGTCACGCTGGGCGAAGTGCACAATGTGGTCCCGCTCCGCCTCCAGTTCGGCGGCGAAACCGAGGAGCACGGGCACCGACGGCACGAACACCGACGCGGTCTCCCCGCGCTGCCGGGCACGGACGAACCGGCCTACCGCCTGGGCGAAGAACAGCGGCGTCGACACGCTCGTCGCGTAGACACCCACCGCCAGCCGGGGAATGTCCACTCCCTCTGACACCATGCGCACCGCGACCATCCAGCGGTCGGGAGAATCCCGGAAAGCCGCGATCTTGCGCGACGCGGTGGGATCGTCGGACAAGACCACCACGGGGCTCTTCCCGGTCACCCGCTTCAGGATACCCGCGTAGGCGCGCGCGTCCTCATGGTCACCCGCGATGACCAGGCCGCCCGCGTCCGGCATGCCGCGGCGCACCTCGCCGAGTCGCCGGTCGGCGGCCTCCAGGACCCGGGAGATCCACTCGCCGACCGGATTCAGCGCGGTCCGCCATGCGTGCGCGATCTGGTCCTTGGTCATCGGCGTACCTAGCGTGGCGGTGATCTCGTCACCCGCCCGGGTTCGCCAGTGCATCTCGCCGGTGTAAGCGAGGAAGATCACCGGTCGCACCACGCCATCGGACAGTGCCGGACCGTAACCATAAACGTAGTCCGACGCCGATCGCTTGGAACCGTCGGCTTCCGGGATGTAGGTCACGAACGGGATGGGATTGGCGTCAGAACGGAACGGAGTACCTGTCAGCGCGAGTCGCCGCCGGGCCGGGTCGAAGGCCTCCCTGACGGCATCTCCCCAGGACAGCGCGTCACCGGCGTGGTGTACCTCGTCGAAGATCACCAGGGTCCGCCGGTTCTCCGTACGCTGCCGGTGCAGCGCCGGGTGCGCGGCGACCTGGGCGTAGGTGACCGCGACACCGGTGAAGTCGGCACCCGCGCGCCCCTGCGAGTTCCGGTAAGAGGAATCGATCGCGATGCCGAAACGCTGCGCCGACTCCGACCACTGATGCTTCAGATGCTCGGTAGGCGTGACGATCGTCACCGACATGACCTCACGCCGGTCAAGTAGTTCCCTGGCGACGCTCAGCGCGTAGGTCGTCTTACCGGCACCGGGGGTCGCGACGAGCAGAAAGTCACGCTTCGCCGCGCGGAAATACTCTTCGTAAGCCTCTGTCTGCCAGCCACGAAGAGTCGGAAGGGCCGCCACTACTGCGCGTCGCCGTCGTCCCCCGACGGCAGCGACTCGTAGATTTCCTTGCACTCGGGGCAGACCGGAAAGCGCTTGGGATCGCGACTGGGTACCCAGACCTTGCCGCAGAGCGCGCGTATCGGCGTGCCGTTCACGGCGCTTTCCATCATCTCGTTTTTATCGACATAGTGGGCGAACCGCTCATGGTCGCCATGCGACGTATCCGGCCTGATGTCCTCATGGACCTTAGTGCCGCTGTCGGGCAAAACCTCGGTGGTGCTCACCCCAGCAAGTGTAGCGTGCCGGTTCAGTTGAGGCTTGGATCGTCCGGGTAGGTGGCGAGAAATGCCATGTCACCGCCCTGCCGGTGCAGCACCACGCGCCACAACCGTTCGGGATCGTCGACGAAGACGTCGCCAGGCTCGGCGGGCAGGACGTACCAGGCGCCCTCATCGATCTCGCCCTGGAGCTGCCCCGGTCCCCACCCGGCGTAGCCCGCGTATACCCGGAATCCCTTGACCGCGGCGGCCAGCAGGTCGGGCGGTGCGTCCAGGTCCACCAGGCCCAGCCTGGACACCGCGGGAGCGCCCTCAAGCGCGCGCCAGCCAACCGGTTCGTCGTTGCCGGGCACCATGGCGATGGCGAGCGCGGAATTGGGGGCTACTGGGCCGCCCTTGAACACAACGTCGGGGCGCGTTACGAGATCGGTCCACGGCGCGAGCACCTGACCGACGGGGATCTGCGTCGGCCGGTTCAGCACCACGCCCAACGTGCCCTCGTCCTCTTCGTGATCGACGATGAGAACGACGGTACGACGGAAATTCGGATCGCCTAGCAGCGGCGTGGCGACCAGCAGCCGCCCGGCCAGTTCACCCGATCCCATTGAGCGCATATACCCATGATCCGGGGTTCAGGATTCGGTTTCGACCGCGACTTCTCTAACGGCCGCCGCGACGCTGGACGCGACGTCGGCATGGAACACCGAGGGAATGATGTAGTTCGGCCCAAGTTCGTCCGGCAGCACCACGTCTGCCAGTGCCCGCGCGGCGGCCAGCATCATGTCGTCGTTGATGGTACGGGACTGCGCATCGAGCAGCCCGCGGAAGATCCCGGGGAACACCAGCACGTTGTTGATCTGGTTCGGGTAGTCGCTGCGGCCGGTGGCGACGACGGCCGCATACTCCCTGGCCACGTCGGGGTCGACCTCCGGGTCGGGGTTGGCCAGCGCGAACACGATGGCGCCGTCCTTCATGGACTTGACGTCCTCGCCGTTCAGGATGTTCGGCGCGGAGACCCCGATGAACACGTCGGCGTCCCGCACCGCACCCGCGAGGTTGCCCTCGTAGCCCTCGCTGTTGGTGTGCTCGGCGATCCAGGCGAGGTTCTCGTTGAGTCCGGGGCGACCTCGGTACACGGCGCCCTTGTCGTCGACCACGATCACGTTGGACGCGCCGGAGGCGAGCAGCAGTTTCAGCACGGCGGTGCCGGCCGCGCCCGCGCCCGCCATCGCGATCTTCACCTCGGTCATCTGTTTATCGACCACGCGCAGCGCGTTGGTCAGCGCCGCGAGGACGACCACGGCGGTGCCGTGCTGGTCGTCGTGGAAGACCGGGATGTCGAGCAGTTCGCGCAGCCGGCGCTCGACCTCGAAGCAGCGCGGCGCGCTTATATCTTCGAGGTTGATGCCTCCGAAGGCGGGCGCCAGGACCTGGACGGTCCGCACGATCTCATCGGTGTCCTGGGTGTCGAGGCAGATCGGCCAGGCGTCGATGCCCGCGAAGCGCTTGAACAGCGCGGCCTTGCCCTCCATCACCGGCAGTGCGGCGTAGGGGCCGACGTTGCCCAGGCCGAGCACGGCGGAGCCATCGGTGACGACGGCCACGCTGTTGCGCTTGATGGTGAGACGGCGCGCGTCGCCGGGGTTCTTCGCCAGCGCGAGCGACACCCGTGCCACACCCGGTGTGTAGGCCATGGACAGGTCGTCGCGGTTGCGCAACGGGACCTTGGAGCGCATCTCGATCTTCCCGCCCAGGTGCAACAGGAAGGTACGGTCACTCACCTTGTGCACCGCAACGCCGTTGATCTCAGACAGCGCGGTGACAATCGCCTCAGCGTGCGCGCTGTCGGCCGCGGCGCAAGTTACGTCAATCTTCAGCCGGTCGTGACCAGACGGCGTGACGTCGAGAGCGGATACGACGCCACCAGCGTGCTCGACCACGCGGGTGATCTCGCTCACCGCTCGTCCGTGCGAGGCCACCTCCAACCGCACGGTGATGGAATACGAAACGCTGGGTGCCATAGTCACGTCTGTTCTCCGCCTCTCCGGCCGACGTCTTTATCTGCTCAGGGTATTGAGGTGCGTCGCGTACCGCGTAATCTGCAAGCATGGCGCGTGAATCAACGATAAGCGCCCCGGCGGACGACACGGGCGTGATCGATGTCACGCGGCTGCGGGTGGCCCTCGCGCGGATGTCCCGCCGGATGCGCCGTGAAGTAGCCGGATTGACTCCAACCCAGCTCGCGGCGCTAGCCACCGTGGAAAAGGTCGGGCCGATCCGGCTAGGCGACCTCGCGGGCATGGAGGGCATCGCTCCCTCCACGCTCACCAGGCTGGTGACGGCCCTGGAAGACAGCGGCTACGTCAAGCGCTGCACCGACCCGTCGGACGCGCGTGCGTCCACCCTGGCGATCACGGCCAAGGGCCGGGACGCGCTGGACCGGCTGCGCGCCGAGACCACGGCCCTGCTCACCCGGAGCCTGATGACGCTCACCGACGACCAGCGCGCCACGTTGGCGGCCGCGCTTCCGGTACTCGAACAGCTTGCCGAGGCGGACGTGTCGGAGCCCCGCCGCTCTTGAGGCTCGCCGCTCTTTAGAAGAGCAGGCTGGACAGGGTTCCGCGGGCCTTGGCTACCCGGGAGTCCCGCGGCGGGAAGACGTCGAAGAGCGACACCAGGTGAACCCGCGCCTTGTCCCGGTCCTCGCCGCTGGTCCGGCGTACGACGCCGAGCAGCCGGTCGAACGCCTCGTCCGCCCGCCCGCCCGCGATATCGAGATCCGCCACCTGGATCTGCGCGTCCACGTCACCGGGGTTCGCCGCGGCCGCCGCTCGCGCGGCTGGCTCGTCGTAGGAGCTCACCCGGCGCTGCAGGTTCACCTGGGCTAGCAGGCTCTTGGCCGCCGCGTCCGAGGGCGTGGCCGCGAGCACCTTCTCCAGCGCGGCCGCCGCGCCGTCGTAGTCGCCACCCTCCAGCGCCTCGCGGACCTCGGCGTAGCCCTCGGGCAACTGCTCGCCCGGCAGGGGGTCCGCCTCGTCAGGTACCTGTCCGTCGGCCACTTCTGCCGCTGCCTGCTCGCCGTCCGCGGTGACGCCCATCTGCTGGGCGATCGTCAGCACCTGGTCGATCCACTGGGTTACCTGCGCCTCCGGGACCGCCCCGAGGAAGGCATCGACCGGCTGGCCGCCAACCCACGCCACGACCATCGGAATCGACTGGACCCGCAGGGCCTGCGCTATCTGCGGGTTAGCGTCGACGTCGACCTTGGCGAGTACCCACGCGCCGTTCGCCTCGGCGGCGAGCTTCTCGAGTATCGGGCCGAGCTGCTTGCAGGGCCCGCACCAGTCCGCCCACAAATCCATGATGACGGGCGTGGTCCTGGACCGGATCACCACGTCCGTGTTGACCGACTCGTCGGTCACGTCGATTACGGCCCCGGCGGCACCAGGCGTGTCTTCGCCCGACGAGGCGGACTGCGCCGCCTGCTCGCGCCGCTGCGCGGCAGCCTGCCGCGCGCCGAGGTCAACTGCACCGTAAAGGGAAAAATCCCGCGGCTGCGTCATAGCTTCTATCCTGCCCCATGTCCGGGATGGCCAGTCACCAACACCAGCCTACCCTGATGTGTAGCATCGTCCGTGCTACAGTCCGAGCATGGGTGAGCCACGCGAGACAGCGATAAGCCAGCCAGGCGGAAATGTTCATCGGATCGGGATCCGCGAACTCCGCCAGCACGCGAGCGTATACGTCGACATGGCCGAACGGGGCTACACCGTCGACATTACTAATCGCGGGCGCCTGGTCGCGCATCTGATCCCGGCCAAGGCCCCCGATAGCCCGCTTGAGCGCTGGCTGGCCGCCGGAATCGTCCGCGAAGCGGAGGAGGACGGCGACATCCTGGAGATCGAGCCCGCTCCCCCGCTCCCGGCTGGGCAGCCCACCGCCTCGCAGGCACTGCTCGACATGCGCAACGGGGAGTTGCTGTGATCTACCTTGATTCATCCGCACTGGTGAAGCTCGCCATTACCGAGCCGGAAACCCAGGCACTCAGCGACTTGCTGGCCGCCAGCCCCAACCTGGTACGCGTCGCCAGCTCGATCATCCGCGTCGAGGTCCCGCGGGCGATCTGGCGCGCCGACCCGGGAGCCCTGCCGCAGGCGTACTCCCTGGTGCGCCGGGTCCGCGAGATCTGGATGAGCCCCGGAGTGCTCTCCCGCGCGGCTGGCGTCCGCCCGCCCGGTCTCAGTTCGCTCGACGCCATCCACCTAGCCTCGGCGATGACGATCAAACGCGACCTCACCGCGTTCGTCTCCTACGACCCCCGCCTGCTAGCCGCCGCCAAAGAAGCCGGCCTCCCGGTCCTAACCCCCGCCTGACCCGCCTGACCCGCCTGACCCGCGCGGCCCGCGCGGCTCGCCTGGCCCGCGTGGCCCCAGCCCATCCGCTCACGTTGATGTAGAGCGTCGTCGGCGTATATCGCTGAGAACGCTCCGGGTTAACGTGGGCGCCTCCGGCACGCTGGGCTTCCTATCAGCGGCTGACTGCGCCCGACGGGGGCAATAGCCGCATATGGGGCATATCGCCACGCAAAGGGCTGGTTGCGATCCCGTCGATGGCCCATCTATGGTGCTTTTGCGCTATCGTTGGGCCATCGACGGGATCACAGAAGGAGCACCGGGGCGATTTCACCCGGCACAGCCGCCAATTCGGGCCGCGCGGCCAGGGCCCACGGGAAGGCGCGGCCCAGCCGGAGCCGTAACACGCCGCCGCCAGGGGCCGTAACACGCCGCAACCGGAGGCCATAACACGCGGCAGGCAAAAGCCGTCACGCGCCGCAGGCAAGAGCCGTCACGCGCCGCAAAAATCACCTTATTTAGGGTGCGCTGCTCGCGCCCCCGAGGGCTCATTCATGGTCGGTGCTGCACTAGCCAGGCTCTTTGCTGGGTAATGCAGCACCGACCAGCAAAGGGAAGCCGGCACCGACGGGGCGGGAGCTGGCGAATTCACGGAAATGGCAATGCATTGCCACTTTGATTCGCTTATAACGAACAATGGCGCGGCTCGCAGATAAATGTCGGTAGGCGTCGCTATGGTGGACTCATGCTCACAATCGAGGACCTCAAAAGTGAGGTTGACACCCTCCGGGAACTGCTCACCATGTCGGACTCGGATGAGATCAGTGCCCGCAATCTGCTCAAGAGCCAGATGCAGCTCATGATCGCGTTGCACGAGACGCAGAACGAGCTGAACGACACCCTGAAACACCACGCCGCGGTGCTTGGCCAGCAGGGTCTAGCGCTCGGGAGCATGGTGCTCGCGATGAACGACCTTCAGCTCCGGGTGGGCTCGCTGGATAAGAGCCTGCTCCAGTTCCGGAGGAACACCGATCGCAGGTTCAAGGGAATCGAACGGGAGATCGGCGGCCTCAGGGCCGACGTGGCCGACCTTAGGACCGAGGATCAGAACGCAGCGGGCTCGGAGTAAGTGCCCCATTCCTCGCGCAGCGCGTCGCAGATCTCCCCGAGGGTCGCCTCGGCCCGGACGGCATCGAGCATGGCGGGTATCACGTTCGAGCCGGACCTGGCCGAGACGGCCATCGCCTTCAGCGCGACGTCGGCCTCGGACCTCGGGCGGGACTCGCGGCGGGCCGCCAGCGAAGCTACCTGCTCTCGCTCGACGTCCGGGCTCACCCGCAAGATCTCCACCGGCGCGGCCACGGTCGACGTATGGGAGTTGACCCCGACGATCTTCTTGTCACCCTTCTCCACCTTCCGCTGGTAGTCGAAGGCTGCCTCCGCGATCTCCGACAGGAACCACCCGGTCTCGATCCCGCGCAGGATCCCGCCGGTCATCGAACCATCGGGCGACATGGACCGCAGCCGCTCGAAGATCGCTTCCGCCTCCGATTCGAGCCGGTCGGTGAGCGCTTCCACGTACCACGAGCCGCCTAGCGGGTCGGCGACGTTGGCCACCGACGTTTCGTCGAGCAGGACCTGCTGGGTACGGAGCGCGGTCTCGGCGGCGGCGGCGCTTGGCAAGGCGAGCACCTCGTCAAGCGCGTTGGTGTGCAGCGAGTTGGTGCCGCCGAGCACCGCGGCGAGCGCCTCGACCGCGGTGCGCACGATGTTGTTGGAGGGCTGCTGTGCGGTGAGCGACACGCCGGCGGTCTGGGTATGAAAGCGAAGCCACTGAGCCCGCGAGGTGCGTGCCCCGTAGACGTCCCGCAGCCAGCGGGCCCAGATCCGGCGCGCGGCGCGGAACTTCGCGATCTCCTCGAAGAAGTCGATGTGCGCGTCGAAGAAGAACGACAGCCCCGGGGCGAACGCGTCGACGTCGAGGCCCCTGGACAGTCCGAGTTCCACGTACCCGAACCCGTCAGCCAGCGTGAACGCGAGCTCCTGCGCCGCCGTGGATCCGGCCTCCCTGATGTGGTACCCCGAGACCGACAGCGGCTTGTACCGCGGTACGTTCTCGCCGCAGTACTCCATAAGATCCCCGATCAGACGCAGATGCGGCTCGGGCGGGAACAGCCACTCCTTCTGCGCGATGTACTCCTTGAAGATGTCCGTCTGGAGCGTCCCGTCCAGATCGGCTATCGCACAGCCCTGCCGCTCGGCCGCCACCAGGTACATGCAGAACACCGGGACGGCCGGACCCGAGATGGTCATCGACGTCGTGACCTTGTCCAGCGGTATGCCCTCGAAGAGAACCTCCATGTCGGCGGCCGAGTCGATCGCCACACCGCAGTGGCCGACCTCGCCGAGCGAAGGCGGATCATCGGAGTCACGGCCCATCAGGGTGGGCATGTCGAACGCGACGGACAGGCCGTTGCCGCCCGCGTCGAGCAGCATCTTGTACCGCTCGTTGGTCTGCCGCGCGTTGCCGAATCCGGAGAACTGACGCATCGTCCACGGCTTGCCGCGATAGCCCGTCGGATAGAGCCCGCGGGTGAAGGGGAACTCCCCCGGCCATTCGGATTCGTCCTCGCCGTAGGCAGGCTCTACTTCAAGCCCGGACAACGTGGTGAAGTCCGCGTCCCGCTTGGGCGCCGCCTCATACGCCTGGCTCCACTGCTCCCGGGCCGTGATCCCGTTGCTCTCATCCATGCCGAGCCCCCTCTGTGTGCTGAGCCCTCAGAAGCGAGATACTAGGACGTCCTACTATCTTTCTCCCACGATACCGCGCCATGTCAACGTGAAGCTTTCGCGGCACCAACCAGCACAACTCAGGCCATTCCCGGCCCGCCTCCCCATGCCGCCGACCCCAGCGATGGGCCATCGATAGCGTTATAGGCCCAGCGGTGGGCCATCGATGGCGGCGGGCGCGGGGGGTGGCGGGGTGGCGGGGGCGGGGGGGGTGAGGGGCAGCCGGGGCACGGC
>JBEKHI010000075.1:0-24770 GCA_050012355.1 Streptosporangiaceae bacterium | reverse complement strand
AGGCTGCTTGACCGGGACCCTGGCATCGGCGGGCGCATATATAAGGCACTGGACACCGCTCGCGGCGAGTACTTCGACCGGCTGCGCGACCCCGACGTCAGCCGGGTCCCGCTGCCCTGGATCTCCGAGCATCTGGAAGGCCTGGGTCGTGACCCATGGCCATACGGCGTGGAAGCCAACCGCGCCACCATCGAATGCCTGCTGCGCTACGGGCGTGCGCAGGGTCTCATGGCGGATGGGCAGGAGCCCGCCGACCTCTTCGACGACTGGGAGGCACTCTGATGACTGCGACAACGGAGTCCGCGGCCGTCGCTAACGACGAGAGCGTGGGCAGCGGCAAGATCAAGAAGCGCCGTTCTGTATATCCATGGGTTTCGGTGATCTCGCTGCTCGCGATGATCGGGCTCTGGCAGCTGCTGGTCTCGGCCGGGGCGGTCAGCACGCAGGTGATGAGCTCGCCATCGCAGGTCTGGCATACCGCGGGCCAGGTCATCTCCAACGGCACGCTGGGTTCGGCGTTTGGTGACAGCGCCAAGCTGTACCTGACCGGGCTCGGGATCTCGATCGTGGTCGGCGTGCCAGCGGGCATCATCTTCGGCTACTGGCGGTTCATCGGCGCGATCTTCGATCCGCTGATCGCCATCCTTTACGCGACGCCGCTGATCGCGTTGCTGCCGCTGGTCCTGGTCTGGTTCGGCATCTCGTTCAAGGCCCAGGTCGTCATGGTGCTGCTCGTCGCGATCTTCCCGATCATCATCACGACGATGAACGGCGTGCGGGAACTCGATCCGGACCTGCTCCGGGTGGCCAAGAGCTTCCGTGCGTCTCAGTGGTCCATCATCCGGACCCTGCTTTTCCCTTCTCTGCTGCCGTACATCGTCACCGGCCTGCGACTGTCGATGGGGCTTGGCCTAATCGGCGTGGTGGTGTCCGAGTACTACCTCGGTGAGAGCGGCCTGGGCGGATTCATCATGCAGGCGGGATCGATCAATGACACCTCCCAGGTGATGGTGGGGATCTTGGTCCTCGCGCTGTCCTCCGTCCTGCTGACCGCGCTCATCAAGTGGGTTGAACGGCGCGTGACGCCGTGGCGCCCGTGAATTCATAACTCTCCGAAAGGTCACTCATATGTTCAGCAAGCACGCGGGCAGTGCAGTCCGCTTTAGAGCTCCGCGTAAGGTCCTGGCGATCGGGGCGTGCGCCGCCAGTGTCGCGCTCGCCGCGGCCTGCAGCAGCGGATCGAGCGGCAGTTCTGCCTCGTCGTCCAGTAGCGGCACGCCTTCGGTGACCATCGCCTACGTTTCCACCACCGCCGATCAGATGCTCGCGAATGTGACCGAGTCAGCCGGGCTGTTCAAGAAGTACGGGGTCAACGTCAAGGTCGAGTTCATGGACCAGGCGGCCTTCATGCCGGCCCTGGAATCCGGACAGGTCCAGTTCGGCCTGGTGTCCGCGCCCGCTGCCGCGCTGGCCACGATCAACGGCTCGCCGAACATCTGGGTCGCCCAGTTCGAGAGCGCGCTGAACCTGAGCCTGGTCGCCAACGCCTCGACCAAGACCCTGAAGGACCTCAATGGCGGGTCCATCGCGATCAGCTCCAGCGGCGGTTCTTCTGACCTGCTGGCCCAGCTCGCCGAGCAGGAGGGCGGGATCAGCGTCAAGGAAGTCCCGCTCGGCAACCTGCAGAACGACCTGACCGCGCTGGAATCCGGGAAGGTGGACTCGGCGATCCTCGGGCCGCCGCTGACTTACGAGCTGCAGTCCAAGATCCCCGGCGCCCACGTGCTGCTCGACTTCGGCGACCAGCAGGACTCGTTGCCCGGCCTCGGCCTGGTGGCCTACGGGTCATGGCTGTCCGGCAGCGGCAACGGCGCGACCACGGTGAAGGTGCTCAAGGCGTTCGTCGCCGGGATCCAGTACTACAAGTCGAACCCGGCGGCGGTGGAGAAGATCATCAGCAAGTACAGCGGCACGACCAGCTCGGCGCTGGTCGCCAAGTCTTACCAGGCCGCCGTCTCGCTGCTGATCAACGACCCGATTCCGGCGACCGACACGCAGCAGAAGCTCCTCAACGTGCTGCAGAACAAGTACCCGGCCGCCAAGGGATTCGCGGCCAGCGGCCTGGTGGACCAGACCTACATGAAGGAAGCGCTCGACGGGTGATGCGATCCAATCGAGTACCACTCACAGTCGCGATGACGTCTTACGACCACGCCCAGGCCATCACCTCGGGCGAGGTCGAGATCGCGGGAGTAGATCCCGTCTTCATCGACATCCCGATTCCGGAGTCGTTCCGGCGGTTCATCAACACCGAGGACTGGGACGTGGCCGAGATGTCCTCGGCCCAGTACCTCACTCGATGGGCCGCCGGGGACAGGCGCATCGTCGCGCTACCGGTCTTCACCTCCCGTATGTTCCGGCACAGCTGCATCTACGTGCGCAAGGACCGGATCAAGACGCCTGAAGACCTGCGCGGCGCGCGGATCGGCACCACCGAGTGGATTCTCACCGCGTGTGTGTACGCCCGCGGGCTGCTGGCCGACATGTACGGCATCCGGCCCGGGGACATGACGTGGGTGCGGGCCGGTATGGATCGTCCGGGGCGGGCGGAGGCCGTGCTGCCGCCCGCCTTGCCGTCCGACGTGTCGATCACGCACGAAGCTGAGCGAACGCTGCAGGACATGCTGTGGTCCGGTGAGATCGACGCGGTGATGGCGCCGCAATATCCGCTCGGGTTCCGCACCGCCGCGTCATCCGGAGATCTGGTCGGGCCGTTGTTCGACCGGGCGGGCGAGGCGGAGCGTGAGTACTACGCCAAAACGAAGGTGTTCCCGATCATGCACATGGTCGGGGTCCGCCGCGCGGTTCTTGACGAGCACCGGTGGCTGGCGTCCAACGTCTACCGGTCCTTCGAGATTGCCAGGCGGCGGTACTTCGCCCGGCTGGAGGACATCGCGGCGAGCCGGGTGCCGATCCCGTGGGTCGCTGGTCACCTGGACCGCCTGCGCGAGGTATTCGGACCTGATCTGTGGCCGTATGGCGTCGAGGCGAACCGCACGACGCTAGAGACCTTCGTCAGGTACGCCGCCGAGCAGGGGCTGATCGAGAGCACTGACTTCGACATCGCGGACCTGTTCGCGCCGGTCGAACCCTTCGTAGACGGGATGTAAATCGTGAGCATCGTCATCGAGAATCTGGTCAAGCGCTTCCCGGCGCGGACCCATGCCGGAGACAAGGTCGTCTTCGACGGGCTGAACCTGACCGTCGAGGACGAGGAGTTCATAACCGTGCTCGGCACGTCGGGCTGCGGCAAGAGCACCCTGCTCAACTGCGTCGCGGGCCTGGAGTCATTCGGCGGATCGATCAGCGTCCGCGGTGAGCAGGTGAAGCAGCCGCCAAGCAGCGTGGCCGTGGTGTTCCAGGCCGCGCACCTGCTGCCCTGGCGGACCGTCGAGGGAAACGTCAGGTACGGGATGGAAATGCAGGGCGTGCCACGCGGTGAGTGGAAGGACCGAGTGGCGTCCGTGCTGGACCTGGTCGGCATGTCCGCGTCGGCCAAGCTCTATCCCCGGCAGCTGTCCGGCGGCATGCAG
The DNA here is from genome assembly GCA_050012355.1 of Streptosporangiaceae bacterium. GTDB lineage: Bacteria > Actinomycetota > Actinomycetes > Streptosporangiales > Streptosporangiaceae > JBEKHI01. The sequence continues at coordinate 21,177 of JBEKHI010000075.1, read as the reverse complement.
CAGCGGGTGAACATCGCCCGCGCGCTCGCGGTGCAGCCGAAGGTGCTGCTGATGGACGAGCCGTTCGGCGCGCTCGACGCGATCACCAAGGAGCGGATGCAGGAGGAACTGCAGAAGATCGCCATCAGGGAGCAGCTCACCGTCCTGTTCATCACCCATGACATTGCCGAGGCCATCTACCTGGGCGACCGGGTCGTGGTGATGGCGGGCACCAAGAAGCCCACCGGAGGCGGGATCGCCTCCATCCGCTCGGTGGGGGAGCAGCGCCCGAGGTCGCTTAAGTTCAAGCGCTCCGAAAGCGCACAGAAACTGTATGAGGAGCTGTGGGAACAGTTGTGACGTAACGTGTAATCGATTAATCGGCCGATCGGCAGGAAGAAATAATCTCTCATGTCACCAGAGGAATCCAGCCTTATAAGCCGCGCGTCACTTTCCGATGTTATATACGACTGTCTGAGTGACGAAATAATGCACGGCAAGATCGCCGATGGGTCGGAGCTCAGCCAGGTACAGCTGGCTACGCGTTTTGGCGTGAGCCGCATTCCGGTGCGTGAGGCGCTGCGGCGGCTGCAAGCAGAGTCGCTGGTCATCGCCACCCCGTACCACCCCTTCGTGGTACGGAAAGTGACGCCGGAACAGGTCCTTGAGCTGGTGGACGTTCGCGCCGCGCTTGAGGACCTAGCCCTGTCGAAACGCGAACCGCCGGGCACGGAGGTCATCAAAGCGCTTCGCGACCTGAATCAGCAGATGGCGCAAGGCGGTGAGGGTGATTTCCTGGCCTCGGATCGCGAATTCCACTCGCTCATCCTGGGGCCAGAGACGATGACCGTCGAACTTCTTGAGGACGTGCGCAAGAAGGTACACAAGTACCTGAGCGTCATGGTCGCTGGCAAGACCCGGCGCACGACCGCGACCAAAGAGCACACCAAGATCATTGACGCGCTCGAAGCGCGGGACATGAGCCAGGCGCGGATCCTGGTGCACGAACATGTCATGCGGTCCCGCGACTTCGTCGCCGGCCGGCTTGCCCAGGAAAATCCGTGACCCGGATAGCGATATTCCGGCACCACCTGCCGGGCGTCGTGGCGACTGGCACCGGGGCTTTCGAGGCTCGCGGGGTGTCCCCTTCCTGGACGGTTGTGCGTTCCAGCGGTCACCAGCGATCGCTGGTGGAGAACCGGGAGGTCGATCTCGCGCACACTACTGTGGACAACGTCGCCGCCTGGCACTCGCCGGCCGCGCCGTGGGCCGTCTTTGCAGTGGTTGACCTCGGCATCCCGCATCAGATCGTCGTCCGCCATCCTCGGTCGTCGCTCTCGGAATTGAGCGGAAGCCGGATCGCGGTGGACTCGGCCCGCAGTGGCTTCGTCACCCTGCTGCGCTCGGTGCTGCCGGGCCCGGCCGAGTTCGTCGAGGTTGGTGCGCTGCAGGCACGGCTGGAAGCGCTGCGTGACGGCTCGGCGGACGCGTGCCTGCTCGGCGCCGAGCAACTGAGCGCCGCTCTCGCCGAGGGCTTCCGCGTGATGGGCGCGCTGAACGATTACTTTCCCGGCTTCCCTGGGCTGACTGTCACTGGTCTGCCGCTTTCTGATGTTGCCGGTTACGTGGACGCGTTGCGTGAGTGCGCCGGCTGGTGCTTCGATCCCGAGCGCCGCGATGAGGCGATCTCGCTGGCCGGGCAGGTCTTGGATCTTGCCCCCGACGCCGCGGCCGAGTGGTACCGGGCGGAGGTCGCCCGGTGTTCCGGCATCGTGGCGGCCGGCTCGCAGGAGCGGCGCGTCCTGGAGCGAGCGTGGCGCGCGACCGGTCGCATCGAGCCTGACCAGGAAATCCCCGTGGGCTGGTTCCGTCCCGGCTTGCTCGCTCGTGCACAGGCGGAGTGAGCGGTCCGCCACTGCCATCGAATATACAGATCTATATATCTCAGAACTATAGATCTGCTATTGTTGCCGCGTGGCGATACTGAAGCCTGCCCGGATCTTCGATAGGGATCGGGAGTGGCAAGGACTTACCGCGTTCGCGGCCGACTCATCGTCCGCTGCCACGCTCGGTATTGTCAGCGGGCGGCGCCGACAGGGCAAGAGTTACCTGCTGCAGGCGCTCGCTGAGGTGACCGGAGGGCTGTACTTCGCGGCCACCGAGGCTACCGAGGCTGAGTCTCTCCGGTTGTTCACAGACGCCCTTCTCAGGCACACACGCGAGCCCATCGATCCACCGTTCCGTGACTGGAACGACGCGATCGGCTATCTGTTCCGGCGCTATAGCGGCGAACCTGTCGTAGTAGTTCTCGATGAGTTTCCATTCCTCTCGAAGGCATCCGCTGCCCTGCCATCGATCATTCAGCGCGAACTCGGGCCAGGCGGCTCGGGGACGGGGAGTTCCGTCCGGCTCATACTGTGCGGATCCGCAATGAGCGTGATGGGTGGCCTGCTGTCTGGCCGGGCACCGCTGCGGGGCCGGGCTGGGCTGGAACTCGTCGTGCCGCCCTTCCGCTATCCAGATGCCGCGGCATTCTGGGAAATCACCGATCCGCGGCTGGCGATGCTGGTGCATTCGGTGCTGGGAGGCACGCCCGCCTATCGTCGGGAGTTCATCCGCGACGACATCCCTCGGGACCTCGAGGATTTCGGTTCGTGGGTGGTGCGCACTGTGCTGAACCCACAGACTCCGTTGTTCCGGGAGGCGCGCTACCTGCTAGCGGAAGAGACCGATATCCGGGATCCCGCCATCTACCATTCGGTGCTGGCGGCCATCGCCGCGGGCAATGCGACCAACGGCGGTATAGCGAACTTCATCGGACGTCGATCCGACGAGCTCACGCACCCATTGAACGTGCTTGAAGACTCCGCGCTCATCGTGCGCGAACCCGACCTCTTCCGGCGGGGCCGGGCGACCTACCGGATCATCGAACCGCTGATCACGTTCTATGAGTCGATCATGCGGCGGCGCTGGGCCGAGCTTGAGCTTGGGTTGGCGGAACGGGTCTGGGAGGCCGCGTACCCCGCCTTCAGCAAGCAGGTCGTCGGCCCGCATTTCGAGGAGCTGTGCCGCTCATACGCGACCTTCAACGGTGCCGATCTATTCAGCGAACTTCCCGCTGAGGTGGGTCACGGCGTCATCAACGACCCCAAGGAACGGGCTCAGATCGAGGTCGATGTCGTGGTGCTCGCCGTTCCTGATTCCGGCGCACCGCGACGCATCCTCTCTCTGGGGGAGGCGAAGTGGGGCGAGGTAATGGGACGTCGTCACCTCGAGCGACTCGCCCGTGCTCGCGACCTGCTGACGGTCAAGGGATATGACACACGCTCGACGATTCTTGCCTGTTACAGCGCGGCAGGCTTCGACGATGAACTCCGTTCCATCAGCGGGGCATTGATGATCGGCCCCGAGGATCTGTACCGCCGCTGCCGTTTACGAGGCTGGGCCGCCCACCGAAACGGGGGCGGCCCAGGCTCGCGCTATCGTGTCGCGGGCATTACCGGCTGGCTGAGAGGTCGCTGGCGAACTTCGCCAGGTCCGGGACGCCTAGGCCGGTCGCCTCGTTGTATAGCTCGCCGGGGTTCCCGGTGTAATAAATGTTGTCATTGCCGGTGCCCACCTGGTTCAGTGGCGTGACCGGGCTGTCCGGCCCGGCGGCGAAGGCGTACAGATTCGGGTTCCACAGGCCGATCCGGTGCCCAAGCACGGAGTCGATGACCGCCGTCGAGCCATTGAACTGCGGCCCGATGAAGCTGGTGCCACCCCAGCCGCCTTCGAGCGCCGGGCTGGCCGACGGCTCGTATAGCAGGTAACCGGAGTACGGGTCCGCGTCCGCGGACACGTCGGGGACCGCCCGGCCGGAACCGTCGCCGGAGACCAACGGCGGGTTAGCGTTGACGCTCCACTCGGTCGGCTCGATGAAGCCGGGGTCGACCGCCTCATAGTCGGTCGGGGTCAGGTACTGGACAGCGTGGTAGTTCGTGGTGCCCGTTACCAGCGTCTGGTAGGACGGCTCCGGCTCGACGACGCTGAAACCGCCGCCGCCACCTACCACGTCCTCGGTCGCCGCCTCCGCGTACGTCAAGCCCGTGACGGTCGCGATCGGCTGCCACAGGTAGTCCCAGCCCCACGCCCGCTGGTTCGGGACGGTCACCGAGGCGGACCCGTCGGGGCCGGTGATCGTGCCGCTCCACGGCGTGGTGGTGCCGCCCGACGCGGTGGCGTACGGGCTGTCGGCGGGGGTGTCGACGGACAGGTTGGTGGTGCCGATGTCGTCCGAGGCGTCGTAGGCGGCGGCGTCGCCGGCCGCGTCGAAGACCGACGTGCCCTGGTCGGCCAGCTCGAGGAACGCCTCATCGAAGGCGGCCTCGTAGGCGTTGGTCTCCTCGCCTGCCGCGACCGCGCCAGCGACGTAGGTCTCAGACTCGCCCCAGCTCGTTGAAAGCGTGTCGGCGGCGTTCTGGCTGGCCGCGGTGAAGAACGCGTCGATGAATCCTGGATCGGTATTCGGCGCCTGGTAGACGACCACATTGGCACCGGGCGCTAGCCCGCCGGACTGCTCGACGTCCAGGTCGGTCTCACCGCTGCCGGAGGCGTCGCTCGGCGCGCCGGGTCCGCCGTCGACGTTGTCCACAGTCACAGTGCGTCCGGTGGTCGGCACGTTCGCGACGTTCTGCCAGAAGTACTGCGGTGCGCCCGGGTCGAGCGCCGCCAGGGTGACGATACCGATCGTCTCCCCGGCTCCGTCGCCCTCCTTGTACAGGGGGTCAAGGCCGTAGCGGGAGGCGAAGTCGGACGGCAGGTAGTCACCGGGGACATCTGATGAGGAGGACGAAGGCTTGACGGTGACCGAGGAGTTCTCGTGAACCGCGTTGCTGGCGAACGGGGCGTAGTTAGTCAGGCCCAGGATGGCGAGCACGTACTGACCGATGCTGGACGGCAGGTCCGGCGCCCTGGTGGCACTGTAAACCGTCTGAGCCGGTATCCGGTTTCCGTTGAAGGTCTGCCGCGCCGGGACGTGGTAGTTGTCCTGCGTGACTGACAGCGCCGCGTCGAACTCGCCAGCGGTGCCGGACGCCGATACGTCTACGTTGCCCGGGTAGACCGAGGTCGTGATGCCGAACGAGGCCAGGTAACTCGTCAGGTCGGACACCGCCGCGGGGCTTGCCCCGTACTTGGCGGCGAACTGGCTCACGGAGTCGAAGCTGGTCAGGCCATTGGTGACAGCGGACTCAAGCTGGGATTTGTTGTTCTCCTTCAAGATGAAGGAGACCTGCTCTGGGGTGTCTGACGGGGTGGTGCCAAACGCCGAAGCGCCGGGCGCCGCCGACGCGAGGAACCCGGTCGGTATTTGCTCTGAGGTGGAGGCCTGCGCGGACCCTGCGGTCGCGGCCGCTGGCGTCGCGACTGCCAGCACCACCACAGCCAGCCCGGCCCACAGACGCGAGCGAACGAAGAGAGCCATGCTCGGGACACACTCCTGACGTTTCAGTGGCGTCCGCTGGATGCGGTCGCCCGCGGTTTTCCGGTGAAACTGCCGTGACTTACAGGAGCTAACAACTATCAACCGCCCCAATGCGGTAAGAACCTGGTGATTATCACACGAAAGCCCGCCCCGTCGGTAGAACCCTAAGCGGGTCAAATCATCTTCCGTCCACCGCGGGGCTGGTGCCCGCGCCCCGCGGGGCAGCGCTTAGTCGCCGACGGGCAGCAAATCGGCGGGGACGTGGATCCGCCCGTCCATGATGGCGCGGGCGGTCCGCTCGACCGCGACGCTGGAGATGTCCTCGCCGGTAAGCGTAACGATGGCGTTCATGACCCCGTAGGGGTGCGCGATGCGGACCGTGCGGCGCCGGCCGCCGGCCGCGGGCCCCTTCGCCACCTCGTGCACCACCGTGCCGTCGGTGACGGCGGCCGCCGCGGTGCATACCGCGCCGGTGAGCATGTAGGTGCGGTGCGCCGTCTGCATCGACATCAGCCGCCCGACTAGGTCCGCCTGCCCGGCGAGCACCTGATTTCCGGTGGTGGTCACGTGGTCGGACGGCGGGGCGACGAACCCGACCTTCGGCAGCCCGGGGCTCTTCGCGGTCGCCTCGGCGGCGGAGGCGACGACCCCGAGGCGCTCGGCCACGATGCCGCGGACCTCTTCGAGTATCGAGGTCACCTTGGTGTTCGCCTCGATCTGCTGAGGCGTCTCGGTTCCGGTGAGGCCCAGTTCGCAGGCGAGCAGGAAGACCACCGGGTTCGCCGCGTCGACCACCGAGACCCGGAACGACTGGCCGTCGGCGATCGTGATCAGTTCCTGCGCCTTGCCGGTGGGAAGCAGCACTCCGGTGACCGACCCGCAGGGTTCGACGAAGTCGAGTTCGACGCGCGCGCCAGTCCCCGGCACACCGGGGATCGCGCAGTCGCCGATGGTCGCGGCCCGGCCGGCGATGGTCGGGACCCGGGCCACGATGATCTTTTTCGTGTTCGTGTTGTGGATACGCACCGTCGTGACGTCGGATTCGGCGGGGACGATCCCGGAGTTGATCGCGTACGGCCCGACCGCGGAGGAGATATTGCCGCAGTTGCCGCCCCAGTCGACCACCGGCTGCGCGACCGCGACCTGGGCGAAGGTGTAGTCAAGGTCGGCGTCTGGTCTCGACGGGGGACCGATGATCGCAACCTTGCTGGTCTGCGAGGTGGCCCCGCCGATGCCGTTGATCTGCCGGGTATCGGGCGTTCCCATCACGCTCATCAGGATGGGCTCGATGGCCGATCGCCCCGCGGGCAGGTCTTCCGCGCGGAAGAAGACTCCGCGACTGGTACCGCCGCGCAGTACAGAGCACGGGATGGCGCCGGTGTCGGGTGTCATGCGGCAACCTCCAGGATTGATGTATACAGTAAACGCTATAAGTTATCCCTTAGATCGGGCAACCCTGATCAGGTCGTATGTGAGGAAGGCGGCATCGTTATGGCGGGAACCGAACGCGAACCACCCGCCGGCCTCCCCTTCCCGTTTCCCAAGACGGCGGCCGACCTGCTCCGGACGGGGTCTTCGGCACTGGTGCTGTGGGATCTGCAAAATGGCCTGGCCGGGCAGTCTCCGGCGCTGCCTCGGCTATCGCCGGTGTGGTCGCGGCTTCGCGACGCGGCGCTGGAGCGCGGCGTGCTGGTCGTGCGCAGCCGCCATGCCGCTCCGCGGCCGGATCTGATGGACGATGTGGAGCGCTGGCGGGTCAGCCGCCGGACGCATGGCGAGAACCGCCCGGAGTACTACATGCAGCCGGGGGGAGCTGACACCAAGTTCATCCCGGGATTTGAGCCGGGTCCCGGGGAGGTCGTCATCGAGAAGACGGCGCCCTCACTTTTCCACAACACGCCAGCCGATGCCAGGCTACGAGCCGGCGGCATCCGGGCCTTGGTGCTGGCGGGCGTTGCCACCGATATCGGGATCGACTTCACTGCCCGGCATGCGATGGCTCTTGGCTATTTTCCCATTGTGGCCGAGGACGCCGTGGGAGGATTCACGGAAGCCGCGCACGAGCATGCGATGGCGATCCTGCGGTCGTTTGCCTTCGTCGCATCGAGCGACGAGATCATCGAGAACTGGGCGAAGTTACCGCCAGCGGGGCCGGTCACCATGACGACACCCAAGAGCACGGAATGTATACTGTATCGAGCCAGACGAAGCGAGGAGTCCCTAGGCGTGACAGCAACCGAGAACTCCCATCGGGTCGTGCGGGCGTCCCTCGCCGACATCGTCTACGACCGACTCCGCGACGAGATCATGCACGGGGACATCACTGACGGCTCGCGGCTTAGTCAGGTTCACCTCGCGGAGAAATACGGGGTTAGCCGGATCCCGATCCGTGAGGCACTCCGGCGTCTCCAGGCGGAGTCCCTGGTCATCGCGACTCCGTACCACCCTTACGTCGTCCGCCGGGTGACCGGGGCGCAGGTGCTCCAGCTTGTGGATATCCGCGCGGCGCTCGAGGATCTCGCGCTGACCCAGCGGGAGCCGCTCACCGACGAGGAGATCGCCGAACTCCGCACGATCAACGCGCAGGTGGGCAAGGTACGTGACAGCGCCACCTTCCTCACGCTCGACCGCAAATTCCACCAGCTCATCGACGGACCCGGCACGATGATCGTGGAGATCCTCAACGACGTGCGCGACAAGGTGCACAAGTACATGAACAGCATGGTCTCCTCCAAGCCCGGGCGTACCACGGCGGCCGAGGAACACGCCAGGCTGATCGACGCGCTCGAGGCCAAGGACATGGAACTCGCCCGGCGGCTCATGCGCGAGCACGTCATGCAGTCGCGCGACTTCATCGTCAGCCGCCTGGAAGCGGAAAAGTCCGCCACCAGCTAAAAGCCCGCCACGGGCTAACGCCCCCCGCCGTCCCGGCCTGACGCCTCCTGGCGCCAGGCCGTTTCTGGTTGCTGCCGCGTCCCGCCGCCTCGGCAGGCCGGGCCATCCGCCGCTGGTCAGTGCCACCCCCACGAGGAACGCGGGCCCTTGACGACCATTGGGAGAAATTATACTGTATCCACTATCTGGTGATCCGGGCCAGCCAACGGAGGTAACCCCGAGTGAGTGTCCAGCATGCGGTCAGCGCTGATCACAGCAAGCAGCGCGGAGAACCCACACCCCCTGTACATACCGCGGCTCTCGCGGAATTCGTGTCTAGCCTCTCTATCGACGACGTGCCCAAAGACGTCCGTGAACACGCCAAGCTCGACATACTCGACACGCTTGGCTGCGCCTTGTTCGGTCAGTCGCTGCCGATCGCGCGGACCCTCGAGGCCGCGTTCCGGCCCGGCGACGACAACGGCACGGCGTCGGTCTGGGGTAGCGACTGGCGGACCTCGCCCGCGACGGCCGCGTTCGTCAACGGCACCCTGGTCCACTCCTACGAGCTCGATGACCTGCATCACGTCGCGATCCTGCACCCCGGTGGCACCACGCTCCCAGCGATAACCGCCGTAGCGGAACTCGAAAACAAAGCCACCGGCGCTGACCTGCTCGTCGCGCACGTCGCCGGGCTCGAGGCGTCCAGCCGGGTCGGGCTCGCGGTGGGCGTGCCGCTGCTGACCAGGGGCTGGCACAACAACGGCGTCCTCGGCGTGTTCGGCGCCGCATCCGGGGCGGCCAGGCTGCTGAAGCTGTCACAGCGGCAAACGCAGAACGCGATCGGCATCGCCGGCTCGCTTGCCTCCGGGCTGATGGCCGCGCAGTACGGCGCCATGATCAAGCGCGGCCACGCGGGCAACGCGGCGCAGGTCGGCGTGCGCGCGGGCCTGCTCGCGCAGCGGGACTTCACCGGCATCGAGGCCATCTTCGAGGAGCCGTACGGCGGATTTCTTTCCACCTTCGCCGACGACTACATCATCGATGAGATCGACAAGGATCTCGGCACTCGCTGGGAGACGGTGAACGTCGGGTTCAAGCCGTTCTCGAGCTGCGGTTCCACCCACAGCACCGTCAACACGGTGCTGAATCTTAAGAACGAGCACGGCTTCCAAGCCGAAGACGTCAAACAGATAAAGGTCGACTCCTCCACCGCCACCAGGGACCACGTCGGCTGGCAGTACGTGCCGGACCAGGTGATCACCGCCCAGATGAACCTCGCCTACGCCAGTTCGGTGGCGATCATCGACGGCGAGTGCTTCGTCGACCAGTTCGCCCTCGACCGGCTCCGCGACCCCAGGATCCTGGACCTGGCCAGCAAGTTCGAGGTCCACGCCGATCCGGAGATCGACGCGGGTGGCCGCAGCCACCGCCACGAGGTCAGGGTCGCCATCGATCTCACGGACGGGCGCACGATCAACGGCTACGCGGACGCGGCGCCCGGCAGCGCCAGCTACCCGCTCAGTCCCGAGGCGATCAGGGCTAAGTTCCGCAACCTGGCCAGCCGCCACATTGGCGACGCCAAGACAGCGGAACTGCTGGATGTCATTGGCGACCTAGAGAACCTGGACGACCTCAACCCCCTGTGGAACGCGCTGACATGAAGTTCACCCTGCATCACGTCGCCCTGGCCTCGCCCAAAGCCCCGGAGGCGGTCGGTTTCTACACCGCGGACTGGGGACTGCGCGAGGCCGGCCGGGACGACCGCGCCGTACGGCTCGCCGCCGCCGACGACCGCGGCGACGACTACTCACTCGTGCTGATCACCGCCGAGCACAAGAGCGTCGACCACTTCTGCCTCGTCACCGACGACGAGAACGACCTCGCCGTACTCCGGGACCGCGTTCAAGACATCGTTGTCCATAACGACGCTCCCGCCTGTCCCGGTATCGAGGACTCCTTCCTGATCAGGGACCTCGACGGCAGGCTGGTGGAGATCGGTTACCACCCGGCCGCGGAGCCGGACGGCGAACAGCCGCCGGACGCCGTGCCGCATAAGCCCGCGCACATCGTGCTGAACACCACCGACATCGAGGCGATCACCACCTGGTACCAGGAGAAGCTGGGCTTCGGGCTCCGGGACTTCCGCGCGAAGAAGATGTCGTTCCTTTATTACAACCGGGATCATCACACGGTCGCGTTCAACGCCGCTCCGCACGCATCCCTCAATCATGTCGCTTACGAGCTCGACGACATCAACCAGTTCTTCCGCGCTATCGCGCGCGCCAGCCAGACCACCAGCGGCGAGCAGCTCTATGGCCCCGGCCGTCATGGGCCTGGCAACTACTGCTTCTGCTACTTCCTCGACCCGATGGGCTTCATGTGCGAGTTCGAGACGGGCGGGGACAAGGTCGACGACCCGGCGGATTACCCATACCGGACCTGGGAGTACACGCCCCAGAACACCGATCAGTGGCTAGGCGTCCTGTCCGGCGGGCCGAATCAGCGATGGCGCAAGGCCGCGCTCGGCCAGCCCGACCCCGGACTTACCCCCTCGAATCGCTAGGAGGCAACGCATGCCCCCCTATACGACAGACGAAGCCAAGGACTGGGCGCGCGCCAATATGCGCGGAGTCTGTAACGTCCTGATGCCGACGTTCTCGTCTGACCTGAAGAAGCTCAACGAGGCGGCGATCCGCCACGACGTGCGGAAATGCCGCGAGTTCGGATTCTGGGGAACGCTGGCGGTCTCCGAGTGCGGCACGACTCCGGAGGAGTACATCCGGTTCGTGGAGATCGCGGCGGATGAGGCAGGCAACGATTTCCACATCGTCGTGCACGGCAGCTTCGACACGCTGGCCGACACGATCAGGGTCAGCCAGGCGTGCGCCGCGGTCGGCGCCGACGTGCTGCTGATGTCTTACCCGCCCACCTTCTATCCCACTTCCGACGACGACATCTACGACTACTCGGTCGCCGTCATGGACGAGGTACCGCTCGCCACCGTGCTGTTCTCGGTGGGCCACTGGAACTTCGCCCGGGTGCACCCCGCCGAACTGTCGCCCAGCCTGGTCGTCCGGCTGGCGGACCATCCGCGCGCGGTCGCGCTTAAGTGCGAGGGCGGTCTCGGCAACGGTGCGCATACCGACGTGCTCCGGCTAGCCGGTGACAAGCTGCTGATCTCCGATCCCCGGGAAGCCACCGCGCCGGGTCACGTGCAGTGGTTCGGCATGCAGTGGATGGGCACCAGCGTCTTCCAGTACTACGGCGACGCGGTTCCCCGGTACTTCAAGCTCATGCACGAGGACAAGTGGGATGAGGCGATGGAGATCTACTGGAGCATTCAGCCTGCCCGGCTGGCCAGGCAAGCGGATACCCAGTCCTACTCCGGTGCCCACTTCATCCACCGGTCGAGCTGGAAGTACATGGAGTGGCTGGCGGGCTTCAACGGCGGCCCGCTGCGGATGCCAGTCATGCGGCTGAACGACGGCGCGACCAAGCGGCTCGCGGACGCGGCCGTCCGGTCCGGCATCATCGACAAGCCGCCAGGCGGTCTCACGGAGTTCTTCGCCGGCCGGAATCCGATGTAGGGACGGCGGGGTGCTACTCCTAAGAGATTCCGACATCCGCGCCGCGATGCGCTCCGCGGACGTCGTGAGCGGCCTGGAGCACAAGCTCTCCCGCCCCGTTGACGGGGCACCCGAGCTGCCCGGGAGACTCACCATCGACGACTCCCGGACCAAGGGGTTCCTCCGGCTGATGCCGGTCATCGCCTACGACACCGGCTTCGCTGGCTACAAGGCGATGAACTTCCACCCGGATCATGGGGTCAGGTACATGATCGCCATGATCGCGCTGGCCGACGGAGAGCTGGTCGCCCTGCTCGACGCGGACTGGGTAACCGCGACCAGAACGGCGGTGACCGCGGCCATCGCGGTCCGCCACCTGGCCCGGAGCGGAGCCGACCGGGTGGCGGTGGTCGGCTCGGGTACCCAGGCGCGCGCCCTGCTCGAGGCCACCGCCGCCGTGCTCACTCCCAGTCAGGTTCTGGTGCACAGTCCCACCGCGGCCAACCGGGAGAAGTTCGCCGGGGAGATGGCCGGGCAACTCGGGGTGCCCGTGCTGCCCGTCGACCGGCTTGAGGACGCGCTCGAGGCCTCCGACATCGTGCTCAGCGCGTTCCGCGCGAAGGGCAGCCCGGTCATCCACGGGGACGCCATCCGGGCGGGAACGCTGGTGTGCGGGATCAGCGCGGTCCGGCCAGGACACCGCGAGATCGACATGTCGCTGTGGGGAATCAGTCGCGTCGTTGTGGACGATCTCAAGCATGTTTGTGAGTCGGGCGACGGCCGAGCGGCGGTCGAGCGCGGGCTGACCGACGACGTGCCCGAACTATGGCAGGTGCTGCGGGATCCCTCGCTCGGACGGCGCGACGATGACGAGCGGGTGCTCTTCAAATCGGTCGGTACCGCCGAGCAGGACATCGCGCTCGCCGCGATCGTGGTCGAGCGTGCGCAAGCGCTCGGTCTCGGCGAGCAACTCGGCGAGTTCCCGGCGCTGCGCCCGATCCAGGGACGGTAGCCGATGCTGAGCTTCACTTTCGCGATCAGCTCCTATGACCACGTCCGCGAGGTGGTGGACGGCCGCGTCCCCATCGAGGGGGCGGACCCGCTGTTTGTCCGGTTGCCGATCCCCGAGATGTTCCGCCGTTTCGTGCTGCACGGCGACTGGGACGTGTCGGAGATGAGCTTCGTCCAGTACGGGACGATGCGCGCCAATGGGGAGGACCGGATCGTCGGTATCCCGGTCTTCCCATCGCGGATCTACCGGCACACCTCCATATTCGTCCGCTCGGACCGGATCAAGGCGCCGGCCGACCTGGCGGGCAGCCGGATCGGGATACCCGGGTGGGCGAACTCGGCAGGCGTGTGGGCGCGGGGCCTGCTCGCGGACATGCACGGCATCCAGCCGGCCGACGTGACGTGGTATCAGGCCGGCATCGACCGGCCGGGGCGCCCCGAGGTCGTCAGGGCGCGGTACCTGGCTGACGACGTGCGGGTCATCCCGGTACCTGACCGCTGCCTGGAGGAGATGCTCTGGGCAGGCGATCTGGAAGCCATCATCGTGCCGAACCCGCCGCCGAGCATCGAGACCTCGGCGATCACCGGCGGGCTGGTCCGCTACCCGTACGACGACCTGGCCGCGGCCGAGCAGGAGTACCGCGAGAAGACCGGTTGCCTGCCGATCATGCACGTGGTCGGCATCAACCGCGACCTGTACGAGCAGGACCCCGGCATCGTGGCGCGCATCTACACCGCGCTGGACACCGCCCGCCAGCGGTACTTCGAGCGACTGGCGGACCCGAAGGTCAGCTGGGCACCGGTCCCGTGGGTGGGCAGCCACCTGCGGTCGCTCGGCACCGATCCCTGGCCCTACGGCGTCGTGCCTAACCTGCCAACGCTGCGCACCTACCTGCGGTACCTGCGCACGCAGGGTCTCATCGGCTGTGACATTGAGGGACGGGAGATCGAACCCGAGGCCCTGTTCCCGGAGTGGGGGAAGTCCTGATGGAACCAGTGCCGCTGACGGTCGCGGTGACCTGCTGCGACCACCTGTACCCCGTGATCTCCGGTGAGGTCGAGATAGCGGGGGCCGCGCCGCGGTTCACCGAGCTGGCCGCCCCGCTCGCGCCGGACGACGCGGGAGATCTCGACATCGCCGAGGTGTCCCTGGTGCGATATCTCGCGGGCAGCCATGACCTGCTCGCGCTGCCGGTCTTCCCGTCGCGGAGGTTTCCGCACGGCTGCGTCTACGGGCGCGAACCGGCCGTGGACTTGCGCACCGCACGTATCGCGGTGACCGAGCCGGACGCCGACGTGAGCGTCTACGCCCGGGGGATGCTCGCCGACCGCTACGGCGCGGCGACCTGGGTGCGGCCGGACGAGGACCCCGATGTGGTGGTGGCGCCAGAACCGGTGGCCGGCATGACCCCGCTGTTCGACGAGCAGGCGGAGCAGGAGTACTTCGAGAAGACCAAGGTCTTCCCGATCACCAGCGTGCTAGTGGTCCGGCGCGACGTACTCGCGCGGCACCGGTGGCTGGCGAGCAACATCTACCGGTCCTTTGAGATCGCGCGGCGACGCTACTTCGCGAGGCTCACCGATATCAAGGCCAGCCGCGTCCCGATACCGTCGGCCGCCACGTATGCGTCGTTCCTGCGTGACGTGCTCGGCCCGGACATCTGGCCCTATGGCCTGGCTGCCAACCAGACGACGCTCGAGACGGCACTGAGATACGTGGGATCCGCCGCGGAGGTAGCGGACCTGTTCGCGCCCGCCGAACCCTATGTCGACGGGATGTGACATGGAAGTCGACGAGGTACTCGCGCCGGACAAGACGGCACTGCTGCTCTGGGACCTGCAGAACGGGCTGGCCGGCCAGGCGCCGGGCCTGGCCGAGTTGTCGGTGACCTGGAAGAGACTGCGGGAAGCGGCCCGAGAGCACGGTGTGCTCATCGTGCGGAGCAGGCACCTCGCGGCGCGGCCCGATCTCATGGATGCGGTGACCCGCTGGCGGATTACCCGGCGCACCCATGGCGAGAACCGTCCGGGGCACTACATGCAGCCGGGCGGCGAGGATACGGCGTTCATCCCCGGCTTCGAGCCGGGACCCGATGAGCTGGTCATCGACAAGGCCGCGCCGTCGCTTTTCCACAACACCCCAGCCGATGCCAGGTTGCGGGCCAAGGGCATCACAACCCTCGTCCTGGCCGGGGTAGCGACCGATATCGGCATCGACTTCACCGCCCGGCACGCCATGGCACTCGGGTACTTCGCCGTGATCGCGGAGGACGCCGTTGGCTCCTATAGCCCGGCGGCCCACGAGGCCGCGATGACGATCCTGCGGCCCGCGACGTTCGTCGCCAAGACGGACGAGATCATCTCGTGCTGGACGGCTGGCGCGGGTTAAGCGGACGTGTCCCTGAGGTAACCGGACCCTTGACCCTCCAAACCGGCAAAGTTATACTGTATCCAATCTTCACCGACAAACTGCTGGTAGCGACCACAAGCAAGCAACCTCAACCTCAACCGCGCAGTGGACAGCGAGGTCTCACCGTGGAGCAAAGTAGCCGCGTTCCCGCAAATCGGGACCTACAGGGTGTTTCCAGTCTCGTGATCGGCGAGGACGAGGACAAGACATCACCTTCACCCACTACCAACCGGTCACTAGGCACCGGCCCGCGACCACGGCGCCGGCCGCAGGCGCAGGGCTGGCGCCGGTTCCTTGGTCCGGCTTCCATCGTCGGCGGCCTCGCGCTATGGCAAGTGCTCGCGGACACCGGGATAGTCAACCAATCACTCAGCAGTTCCCCCTCGGATGTGTGGAGTGCCGGGTGGCAGTCCATCCAGGACGGCACCCTAGGGTCCGCGGTAGGCAGCAGCGCCCAGCTTTACGGAACCGGCCTGCTCATCAGCATCGTGCTGGGCGTTGGCGCCGGCATCATCCTCGGATGGTGGCGCACGCTCGGCGCCATCTTCGACCCCTGGATCGCCATCCTGTACTCGACGCCGCTGATCGCGATCCTGCCGCTGATCATCGTCTGGTTCGGAATCGGCTTCCAAGGGCAGGTCGTGCTGGTCGTCCTGGTGGCGGTCTTCCCGTTGCTGGTCAACGTCATAACGGGAACCCGGCAGGTAGATGAGTCCCTGTTGCGGCTGGCCAGAAGCTACGGCGCATCGCAGTTCGCCGTCGTGCGTTCCCTGGTGCTGCCATCTCTGGTTCCCTATGCGGTCACCGGACTGCGCTTGTCGGTTGGAATGTCGCTGATCGGTGTCGTAATTGCTGAGTATTTCGAGGGCAGCAACGGGGTCGGCGGCCTGATTCTCAAGGCGGGCACCGAACTCAACGCCAGCCTGGTGTTCGTTGGCATCGTCGTTCTTGCCGGTACGGCGATCACTCTCACCACCCTCATACGGATAGTAGAGCGGAAAGTCAGCAGCTGGCGCGAGCCATAATTATTCCTGGCATAGCAAGGGAAGTTCTATGTCAATTCAGTACCGAGCAGACGTTGTCGGCTCCCTGCTGCGTCCGGAAAGCCTTAGCAAGGCGCGATCCGCCTTCGACCGCTCTGTCAACCCAATGCGGATTCTCCTCCACCTTGGCCGGAGCACCCGTTGACGAGTCAACGCAGCGCCGCCAGCTATCGCTGATTGCGGATATCGCCGCGCGTATATGGGCTTAGGAATCAAACGTACCTGGAGGTGCGATATGTATACGAAGAAAAGAAATATCAGGTGCCTGCTCGCGGTGATGTCCGCCGGAGTGGCGACGCTCGCCGCCGCGTGCGGTTCGAGTTCCTCCGGGTCCTCGGCGTCGGGATCAGACCCAACCACGATAACGATCGTTTACGGCGCTCCGGTGGCCGACCACATGATCCCGGCCATCACCGAGGCGGCGGGGATCTTCGCCCAGTACGGGATCAAGGTGAAGACCGAGTTCCTCGCGGCCACCGAACTCATGCCGGCGCTGATCTCCGGGCAGGTGCAGTTCGTGTCGGTGCCGGCGCCCGACCCGGAAGAAGCGGCGCTGAACGGACAGCAGATCGTGGAAGTGGCGCAGTGGGAGGACTCGTTCGACGCCGAACTGGTGGCGACCTCGAAGTACCCCACGGTGGCCAGCCTGAACGGCAAGACCACCTCGGTCTCCAAGCCCGGCGACTTCAACTCGCTGCTGGCGACGATGGCGGATCAGAAGTACGGCATTACGCTGCAGGACCTGCCGCTCGGCTCCCTGCCGGACCAGATCACGGCCTATGAATCCGGCCAGGTCGACTCGGTCCCGGCGCTGAGCCCGTGGCAGCTCTCCCAGGTTCAGCAGAAGGTGCCGGGGACTCATGTTCTCGTGAACTGGCAGACGGTCAAGAACGTGCCAGGTATCGAGTTCGTCGGGTACGGGCCGTGGCTGTCGTCGCACAGTTCCACCGCGGTCAAGGTGCTCAAGGCCCTCAACGCTGGAATCGCTTACTTCAAGACCCACGAGGCCGCGTCGGTGAGCGTGATCTCGAAGGTGACCGGAGAACCAGAGGCGACGGCCGAGGCGGCGTACGCGGACGTGATCGCGTCGCTGTCGCCGACCATCGTCCCGTCGGAGTCGGAGCAGCAGACCGTGCTGAATGACATCGCGTCGCAGTTCCCGGCGGCGAAGACCTTCGACGCCGCCAAGCTGATCGACACCAGTTACGCGCTCCAGGCCACCAAGTGACTGGTCCCCAAGTGACCGGCCAGGTCAAGATCGGCTTCGACGGCGTGAGCAAGGTGTTCACCCGCCGGTCGCGCAGCGGAACCGACGTCGAGGTACTGCGTGACGTCGACCTCAAGATTCACGAGAACGAGATCGTCTGCGTGCTCGGCCCGTCCGGCTGCGGCAAGACCACCCTGCTGAACTGCGCCGGGGGACTCGAGGCCTACGACGGCTCGATCCAGGTCAACGGCCAGGACGTGACCCGGCCGCGGCCCGAGGTCGCCATGGTGTTCCAGACGCCGCACCTGCTGCCCTGGCGCAACGTGCGCAAGAACACCAGGTACGGACTCGAGATGCGCGGCATGGTCCCGCGGACCGAGTGGGCGGCCCGGGTGGAGGAGGCGATCCGTCTGGTCGGGCTCGACCATGCGGCGGACCGCTTTCCCCGGCAGATCTCCGGCGGCATGCAGCAACGGGTGAACATCGCCAGGGCGCTGGCGGCCCGGCCGGAAATCCTGCTGATGGACGAGCCGTTCGGCTCGCTCGACGCGCTGACCAAGGAGCACATGCAAGAGGAGCTGCAGCGGATCGTCGCTGAGCAGCGGCTCACCGTCATGTTCATCACCCACGACATCGGCGAGGCTATCTACCTGGGGGACCGGGTGGTCGTGATGGAAGCCAACCCGGGACGGGTGCGGCTGAGCCACCAGATCGACGTACCACGACCGCGGGACATCTCGTTCAAGCGGACCGCCGAGTTCCAGGAAACGTACGCGATGTTGTGGGACGCCCTCAAGTAACCCAAAGGAGGTAACAGATGTCGCTGACTTTCGGGGCGTTCTGCCCGATCCATAGTGGCGGATTCACCAAGCGTGAGACATCAGGGCCGGCCGATCACACCTGGGAGGAGGCCAAGAGCGTCACGCTGCGAGCCGAATCGCTCGGCTTCGAGTACGAGCTGATCGCGGCGCGCTGGTACGGTCCGGTCCTCGAGCCATGGACGACGACGGCCGCGCTGGCGTCCATCACGTCGACCATCCATCTGCTGGTGGCGGTGCACTCCGGAATGGTGCAGCCGCAGCTCGCCGCCAAGATGGGCGCCAACATCGACCAGATCAGCGGCGGCCGGTTCCACATCAACCTGGTGTCGGGCTCGGACGATCAGCAGTTCCAGCACAAGATGTACGGCGGGCTGGCACTGCCGCACGACGAGCGGTACGAGCTGTCGGAGGAGTACATCCGCATCGTGAAGGGGATGTGGACGAACCAGCCCTTCTCCTACGACGGCAAGTACTACCAGATCGAGGACGTGGACCTGCGGCCGAAGCCGGTCCAGCGGCCGGTGCCGACCACGTTCCTCGGCGGTCAGTCACTGCCAGCCCGCGACCTGGCGGCCAAGGAGTGCGACTGGTACTTCATCACCGGCCTGGAACTGGACGAGATACTCGCGCTGCGCGACGATGTGGCGCGGCGCGCGAAGGACCGCGGCCGCGAGCTCCGGTTCGCGATCAGCGGGATGATCATGGTGCGGGACTCCGACACCGAGGCGGAAAAGGAGATCGAGGCGCTCAACGTCCAGGCCGAGACCGACCGCACCGTGCGAACGCACGCGCGGAGCCTGCGGGCGGGCCTGTGGGGAACGCCGGAGCGGATCGCGGAGCGGCTGAGCGAGTTCAGCCGCCTCGGCTTCGAGATGGTCCTGCTCCAGGGCCGGGCACTGGACCAGGATCTCACTCAGTTCGCGGATCAGGTCATCCCGCTGCTGCCCAGAGTGGCCGACGCGAAGTACCTAACCGTTCAGTGATGGACGCGATCTGCATGCTGGACGCGACCGACCCGGCAGGATTCCGTGCCGCGCTGGGCCGGTTCGCGTCGGGTGTCGTGGTCATCAGTGGCCTCGACGAACAGCTCCCGGTGGGCATGACCTGCCAGTCGTTCAGCAGTCTGTCGCTCGACCCGCCACTCGTACTGTTCTCGGCGGCACGGACCTCGACCTCGTTTCCGAAGCTTCGCCAGGCCAGTGAAGGGGGCAGGGGAGGTGGGTGGGGCGTCAACGTGCTCGCGCATGACCAGGACCAGTTGTCGGCGCAGCTCGCCCGGAGCGGCACCGACAAGTGGCGCGATGTCAGGTGGACGCCGGGCGGCAACGGAGCGCCGCGCATCACCGGCGCCGCCATGTGGTGTGAGGGCGACATCGTCGCGGTGCATGACGGCGGCGACCACTTCATCGTGGTGGTCCGCGTTACCAGCCTGGCGACTAGCGCGCCGCCGCGCCCGCCACTGATTTATCACGACGGGGAGTACGCCCGGTTGCAGAGGAGGAAAGAGTCATGAAGGTAATAGTTACCGGTGCCGCCAGGGGACTTGGCAAGGCGATCGCGGACGGCTTCCTGAACGCTGGGGCCAGTGTCGCCGCGATCGACATCCGCGATGAGATTCTCCGGAAGGATTCGCCGGAGACGGCGAACGGGACGTGGCATGGCTTTGTCGCCGACCTGACCGACGTGGATGATGTGAAACGGTCGGTCAAGGAGTCCATCGCGGCACTTGACGGCGTCACCGTGCTCATCAACTGCGCGGGCGGCATGCGCGCGCGGGGGACGCTCGGCTGGTACGCCGCGCCGACCTTGGAGCTCACGAAGGAACAGGTCGACGACACGCTGGGCCTGTCGGTGAAGTCGGCGTTGTTCGCCTCGATCGAGGTGGCGCGCTACCTGATCGACCACGAAGCTCCCGGCAGCATCGTGAACATCGGGTCCTATTTCGGTGAGCGCCCGGCCCCGGGACGCGTCCCTTACGGGATAAGCAAGGCGGGGATAACGAACCTGACGCAGAGCCTCGCTTCGGAGTGGGGGGAGTACGGGATCCGGGTCAACGAGGTGGTTCCGTACGCCATGACGGACGCGACCAGGGAACGGATGCTGGCACCGGAGACCGGGCCGCAGATGCTGGAGAAGGTCTCGTTGCGCAGGTTCGCCGAGGCTGAGGAGATCGTCCCGACGATACTCTTTGTCTGCTCACCAGCGGCGTCGTACATGAGCGGCGCCCGCATTCATGTCGATGGAGGCAGGCGTTCCTAGCATGTGGAATTCGTTTCTGACCGACGGGCCAGCCGGCGTGCACGCCGAGATCACGACCATACCGGTGCCCGACGGTGATCCCATCCATGCGTACGTCGCGCGCCCGGCCGGTGACCAGGGGCCCTATCCAGGGGTGATCCTGATCCACCACATGCCGGGCTGGGACGAGTTCTACCAGGAGTTCGCCGAGCGGATCGCCCGCCACGGGTACCTAGTCGTCGCTCCCGACCTGTACTGCCGGTTCGGCCACGGAGCGCCGGACGACATCGCGGCCCTGGCGCGGAAGGAGGGCGGGGTACACGACGACACCGTGGTGGACTATAGCGCGGCCGCCCGTGACTACCTGCGGCAGCAGCCGGATTCCAACGGCAAGGCCGGCATCATGGGCTCCTGCTCCGGCGGCCGCCACGCGCTGCTCGCCGCGTCCCGGCTGGATGGCATCGACGCCGTCGTCGACCTGTGGGGCGGCGGAGTCATGCCGAAGGAAGGCCCGCCCAACCCGGCCCGCCCGGTCGCCCCGGTCGATTACACCTCGTCGCT
>JBEKHI010000074.1:0-34800 GCA_050012355.1 Streptosporangiaceae bacterium | reverse complement strand
TGGCCATGGCCCGCCCGCGTAAGAAGCTCACGCTGGTGCACAAGACGAACGTGCTCACCTACGCGGGCGACCTGTGGCAGCGCACCGTCGACGCGCTGGCCAAGGAGTACCCCGAGGTCGCGGTGGACTACAACCACGTCGACGCGGCGTCGATGTACTTCGTCACCCAGCCGGAGCGCTACGACGTGGTCGTCACCGACAACCTGTTCGGCGACATCCTGACCGACCTGGGCGCGGCGGTGGCCGGCGGCATCGGCCTCGCGGCGTCAGGAAACATCAACCCCGACCGTACGGCGCCCTCGATGTTCGAGCCGGTGCACGGATCCGCGCCCGACATCGCGGGCCAGTCCAAGGCGGATCCCACCGCGGCGATCCTGTCCGCGGCGCTGCTGTGCCAGCACATGGGCCTGGCACCCGAAGCCAGCCGTATCGAGGACGCGGTCTCCGCTGACCTGGTGGAACGCCAGGGGAGTAGGAGTACGGTCGAGATTGGTGAAGATATAGCGGAGCGAGCCGCAGGCTAGTCGCGGCCGCTGGCCCAACTCGGAAACACGAGGACACGTAAGGGGAATACCGATGACCGGAGAAGGTCCGCTTAGTTTCGAGACTCGTCTCTCGCAGACTCGGGTACCAGGCGAGGAGCGGGAACGGCTCCTGCGAGCGCCCGGCTTCGGTCAGGTATTCACCGACCACATGGTCACCGCCCGCTGGACGCGGGAAAATGGCTGGCACAACGCCCGGCTGGAGCCCTACGGCCCGTTCTCGCTGGACCCCGCCACCGCCGTGTTCCACTACGCGCAGGAATTCTTCGAAGGTCTGAAGGCGTATCGCGGCGACAGCGGAGCGGTCGTCATGTTCCGCCCCGAGGCGAACGCGGCGCGATTCAACTCCGGGGCTCGCCGGATGGCGATGCCCGAGTTCCCGGAAGAGTCGTTTATCGAGGCACTGGAACTCCTGGTCTCGGCCGATAAGGAATGGACCCCCGTGGGTGAGGGCAACAGCCTCTACCTGCGCCCGTTCATGATCGCCACCCAGCGCGGGCTCGGCGTCAACAGCCCGTCGAGCGAGTACCTGTTCTGCGTGATCGCCTCGCCGGCCGCGTCCTACTTCGGGGCAGGCAAGACGGTAGAGGTCTGGCTATCGGAGGACTACACCCGGGCGGCGCCCGGCGGCACCGGAGCGGTCAAGTGCGGTGGCAACTACGCCGCCGCCTTCGCCGCCCAGCAGCAGGCCGTGGACAACGGGTGTGATCAGGTCGTCTGGCTCGATTCGGCGGAGCACCGCTGGGTCGAGGAGATGGGCGGCATGAACCTGTTCTTCGTGTACCAGGACCGGCTGGTCACCCCGGGGCTGACCGGGACGCTGCTGCCCGGCATCACCCGCGACTCGCTGCTCGAACTGGCCCCGTCGCTCGGCATCGGCGCGACCGAGGGGCGGATCTCCGTCGACGACTGGCGCGATGGCTGCGCCTCGGGTGAGATCACCGAGGTCTTCGCCTGCGGTACCGCCGCCGTGATCACCCCGGTGGGCCGGGTCCGCGGCGAGTCGTCCGACTGGGTGATCGGCGACGGGACCCCGGGTCCGGTCACCATGCGGTTGCGCGAGGAGCTCATCGGCATCCAGTACGGCCACCGTCCCGACCCGTTCGGCTGGGTCCGCAAGGTCTGCTGACATCCGCGAACGTCCGTAGAATCTGCTGCTGGGACGCCAGATTCTACGGACGTTTGCTAAGGTGGTCCTGTGACGTCCGGCCTGATTATTATCGGCGGGCGCGCTGGCAGCTAGGCGGTAAGGCCTAGTGTCCGACATCCGGGCCGTCAGCGCGCAGACCTCTCGCGTTCCGCGAGGGGTCTTTTGCTTTGTGCGGCCAGGCCAAGGAGACAAACGATGGACCATAACGACGCTTTCCATGTCTACGACACGACGCTGCGCGACGGCGCTCAGCAAGAGGGCCTCAACCTCACCGTTGCTGACAAGCTCATCATCGCGAGGCACCTGGACAGCCTGGGCGTCGGGTTCATCGAGGGCGGCTGGCCGGGCGCCATCCCGAAGGACACCGAGTTCTTCCGCCGGGCGGCCACCGAACTCAACCTGAAGAACGCGACGCTCGCCGCGTTCGGCTCCACCTGCAAGCCGGGCGCCGTCGCGGCCGACGATCCGCAGGTGGCGGCGCTCCGCGACTCCCTGGCACCGGTGGTAACCCTGGTGGCCAAGAGCCATGACCGCCACGTGGAACTCGCGCTGCGCACTGACCTGCCGGAAAACCTGCGGATGATCGCGGACACCATCCGGCATCTGGTCGGCAACGGCCAGCGGGTGTTCCTGGACGCCGAGCACTTCTTCGACGGGTACAAGTCCAATCCGGGCTACGCGCTCGAGGTGGTCGCCACGGCGGCGGAGGCAGGCGCCGACGTGGTGGCCCTCTGCGACACCAATGGCGGCATGATGCCGAATGAGCTGGGCGATGTCGTTCAGCATGTGCTCGGGCAGACCGCCGCGCGTCTGGGCATCCACTGCCACGATGACACCGCCTGCGGCGTCGCGAACACGCTCGTCGCCGTCGACGCCGGGGTCACGCACGTGCAAGGCACCGCGAACGGATACGGGGAACGGGCCGGGAACGCCAACCTGTTCAGCGTGGTGGCGGGCCTGCAGCTCAAGAAGGGCCGTCAGGTCCTCCCGGCCGGGACGATCAGGGATATGTCACGGATCGCGCACGCGATCTCCGAGGTCACCAACGTCACCCCCGACACGCACCAGCCCTATGTCGGGCTGTCCGCGTTCGCGCACAAGGCGGGCCTGCACGCGTCCGCTATCCGGGTCGACCCGATGCTGTACCAGCACATCGACCCCGCCGAGGTCGGCAACGACATGCGCATGCTGGTCTCGGACATGGCTGGCCGGGCCTCGGTCGAGCTCAAGGGGCGGGAACTCGGTTATGACCTGTCCGGTGACCGGGAGACCCTGACCAAGGTCACCGACAAGGTCAAGGAACTGGAGGCGCGCGGCTACTCCTTCGAGGCCGCCGACGCGAGCTTCGAACTGCTGCTGCGTGATGAGCTGAAGGGCGAGCGGCTCCGGCACTTCGAGGTTGAGTCCTGGCGGGTGATCGTCGAGCGGCACCCCGACGACCGGATGACCAGCGAGGCCACGGTCCGCCTGGTCGCGAAGGGCGAGCGCGTCGTCGCCGTCGGGGAAGGCAATGGCCCGGTCAACGCGCTGGACAAGGCGCTGCGCTCCGCGCTCGAGCAGATCTTCCCGGAACTGGCCAGCCTCGAGCTGACCGACTACAAGGTGCGGATCCTGGAAGGCACCCACGGCACCGGCGCCATCACCCGCGTGCTCATCGAGTCCGGCGACGGGACCGGCAAGAGCTGGTCGACCGTGGGCGTCGACGAGAACATCATCGCCGCGTCCTGGCAGGCCCTAGAGGAGGCAGTCACCTACTGCCTGCTTCGAACCGGCCGCTAGCGGCCCGCTCCTCACCCCATGGGTGGCCCACCGCTGGCGCCATAGCCCCAGCGGTGGGCCATCCATGGGTTCAGGTGCGGAGTACTCTGAGGGCATAGACGGATCGATCGGACAGGGGCTGCGGTCCGCCCGTGCCGCAGTGAGCACGTATTTCGTGGCGATGGGGTTCACCTTCGGGGTGTGGGTGGCGCGGATCCCCTCGGTCAAGGAGCAGGCGCATCTCACTGATGCGAGCCTCGGGCTGGCGCTGCTCGCCACACCTATCGGGCTGCTGGCGGGCACGATCCTGGCCGGCCGGCTCGTCGACGGGATCGGAAGCGCACGGATCACCCGGCTCTCCGGGCTCGCGATCTGCCTGTTGTACATCGTGCCCGGGCTTGTCAGGAACATCGGGGAGCTGGCAGCGGCGCTGCTAGCGGTTGGCTTCGGCGGCGGGCTGCTCGACGTCGCGCAGAACGCGCAGGGTGTCCGGGTCGAAACCGGCTACGGGCGGCCGGTCCTGACCTTAATGCACGCCGGGTACAGCCTCGGCGCGATCATCGGATCACTGTTTGGCGGGGCCTTCGCGTGGGCCGCGATCGGCCCGGTGCCGACGCTCGCCGCCTCGGGGATACCGTCGGCGATCGCGACCGTGGTGGCTGGCAGATGGCTCCTTCCCGAGGAGCCGAAGACCGCTGACCTGACGCCCGAAGCCGGCCGGCCGGACGGTCAGGATGCGAGCCGGCGTGATATTCGCCGGCTGGTGCTCGCGCTGGGGATACTCGGGATCTGCGGGCTGATCGGTGAAGGCGCCGCCGGGGACTGGAGTGCCGTCTACCTGCGGGAAAGTCTCGGTACATCGGCCGGCTTCGCGGCCCTTGGCTACGCCGCGTTTTCCGTGATGATGACAGCCGGGCGGTTCGCGGGCAACCGGCTGATCGCCCGGTTCGGCGAGGTGCGGCTGGTGCGGGCGTGCGGGCTGGTCGCTGGGCTTGGCCTGACCGCTGGGCTGGCGGTCAGGCAACCGGTCGTGGCGGTGGCGGGGTTCGCGCTGCTCGGGGCGGGACTGTCGGTGACGATTCCGCGGGTGTTCGCGGCGGGCGGACACGCCGATCCGCAGCGGCCGGGGCGCGGGCTCGCGACCGTGGTGGGCATGGGCTACGCCGGGATGACTGGTGGCCCGCCGCTCATCGGATTCCTCGCCGGAGAGACCGGATTGCGCCTGGCTCTGGGCATCCCGGCCCTGCTCGCGCTCGGCATCACGTTTGGGGCGCCGGTCCTCGGCACCCAATCCTCGACGGCCTGACATATCAGGAAAGAGCGGGGTGTGGCCAAGGGAACTGGAACCGCCGTTATGGTAAATGGGTGCCCCTGGCCACGGCGGGACGCGCGCCGGCTTACGGTATGTCCATGGAGGACAAAGAGATCCTGACTCGTATCGACGGGCTGATCCAGACCGAGCACGAGCTGCGCGAGCAATTGGCCGCTGGGAAGCTCAGCTCGGAACAGGAGAAGCAGCGTCTGCGTTCGGCGGAAGAGGCGCTTGACCAGTGCTGGGATCTGCTGCGCCAGCGGCGGGCCCGGCGAGAATTCGGTGAGAGCCCCGACTCGGTGGCGGCGCGGCCGGTGCCGGAAGTCGAGGGCTACCAGCAATAACAAGGGAGTGTCGTGCGTATCGCGAGGTTCGCCAAGGGTGACGGAGTCGGCTACGGAGTCGTCGAAGGCGAAGGTGACGGAACCGCTCTGAGCCTGACGATCGCGGAGTTGCACGGCCACCCGTTCGGCACGCAGCCGGGCGGTGTCCGGTACACCGGGCACCGCTACCCGCTGGCCGAGGTGCGACTGCTGGCGCCAGTGCTGCCAAGCAAGGTCGTGGGGGTGGCCGGTAACTATGAGGGAATTGAAGAGCCGGACATCTTTCTCAAGCCGTCCACGTCGGTGACCGGTACCGGTGACCGGATCGCGTGGCCGGTCAAGCTCACCGAGCGGATCGAGTTCGGTGGCTCGCTGGCGATCGTCATCGGCCGGCTGTGCCGCGAAGTCCCACGGGAACGGGCCGAGGACGTGGTGTTCGGCTACACCGTCGCGAACGACGTGACCGCGCGGGACCTGCTCGCGCGGGACCGGCAGTGGACCAGGGCGAAGGGGTTCGACACGTTCTGCCCGCTGGGGCCGTGGATAGAGACCGGGACCGATCCGGCCGACCTGGAGCTCGTCACCACGGTCAATGGTGTGGAGCGGCAGCGGGCCCGGACATCGGCGTTGCGCTGGGATGTGCCGTCGGTGATCGCGGAGGTGTCGCAGGTGATGACCCTGCTGCCGGGGGACGTGCTGCTCACCGGAACTCCGGCCGGCACCGGTCCGCTGGCCGAGGGCGACGAGGTGGACGTGACGATCTCCACCATTGGCACCCTGACCAGCAAGGTGGCCGTCCGGGATTAGCCCAGGTGCTCGCGGAGGTGGCGTAGCTGGACCTCGGTGTGCACCTGGGGGACCGCGTGGCCGCTGTACGGGTAGACCTCGATGTCCTTGGCCGCCGGGATCTCGTTGTAGGCGGCGAACACCGTCGACGGCGGGCATACCTCGTCCATCAGGCCGACGCTGACCAGCGTCTGGGCGGTGATGCGCCGGGCGAGCAGCGCGCAGTCGATGTAACGCAACGTGTTCAGCGCGGCGTCGGTGAGGCGGACGTTCTCGTTGAGGAACGCGGGAATCTCGGTGTAGGGGGCACTGTCCGCCAGGGTGATCGCGCGCTGGATGTCGCAGAGGAACGGTACGTCGGCGTGGCACAGCGCCACCTTGTCGGCCGCCAGCGACGTCGCCGCCAGCGACAGCGCGCCGCCCTGGCTGGCGCCGCTGACCGCGACCGTCGGCTCGACGCCCAGCTCCAGCGCGGTTTCCACCGCGCGCACCGCGTCGGTGAACATCCGGGTGTAGTAATACGTCTCGGGGCTGGCGATGCCGCGGGTCATGACCTTCGCGTTCTCCGGGCCAGGGTCGTTATCGCCGGTGGCACCGGTCGACCACTGGCCGCCCTGGCCCCGGCTGTCCATCACGAATACCGCGTACCCGAGGGCCGCCAGCAGCGCGTGCTCATGGGGCGCGCCCCGGCCGCCGCCGTACCCGATGAACTTCACGATCGTCTTGGGCGCCGGGCGCTCGGGCTTGATATACCAGGCACGGATCCGGTCCCCGCGCGCCCCGGAGAACTCGGCGTCCCACACCTCGAGCTCGCGGTAGATCTCGGGTTCGTACCTGGTCAGCGTCGGTGGCTCGGCCTGCTCGCGAGCTTCGTTGAGCCGAGCGGCCCACCAGGCGTCCAGGCCGTCCGGCTCGGCGGTGCCGGTGCGGTACTCGCGGAGTTCCTCTAGCGGCAGGTCGAACCACGGCATATGGGCTGTCCTCTCACGTGCGTCTCAGTCGTGAAATACCACATCATGGGCGTCTTGTCGCTATGCGCGGCACCTCGGGGCAGCTCCGGAATGTCAGACCCTGCTGGCAGAGTGTGTTTATCAGGCCCGAGCTGATGCAAGCATAATGCATGTGATACATGCATTATGCTTGCAAGAGGGGGGCGACAGCGTGGACGGGAGCCTGCTCATGGAAAAGACCCTTCAGGTACGAGGGCTCGACGAGGAAGTCGTCGCCAAGCTCAAGGCGCGAGCCGCGTACGAGCGCATGTCGCTGTCGTCCTACGCGGCGAAGATCCTCACCGACGCGGTCGAAAGGCCTACGCGTGAGGAACTCAGGGCGCGGATGGAGGCGCTCAGCGAACTGGGCGGCGGCGCGACCGGCGAAGCCATCCTGGCCGCGATCCGGGAGGTCCGGGGAGAATGATGGTCATCGATACCTCCGCCCTGGTCGGAGCGCTCGCCAAAGACCCACCGGTCCAGCCGCTGTGGGACATGCTCACCGGAGAAGACGAACTGCATGTCCCGCATCTTCTTGACTACGAGTTCCGGAGCGCGCTGCGAAGCATGATTCTCCGCAAGGAGATCGCGGCGGCTCGTGCCGAAGGAGCGTGCCAGGTCAAGGACAGCATGACGCTCATCCGGCATCCGGAGGCGGTTACCGGGCAGCGCGCGTGGGAACTGCGCGACAGCTTCACCATCTACGACGCGAGTTACGTCGCGCTAGCCGAGTCCATCGGGTGCACGCTCCTTACCAGCGACGGGAAGCTCGCGCGCGCGGTGAAGACCGTCGAGGTCAGCTTCGTTCCCGTGGCGTAGGGCGGGCCCATCGATGGGCCCCCTAGAACTTGGTGAAGTGGTGGTAGAGCTCGTAGGTCGCGTCGTGTTCGGCGAAGTGCGCTACCTCGCTGCGCTTGACGGCCAGGTAGGCCGTCGCCCGCAGCGGGCCGAGCGCTGCGGTCAGGTAGTCGTCGGCCTCGAGCGCGTCGAGGGCTTCTCCCAGCGAGGCGGGTAGCTGCGTGATCCCGATCGAGCCCCGCTCGTCACCAGTGAGCGAAGCCGGATCGACGGAAACCGGATCGCCGGGGTCGAGCTTCGACCGCAGGCCATCCAGCCCGGCGTGGATGAAAGCACCCAGCGCGAGATACGGGTTCGCGGTGGAATCCGACGGCTTGAGCTCCAGGTTCACCGAACCAGCGGAACCCAGCGGCGTGCAGACCCGGACGGCCACCTCACGGTTGTCGAGGCCAAACGAATTCCAGGCGCCGGACCAGGTGGACGGGGCGAGCCGACGGTAGCTGTTCACGCTCCCGCAGGTCAGCGCGGTAAGCGCGGGCAGATGGGCGCGGATGCCGCCGATGAAGTAGTAACCAGCCGAGGACAGCCCGAACCGATCGGCTGGATCGGCGAACGCGTTCACCCCGTCGCGCCACAACGACGCGTGCACATGTGCCCCGTTACCCGCCTGATCGGGCAGCGGCTTGGGTGCGAAACTGGCCCACAACCCGTGCCGGAGGGCGACGCCGCGCGCGGTCTCGCGCAGCAGCACGTGGTTGTCGGCGGCGGATAGCGGGTCCGCGTGGTGGATCGAGATCTCCTGCTGGCCGTGGCCAAGCTCGGGATAGTAGTGCTCGACGTCCAGACCCTGGGAGATCGCGGCGTCAACCAGGTCGATCGCGTAGTCGTGGGCTAGGTGAAAGCCAGTCGCGGAGTAGCACAGGCTGTCGTCGATGGGGGTGAATCCGGCGGCGTCCCGGGTGCCGAGGGTGAACTCGGGCTCGTACGCCGCCTCCATCTCGTAACCCTCGGCCGCGAGCGACGCGATGGCCTCCTTGAGGAAGGTGCGCGGGCAGGCCTGCCACGGCGTTCCGTCCGGCTCGATCAGATCGGCGAGCATCGCGGCGGCGCCGGGGGCGTAGGGCAGCGGCGTGAAGGTGGCGGCGTCCGGGACGATCCGGACCTCGCCGACCGGGCCCATGCCGGGAACCGGCTGCAACTCGTCCATCATCGACATCGCCATCATCGCGACCGTGTGCCCGATCCCGCTTTCGATCCGTTCACCGATCCGGTTCGCCGCGGCTGCTTTGCCGCGGACAATCCCGCCGTTGTCGGCATAGAGGAACCGGACAAGCCCGATATTCTCGTCGGCGACGCGTTGCGTGATGTCGATACTCATGGGTCAAATCTTCCCACAGCGTCGCTGGCGTCCGCATGCGCTCGATCGGTCGCGTATCGTCGTGCCATGCACCCCCGTGAGCTGCGTGCCTCCGACGCGGATCGCGACCGTGTGGTCGCGATGCTGCGCGAGGCGATGGCGGACGGGCGTCTTGACCCCGCCGAGCACGATGAACGGGTGAGTGCCGCGCTCAGTGCCCGCACGCTCGGCGACCTGGTGGGGCTGACCACCGACCTGGCGCCGACGTCACAGCAGCCGGTCCGGGTCGACGGCGGCCGGATGATCACCGGGGTGTTCGGCACCGAGCAGCGGGACGGCCGGTGGGTGGTGCCGGAGTCGATGACCGTGAGCGCCGTGTTCGGCGAGGTCCTGGTGGACTTTCGTGAGGCCTTGCTCCAGTCCAGGCACGTGATCCTGTACGCGACGATGATCGGCGGCCGGATCCGGCTGATGGTCCCGGATGGCGTGGCGGTCGTGATGTCATCGCGCGCTGGCCTCGGCCGGTTCCGCGGCGCGAACGCGTCGGTGGTGCCCGCGGATCCGGCGCAGCCGGTGATCGAGGTTCGCGCGTTCAGCATGGCCGGGGACATCCAGGTGCACACCCCGCCCCGGCCACGCCGGCGCTTGTTCTCCCGCCGGAAGTCAGACGGTCGGCAGCTCCGATAGGGCCGCGTCGATCTGTGAGTCCGGAACCTCGTAGTCGGGCATCTCGCCCGACAGGTACCGCTCGTAGGCCGCCATGTCGAAATGCCCGTGACCGCACAGCGCGGTGAGAATCACCTTCTGCTCACCCGTTTCCCGGCACCTAGACGCCTCCTCGATCACCGACGCGAGGGCGTGTGACGGCTCCGGCGCGGGCACAATGCCCTCCGACCGGGCGAAGGTCAGCGCGGCCGCGAAACACTCGTTCTGCGGCTTGGCGACCGCCTCGAACAGCCCGAGTTCGTAGGCGTGCGACAGCAGCGGTGACATGCCGTGGTATCGCAGCCCGCCCGCGTGCACCGGCTCGGGGATGAACCCGTGGCCGAGGGTGTGCATCTTCAGCAGCGGCGTCAGCCCGGCCGTGTCGCCGAAATCGTAGGCGTATCGCCCCCGGGTGAAGGATGGGCAGGCAGCTGGCTCGACCGCCCGGAAAACCGGACCGCCATGCCGGGACGACAGCTTGTCCCGCAGGAACGGCAGGAACAGCCCGGCGAAGTTGGACCCGCCGCCGGTGCAGCCCACGATCAGGTCGGGGGTGTGCTCTCCGGCGAGCTGGAACTGCCTGCGGGCCTCCTCGCCGATGATCGTCTGGTGCAGCAGCACGTGGTTCAGCACCGAGCCGAGCGCGTACCTGGTGGACTGGTCGGAGGCCGCCGCCTCGACCGCCTCGCTGATCGCGATCCCCAGCGACCCGGGCGACTCGGGCTGCTCGGCGAGCACCTTCTTGCCCGACGCGGTCAGCGTCGACGGCGAGGCGTGCACGGTCGCCCCGAAGGTCTGCATCATCGCCCGCCGGTAAGGCTTCTGGTCGTAAGAGGCGCGGACCATCCAGACTTCGCACTCGATGCCGTATTGCGCGCAGGCGAACGCGAGCGCGCTGCCCCACTGGCCCGCTCCGGTCTCGGTGGTGAGCCGGCGGGTGCCCTCGACCGAGTTGTAGTAGGCCTGCGGGACGGCGGTGTTCGGCTTATGCGAACCCGACGGCGATACGCCCTCGTACTTGTAATAGATCCGCGCGGGGGTGCCGAGCGCCTTCTCCAGACGGTGCGCGCGGTACAGCGGGGTCGGCCGCCAGAGCCGGTACACGTCGAGCACATCGTCGGGGATGTCGACGTAGCTGTCGGTGGTGACTTCCTGCGAGATCAGCTCGAACGGGAACAGCGGCGCCAGATCATCCGGCCCCACCGGCTGCAGCGTTCCGGGGTGCAGGGGAGGTGGCGGAGGCGACGGCAGGTCGGGGATCACGTTGTACCACTGCCGGGGGAGCTCCGACTCGGGGAGGATGATCTTGGTGCGTTGTGCCACTGCCTGCTCACACTCCTTCAAAGCCCTTTTGCGCACCCTACGCCCCGAAACATCCTTCGCAACAGGGGGTATCTCACAGCAAGGTTTCCGGGCGGAAAAGGTACAGTCGGCGCATGCCAGACTTGCCAGTACTGTCGCAAAAGGTGAGAGACGCACTGGCCGCCGGGCGGCCGGTGGTGGCGCTGGAATCGACGATCATCACCCACGGGCTGCCCCGCCCGGCCAACCTGGCGGCCGCCCGTGAATTCGAGACGATGCTGGACGACGCCGGTGTCGTCCCGGCGACAATCGGGGTAATCGACGGGTTGCCTAAGGTCGGGCTGACCCCGTCAGATCTTGAGCGGATCGCCGTTGACGTCGACGTGATCAAGGTGAGCAGCCGGGAGCTCGGCATGGCGATCGCGGGCGGCCGCACCGCGGGCACGACGGTGGCGGCGACCTCGGTGCTCGCGGCGAAGGCGGGCATCCGGGTGTTCGCGACCGGCGGGCTCGGCGGAGTGCACCGTGGCGCGGCGGCCAGCTTCGACGAGTCCGCGGACCTGACCGTGCTGTCGAGGACGCCGATCACGCTGGTCTCGGCCGGGGTGAAGTCGATCCTGGACATCGCGGCGACCCTGGAACGGCTGGAGACGCTCGGCGTCCCGGTGGTCGGGTTCCGCACGAACCGGTTTCCCGCGTTCTATCTGACCGACTCCGGGCACGACATCGACTGGCGGGCCGACTCGGCCGCTGAGATCGCGGCGATCATGGCGGCCCGCGACCAGCTGGGGGACCGCGCGGCGCTGCTGGTAGCGAACCCGGTGCCGCCGGATGCGCAGCTCGATCCGCGGCTGCACGACCGCGTGCTGTCGGACGCACTCGCCGCCGCTGGCGAGGTGCGGGGCAAGGACGTCACCCCGTTCCTGCTGGACTACTTTCATAGCAAAACGGCGGGTCGGAGTCTCGCGGTCAACCTCGACCTCGTACGCAACAACATCCGGCTGGCGGCCGAGATCGCCCGGGCGTTTACCGGGTGACCCGGGTCCTGGTCTGCGGCGATGTGATCAACGATGTGGTCGCGGCGCCGCTCGCGGCGCCGGTGCCCGATGACGACACGCCTGCCGTGATCAGCCTCTCGCCCGGCGGCTCGGCCGCGAACCAGGCCGCGTGGCTGGGGTACCTCGGCGTCGATGTGGTGTTCGCCGGACGAGCGGGCGCGGACGACGCGGAGTTCCACCGCCGCGAACTCGCCCGCTTCGGCGTGTCTCCGCGGATCACCGCTGACCCCGGGGCACAGACCGGCCAGATCGTGGTGCTCGTCGAGCCCGGTGGCGAACGGACCATGATCACCGACCGCGGCGCCAACGCCCGGCTGAGTCCTTCTGACGTGCCGTTGGAACTGCTCGACGGGCTCGATCTGCTGCTGCTGTCGGGCTACCTGTTCGCGTCGCCGGG
This sequence comes from Streptosporangiaceae bacterium, assembly GCA_050012355.1. GTDB lineage: Bacteria > Actinomycetota > Actinomycetes > Streptosporangiales > Streptosporangiaceae > JBEKHI01. The sequence goes on along the minus strand of JBEKHI010000074.1, from coordinate 22,323 downwards.
TCCGCGTGAGGTCGCGCTCTCGCTCATCGCCGCCGCACGGTCACGGGGGACCGCATTCGCGATCGACCCAGGCTCGGCGGCGGCTCTTGAGGGGTTCCCGCGCTGGACCCGCGGCGCCGCGGTCTGCTTCCCCAACCGGGACGAGGGTTTCGCGCTCACCGGCTCGACTTCCCCGGAGGCCATGGCCGCGCGGCTGGCTGACTGGTACGAGCTAGTGGTTCTCAAGCTGGGGGCGGAAGGTGCCCTGGTGGCGGGCGCGACCGGCGTGGAGCGGGTCGCGGCTAACCGGGTGGCGGGGGCGATCGATTCGACGGGGGCGGGCGACGCGTTTACCGCCGCTTTCCTGGTGGATTGGCTCACCGGTGCCGACCCCGTCGAGGCGGCCCGCCGCGCCGTCGCCGTAGCCGCCAGGGCGCTGGTCATCCGGGGAGGACGGCCGCCGTCGCGGTAGCCGCCCCCGGCGGCTGGCCCACCATCAACGTGAAGGATCCTTGTACCCAGAGGTACGACGATCCTTCACGTTGTCCGGGGTGACCTTAGCCCACTAGCGTTTTTACCGCGGCGGTCAGGTCCGCGACTGCCTTCTTGGCGTCGGCGAAGTACATCGAGGTCTTGGGGAGCGTGTAGAGCTCGTTGTCGATGCCCGCGTAGCCGGTACCCATGGACCGCTTCACGACGATGATGGACTTGGCCAGGTCGACGTCGAGGATGGGCATGCCGGAGATCGCGGTGCCCGCGCGGCGGGCCGCTGGGTTGGTCACGTCGTTAGCGCCGATGACCAGGGCGACGTCCGCCCGGCCGAACTCCGGGTTGATCTCCTCCATCTCCTTGAGCAGCGGGTACGGCACGTTCGCCTCCGCGAGCAGCACGTTCATGTGCCCCGGCATCCGGCCCGCGACCGGGTGGATCGCGTACGAGACCTCGACGCCGCGCGACTCAAGGACCGATGCCAGCTCCGCGACGCCGTGCTGGGCTTGCGCGGCGGCCAGTCCGTAGCCGGGCACGATGATCACCTTGGACGCGTAGGCCAGCTGGATCGCGGCGTCGTCGGCGGCGACGGAACGGATCTGCGCGTCGCCGCCCGGGCCGACGGCGACCAGCGAGTCTCCGGTGCCGAAGCCGCCGATGATGATGTTGCGCAGCGACCGGTTCATCGCGTCGGCCATCAGCTTGGTCAGGATGCCGCCGGACGCGCCGACCAGCGCTCCGGCAATGATCAGCGCCCAGTTGGCGATCACGAAACCCGCCATCGCGACCGCGGTTCCGGTGAACGCGTTGAGCAGCGAGATCACCACCGGCATGTCGGCCCCGCCGATCGGCAGCACCATCATGACCCCGAACCCCAGTGATCCCAGGGTGACCAGCAGCAGCGCGGGCAGCGACGCGCTGGTGAACATGAAGATCGCCGAGCCAACCGCCACCACCGCCAGCGCCGCGGTGATGAGCCGTCCGCCGCGCAGCAAGATCGGCTGGCCGGGGATCAGGCCCTGCAGCTTGCCGGCCGCGATGATCGATCCGGAGAACGTCACCGAGCCGATGATCACGTCGAGCACGGTGGTGACCGTCGTGGTCCCGAGCACGCCACCCGGGGCACCCTCAAGATGGATGTAGCCGTAGATCGCCACCAGCGCCGCCGCGCCGCCGCCGACCGCGTTGAACATCGACACCAGCTGCGGCATCGCGGTCATCTGCACGGTGCGGGCGGAGTACAGGCCGGCGGCCGAGCCGAGCGCGGCCCCGACGATCAGCACCGCCCAGCCCACGCCGGTGACCGTGCCATCGTGGATGAGCAGGATCAGCGTCGCGATCACCGCGATGACCATGCCCATCGTGGACACCTGGTTGCCGCGCCGCGCCGTGGCGGGGGAGTTCATCTGGTGCAGGCCGATCACGAAGCAGGCGGCCGCGAGCACGTAGACCAGCTGGATGCCGCTCTGGAAGCCGGTCACTGGTCCCTCCGCTTGAACATCTTCAGCATCCGTCCGGTGACCACGTACCCGCCGACCACGTTGGCCGAGGCGAAGAACGCGGCGACGAACGCCAGGATGTAACCGGTGACGCTGTGCGCCGTGACCCCGATGAGCAGCGCGCCCGCGAGCACGATGCCGTGGATGGAGTTCGCGGCCGACATCAGCGGCGTGTGCAAGGTGGCGGGCACCTTGCCGATCACCTCGACGCCGACTAGCAGCGCGAGCACGAAGATCGTGATGTCAGTTACCAGCATCGCCGGCCTCCTTCGGGGCGAGCGCCGGGTGGATAACGGCGCCGTCGTGGGTGACCACCACACCCGCCTGGATCTCGTCCTCGGTATCGATGACGAGCGTCCCGTCCCGTGTCATGTGCAGCACCAGCGCGCTGATGTTGCGCGAGTAGGAGTTCGACGCCGCGGTGGGCATCGAGGACGGCAGGTTGGTGGCGCCCACGATCGTGACGCCGTTCCCGGTCACCGTCGTCTCACCGGGCACGGATCCGGTGACGTTGCCGCCGAGCGCGGAGGCGCCCATGTCGATGATCACCGCGCCCGGCCGCATCGCCTTCACGGCCTCCTCGGTGACCAGCACCGGCGGCCGCCGTCCGGGAACCTGGGCCGTGGTGATCACCACGTCATGCCGGGAGATGTGCCCGGTGAGCTCCGCCTGCTGGGCCTGGCGTTCTTCCTCGGACAGCTCCCTGGCGTACCCGCCTTCACCGGCCGCGCTGATGCTCAGCTCGAGAAACGTCGCCCCGAGGGACTCCACCTCGCTCTTGGAAGCCGGGCGGACGTCGTATCCGGTGACCACCGCGCCGAGCCGCCGCGCGGTGCCGATGGCCTGCAGCCCCGCTACCCCGGTGCCGAGCACCAGGACCCTGGCCGGGCGGGCGGTGCCCGCGGCGGTGATCATCAGCGGGAAGAACCCGCCGTATTCGGTCGCCGCGATCAGCGCCGCCTTATACCCGGCCACGCTGGCCTGGGAGCTGAGGGCGTCCATCGACTGGGCCCGGGACAGCGTGCGGGGCAGGCCGTCGAGCGAGACGGCGGTGACGCCCCGGTTCGCCAGGTCACGGACGTATGAGGGGTCGGTGAGCGGGGACAGCATCCCGATGACCGTCTGGCCAGCGCGCAGCCGCTGCGGATCCGGCCTGGTTACGGAGAGCAACACGTCGGCTTCCGCCAGGTCGGTGACCACCGTGGCCCCGGCCTCGGCATAGCCACTGTCAGGGAACCAGGCGTGTTCGCCCGCGCCGGCCTCGACCAGCAGGTCGTAGCCCACGGCGGTAAGCCGTGGGACGCCCTCCGGCACGAGCGCCACCCGGCGCTCTCCCCACTGGCTTTCGTTGACGACAGCGATCCGCATCGCCTGACCTTCCGCCGGGTCTCACCGGTTCCTGACATTATCTGCGATCCGGTCCGGGGGGAAGAGGTGCCCAACTTACCCGCTAATTACGCCTAGTTTCAGCAGACTCTCAGGTTTCTCTGATTATCTGGGCTCACGCCGCTTCCGCCCGCAGCAACTCGGTGAGCCGCTCCCCGGCGGCCAGCACCGCGCCCGCGTGCAGCCGTCCCGGCGACCTGGTGAGCCGCTCGATCGGGCCGGAGACCGACACGGCCGCCACCACCCGGCCGCCGGCCCCGCGTACGGGGGCGGATACCGAGGCGACTCCCGCCTCGCGTTCGGCGGCGGAGGCTGCCCAGCCCCGGTTGCGGACTCCGGCCAGCGTCGCGGCGGTGAATTTGGCGCCGCGCAGCCGCCGGTGCATGACCTCTCCGTCCTCCCAGGCGAGCAGGACCTGGGCGGCGGACCCGGCGGTCATCGGCAGCGCGGTGCCGACCGGCACCGTGTCGCGCAGCCCGGACGAGCGTTCGGCGGCGGCGACGCAGATCCTGACGTCGGACTGCCGCCGGTAGAGCTGGGCGCTCTCTCCGGTGTGGTCACGCAGCCAGACGAGGACGGGCTGGGCGACCACCAGCAGCCGGTCCTCGCCGGCGGCGGTGGCCAGCTCGGCGACCCGGGGGCCGAGGATGAACTTGCCCTGGTTGTCCCGCGCCACCAGCCGGTGGTGCTCGAGCGCGACCGCGATGCGGTGCACAGTGGGCCTGGCCAGGCCCGTCGCCTCGACGAGCTGGGCGAGGGAGGCCGGGCCGCTCTCCATGGCGGACAGGACCGAAACGGCTTTGTCAAGTACGCCGACTCCGCTAGAGTTGTTCACGTATTGATATTGCCGTCTCATTATTTGAGATGCAAATCCGATTGAAGGGAGAACGGTGCGATGGCGCGCACCCTCGCGGACAAGCTGTGGGATGCCCATGTAGTTGGAAGCCAGCAGAGCGTCCGAAGCTCTGACGGGGAGCCGGACCTGCTCTATATCGACCTCCACCTGGTGCACGAGGTCACCAGCCCGCAGGCGTTCGACGGACTCCGCGCGTCCGGGCGAAAGGTGCGTCGTCCCGATCTGACGATCGCCACCGAGGACCACAACGTCCCGACCACGGCGGGGCCGATTACCGACCCGGTGTCCAAGACGCAGGTGGACACGATGCGGAAGAACGCGGCCGAGTTCGGCATCCGGCTGCACCCGATGGGCGACGCGTCGCAGGGCATCGTGCATGTGATCGGCCCGCAGCTCGGGCTGAGCCAGCCGGGAATGACGATCGTCTGCGGCGACTCGCACACCTCAACGCACGGCGCGGTCGGCGCGCTGGCGTTCGGCATCGGCACCTCTGAGGTGGAGCACGTGCTCGCCACCCAGACGCTGCCGTCCGCGCGCCCCAAGACGATGGCGATTGAGTGCTCAGGGTCGCTGCCCTACGGCGTCACCGCGAAGGACCTGATCCTGGCGATCATCGCCAAGATCGGCACCGGCGGCGGGGTCGGGTACATGGTCGAGTACCGCGGCCAGGCCATCCGCGAGCTGACCATGGACGGCCGGTTCACGGTCTGCAACATGTCCATCGAGGCCGGGGCCCGGGCGGGCCTGATCGCGCCGGACGACGTGACCTTCGCCTACCTCGAAGGACGCCAGCACGCCCCGAAAGGCGCGGCCTGGGAGTCGGCGCTCGATTACTGGCGTTCCCTCCCCACCGACGAAGGCGCCCAGTTCGACAAAACGACGGAGCTCGACGCCTCGTCGCTCACCCCGTACGTCACCTGGGGGACCAACCCCGGGCAGGCGCTGCCGCTCGGCGAGTCGGTGCCCGACCCCTCCGGCACCTCCGACCCGTCCGGCGCGCAGCGGTCCCTGGACTACATGGGCCTGACGGCGGGCACCCCGCTGCGCGACATCGCGGTGGACACCGTGTTCGTCGGGTCCTGCACGAACGGCAGGCTGTCGGACCTGCGGGCCGCCGCCGACGTTGTGCGCGGCCGTAAGGTCGCTTCCGGCGTGCGGATGCTGGTGGTGCCGGGGTCCATGGAGGTCAAGGCCCAGGCCGAGGCCGAGGGGCTGAACGAGGTGTTCTCCGCGGCCGGCGCCGAATGGCGCTCGGCTGGCTGCTCGATGTGCCTGGGCATGAACCCGGACACGCTGTCCCCGGGGGAGCGCAGCGCTTCCACCTCCAACCGGAACTTCGAGGGCCGGCAGGGCAAGGGCGGGCGTACTCACCTGGTGTCCCCGCAGGTCGCTGCCGCCACCGCGATCACCGGCCGCCTAACCGCCCCCGCCGACCTCTAGCCGCCGCCCACCTGCGAGGGCGGTCGATGTGACATCGACCGCGATAGAGCGCGGTCGATGTCACATCGACCGCCTTGAAGGAGACTTTGGATGGAACCGTTCGTTACTCACACCGGGCGGGTCATGCCGCTGCGGCGGTCCAATGTGGACACCGACCAGATCATCCCGGCCGTCTACCTGAAGCGGGTCAGCCGCGCCGGGTTCGGCGAGGGGCTGTTCGCCGCCTGGCGCGAAGACCCCTCGTTCGTGCTCAACCAGCCCGAGTACTCCGGTGCCGACGTGCTGGTCGCCGGGACCGACTTCGGCATCGGCTCGTCCCGCGAGCACGCGGTATGGGCGCTTACCGACTACGGCTTCCGGGTGGTGATCGCACCGCGGTTCGGCGACATCTTCCGCAATAACGCGACAAAGGCGGGCTTGCTGCCGGTCGTGCTCCCGGCCGGGGTCACCGAGGTGCTCCAGTCGGCCGCCGAGGCGGACCCGTCGGCCACGGTGACCGTCGACCTCTCGGAGCGCCGGGTGCGCTCCGAGGTGGCCGGGGTGGACGTGCCGTTCGAGATCGACGACTACACCCGCTGGCGGCTGATCGAGGGCTTGGACGACATCGGCCTCACCCTGCGCCACGAGCCCGACATCGCGGCCTACGAGTCGCACCGCGCGGACTGGCTCCCCGCCACGCTCTAAGCAGGTTGCCGAGCCCATCGATGGCCCACCGCAGGCGCTATAACGCCAGCGGTGGGCCATCGTTGGTGCTGGTGCGGCACGCGGGTGACCAGCGCTCACCTGTGTGGATGATCACGCTCGGAGTTTTGGGTGGTTTGTAACCTAAAGTCCGATAGTGCGTCTGCGCAAGCCCAGTTCTGGGCCGACACGCGGGCCAATATTGCCGAAGGTTATTGTGTAACCGCGCCCGATCGCCTACTTTCGGGCAGGTCAGAGGTCGCGACCCAGGCTGCCGAAGGCAGCGCGGCCTCCCGTGGGGGAACAGCAGGAGAGAACAATGAACAAGCGTGATCTGATCGACGCCATCTCGGATCGGCTGGGGGACAAGAAGTCCGCTACCGAGGCCGTGAACGCCGTGCTCGACACCATTCAGTCGGCGGTGGCCGCCGGCGACAAGGTTGCCATCACGGGTTTCGGCGTATTCGAGAAGTCTGAGCGTCCGGCGCGCACCGCGCGCAACCCCGCGACCGGCGCGGCCATCGAGGTACCGGCGTCGTCGGTGCCGAAGTTCCGCGCCGGTGCGGACTTCAAGGCGCTGGTCAACGCAGGCGCGAAGCCCGCGGCCAAGAAGAAGTAGTCAGTTCGGCCCACGACAACAGGCGGCGGCACCCGGGGACCTTAAGTCACCCGCTGGTGCTCGCCGCCTGTCGTCGTACTAGCCCGCCGCCCGCGCCGCAATGATCATGATGAATGCTGCACCAACCAGCTAAGAGTGTGGTTAATGCAGCACCAACCACAACGGGCGGGCGCCCAGGGTGCGCGGGCCCAGCGTGCGGAGTAAGTGGTTAACCGCAATAGGCCGGGGCGCTTGGTGAGGCCGGTCTGGATGATTCGGTCAGCGAGCTCCTGGATCGGCAGGCCGGTGGCGGCCCACATCCGGGGGAAACCCGATGCGGGGGTCATCCCTGGCATCGTGTTGATCTCGTTGACCAGGATCTTTCCGTCCGGCGTGTAGAAGAAGTCCACTCGGGCCAGGCCCTCGCAGGACAGCACGTCGAAGGTCTCGCAGGCGAGCTGGCGGATCCGCTCGATGTCGGCGTCCGGTATTGGCGCGGGAATCACCATGCCGGTGTCGGACGCGAGGTATTTGGCCTCGAAGTCATAGAACTCATACCCGGGGTCCACGACCACCTGGCCGGGCAGGCTCGCTTCGGTGGGGCCGCCGTTAATGCCCTCGAGCACGGCGCACTCCACCTCCATCCCGTCGATCGCGGCCTCGACCAGCACCTTGGGGTCGTGCTCGCGCGCGTTCTCGATCGCCGTCTCAAGCTCGGCCGGGTTCCCCGCCATCGAGGTACCGATGCTGGAACCGCCTCGCGCGGGCTTCACGAACACCGGCCAGCCGAGCTCGGCGATCTCATCCAGTACGCGCTTGCGCTCCACCGGCGAACGCCAGTCTCGGTCCTTGACCACCACGTACGGGCCGACCGGAAGGCGGCGGGCCGCGAAGATCAGCTTCATGTACTCCTTGTCCATGCCCGCGGCGCTGGCCAGCACGCCCGCCCCCACGTACTTGATGCCGGCCATCTCCAGTAGCCCCTGTAGCGTGCCGTCCTCGCCGTACGCGCCATGCAATAGCGGCAGAACGACGTCGACCTGGCCCAGGTCACGCGGTAGCTCTCCTGGCGCGCAGACCTGCAGGCTGCCAGCGACCGGCACGATCTCGGTGCCGGGGGTGGCCACATCCTCCACGGTTGGCATCGTCGAGCTGAGCGCCAGCCGGGCCGGGTCACCGTCGGTTAGCACCCACCGGCCATCGCGCGCGATCCCGATGGGCACGATCTCGTAGCGTTCGGGGTCCAGCGCGCCGAGGAACAGCCCGGCGCTCGCGCAAGACACGGAATGCTCCGTGCTGCGTCCGCCGAACACGACCGCCACCCTGACCTTGCGCTCCCCGGGCATGTGTGCACCTCCGCTATCTCCCGAACCACTGATGGTATTGCCTGACCAGGGTAGAAGGGCCATTGCAATGTTTTGCCCTATTTGCACGCAGGCATGCAGAAGCGGGGGAGTGATTACGCCGGACGACCCAGCGACTCCAGAGCGGTATACGCGTCAGAGATGAGGTCCTCGGCGTCCTCCAGCCCGATTGAGAACCGGACCGCGCCAGAGTCGATCCCGGCGAGAGCCAGGGCCCGGTCGTCCATCTGCCGGTGGGTCGTCGACGCCGCGTGCGAAACCACCGTGTGGGTGCCGCCCAGCGAGGTAGCGACCGCGGCCAGCCGCAGCTTGTCGGCGAATGCCAGCCCCGCTTCACGCCCGCCGAACGGCGTCACGGTCACGATCGCGCCGAACCGTACGCCCTCGGGGCCCGCGTCGAACATCCGGCGCGCCTGCTCGTGTCCGGAGTGCGTGGGCAGTCCCGGGTAGTCCACTCGCAGCACGGCCGGGTGCCTGGACACCGTCGCGGCGAACACCGAGGCGGTCGAGCACGCGCGGCGCACCCGCAACGGCAGCGTCTCCAGGCCGCGGCGGAGCATGAACGCGTCGTCGGGCGACAGCGACCCGCCGGTGTCGATGCGCACCGCACGTATCTCGCTAATCAGCTCGATGCGCCCGGTAACCACGCCGCCGGTGATGTCCGAGTGGCCGCCGATGTACTTGGTGGCCGAGTGCAGCACCAGGTCGGCGCCATGCTCAAGCGGCCGGCAGATCACCGGCGGTGCGAGCGTCGAGTCCACCACGAGCAGCGCGCCGTTGTCCTGCGCCAGCTCCGACAGCCGTCGGAGGTCGGGGATGTCGGTGGTCGGATTGGCGATCGTCTCGGCGAACACGATCCTCGTGGCGGGCCGCATCGCCGCGGCCACCGCGGCCAGATCGGTGATGTCGACGAACGAGACCTCGACCCCGAAGCGGGACAGCACGTTGCGGAGGAAGCCGTAGGTGCCGCCGTACACCGCGTTCGGCGCGATCACGTGCGCTCCCGTCCTGGCGAACGTCCAGAACACGGCGCTGATCGCCGCCATCCCTGAGGAGAACGCCTGCGCGGCCGGCCACCGCGGCAGCCCCGCGCCCTCTAGCGCGGCGACCGAGCGCGCGAACGCGTCCACGGTCGGATTGTCGATCCGGCTGTAGGAGTACCCCGGCACCGCGTCGTTCAGCACGGCGGCGTACTCTTCCGCCGACCCGAACGCGAACGCCGCCGTCCGGTACACCGGTGTCCCGATTGGCTGCTGAGCGGGGGCGGGTGGCGGCGGCAGATGAACCGCTCGGGTGTTCTCGCCCAGCTGCCTGCGAACTATGTCCACCGCTCAGACTCCGTCAGTGTCGTACCATTCGGGTTTCGCTGAACGTGACGCTAGCACTACCGCTGCCTCCTCGACTGTCAGGTTGTTGCGCAAGACCTGAGCGACTACCGCGGTGATTGGCATCTCGGCACCGTACAGTCCGGCCAGGGCCAGCAGCGGCTCGCACGAGGCCGGTCCCTCCGCGGTCTGTGACATGCGGGACAGTGCCTCATCCACCGGCACGCCCGAGCCAAGCAGCGCGCCGAACTTCCGGTTCCGCGACAGCGGCGACGAGCACGTCGCCACCAGGTCACCCATCCCGGCCAGCCCGGCGAAGGTCCGCGGTCTCGCTCCCATCGCCGCGCCCAGCCTGCCGATCTCGGCCAGGCCGCGGGTGATCAGCGTCGCCTTGGTGTTGTCGCCGAGGCCGAGCCCGACGGCCATGCCAACGGCGATCGCAATCACGTTCTTCGCCGCGCCCGACAGCTCGCATCCGGGCACGTCGTCGTCGGTGTAGGGCCGGAAGTAGGGGGCGTGGCACGCTTTCTGCAGCACGGCCGTGCCGGAGACATCAGAGCAGGCCACCACGGTCGCGGCGATCTCCCGGCGGGCGATCTCCGGCGCCAGGTTCGGTCCCGATACCACCGCGACCTGGGCGGCGGGCACGTCGAGGGCCGAGACGATGACCTCCGACATCCGCTGGCAAGTGTCGTGCTCGATGCCCTTCATCAGGCTGACGAGCAGCGCGTCGCGCGGGATCAGCGGCGCCCATTCGCGCAGCAGCGGCCGCAGCTTCTGCGCGGGCACCGCCAGCGCCACCACGGCCGCGCCGTCGAGCGCCGCTTCGATATCGGCGGTCGCGGCGAGCGCCGGGGTGAGCGTGACATCCGGCAGGTACCGCTCGTTGGAATGCCGAGCGGTGATCTCGTCCGCCACCTCAGGGTCCCGGGCGTACAGCACGGTGGCTGTTCCGGCGTCGCACAGCACCTGGGCGAAGGTCGTTCCCCAGTTGCCGGCCCCCAGTACGGCCGCCCTCACGGGAGCTCGCGGGGCTCGGGAGACTCAGGCAGCGCCGTTTTGGCGGAAGGGTCGTAAGCCACCGCGGGCGGGGTCTCGGCGCGCAGGTCCCCGAGCAGGGCGGCGACCTGGCCCATGATCTCGTCGGTGGCCTCGCGCAGCGCGCGGGCCGAGGTGTGCTTGCCCGCCCACTTCGACAGATCTACTGGCGGGCCCGCGACGGTGCGCACGGTCTTGCGGGGGAACAGGTGCAGCTTGGAAGTCCCGTACTGGAGGATGTCCTGTGTTCCCCAGTGCGCGACCGGGATCACCGGGGCGCCGGTGGCCAGCGCGAGCCGCGCGACGCCGGTCTTGGCGACCATCGGCCACAGGCCGGGATCGCGGGTCGCGGTGCCCTCCGGGTAGACGATCACCGCGGCGCCCGCCCGCAGTGCCTTCTCGGCCTCCTTGAGCACCAGCGCCGCGTCGGCCCGTCCGCGGTGCACCGGGAGCTGGCCGGCCTTGTACATGACGTGCCCGATCCCCTTGATCTCGAACACGGACGCCTTGATCATGAAGGTCGGGTACCGGCCGTTTGCCTGGAAGAACAGCGCGTCCGTTCCCCAGTCAACGTAGGAGATGTGATTGGGGGCGAAGATTACCCCGCCGGTCTTCGGGATGTTCCGCTGGCCCTGCCAACGGTTCTTGATCAGGATCGACAGCAGTGGCCTGAGCACTATCACCGTGATCGCCCGCCAGAATCGTGAGTAGCCGAGGGTAGGCTTGCTCATCTGGGGGGCCTTACGGTCTCACGCACGTCGGTCTCCGTTGGGTAGCTGGAGTTTTGGGGACAAGATCATAGACAAGACCGATTGTGCCCCGTTCACCTGGACGGTGGTAATCCCTGTCAAGGTACTCGCTCACGCCAAGTCCCGGCTCGCCGTGCTGGCCGGTCCGCGCCGCGCCGAGATGGCCCTCGCCTTCGCGGGTGACACCGTTTCCGCGGTGCTGGCGGTCCCCATCGTGGCTCGTGTGGTGGTTGTCACAGCCGATTCGGTAGTGCGGCGTGAGCTGTCAGCGCTGGGCGCCGTCGTGGTGCAAGACACAACCACTAGCCTTAACGACGCTCTCCAGCTCGGCGCCACCGGGCTCTCCACTGGCGTGGCCGGGCTGACCGCGGACCTGCCCGCGTTGCGCCCCGGCGAACTCGCCCGCGCGCTCGGTCACATCCAGCGCGGACCCGCGTTCGTGCCGGATGCAGACGGAGTGGGGACGACGCTGTACGCGGCGCCGCCGGGAGCGCCGTTCCGCCCGATGTACGGCGGCCGGTCACGTGACCGGCACGCGCGTAACGGCGCGGCCGAGCTCCGGCTGGACGACATCCCCGGACTACGCCGGGACGTGGACACGCCAGAGAACCTGCTGGCCGCCGTCGCCCTCGGCGTCGGCCCGCGTACCGCTCCGGTAGCCGCTGAGCTGCTCAGATATGCACGACCGGACAGGTCAGCGTCCGCGTGATTCCCTCCACTGCCTGGATTTGCGCGGCGACAAGTTTGCCTAGTTCATCCACGTTTTCCGCTCGCGCCCTGACGATGACGTCATACGGGCCGGTGACATCCTCCGCCTGCGTGACTCCTGCGATCCGCGCGATCCCACGTCGGCGGCTTTGCCGACCTCGGTCTGGACGAGGATGTATGCCTGCACCATGGCGTCCTCCTGGGGGCAGCGTAGGTCAGTTGCCCTGGTCTGTCACGTTACCCCAATGGTCTGGACCGGTAACGCACGGAGTACGGTGAGTCGAGGATTTTAGATGTCAAATCGCGACAATTCATTTATAAAAGCCGATGCTTCGGTGGGCGAGCTTGGCGAATGGCGGCTGATCGAGGCACTCGCCGCCCGGATGCCGTCCGGCCCGGACGTGGCCATCGGGATCGGTGACGACGCCGCTGTGGTCGAGGCGCCCGGTGGCCAGGTCGTCGCGGCGGTGGACATGCTGCTCGAGGGGCGGCACTTCCTGCTCAAATGGTCCTCGGCGCGCGACGTCGGGACCAAGGCGGCCGCCCGCAGCCTCGCCGACATCGCGGCGATGGGCGCGGAGCCGACCGCGTTGCTGGTGAGCCTCGCGACACCGGGATCGTTGCCCGCGGCGTGGGTGCTCGAGCTCGCCGAGGCACTAGCGGCCGAGGCGGCGCGGGCCGGTGCCTCGGTGGTCGGCGGCGACACGGCGTCCGCGGATTCGGTGATGCTCTCGGTGACGGCGCTCGGCGCGCTGCCCGGGCGGGTGGTCACCCGTTCCGGCGCGCAGCCTGGTGACGTGGTGGCGGTGGCCGGGCGGCTCGGCTGGTCAGGTGCCGGCTTCGCGCTGCTGTCGGCAGGCACCCGGGGGTTCGACGAACTGGTGGCCGCGCACTTGAGCCCGGCGCCTCGTTACGAGGCCGGGCCGGAGGCGGCGCGGCTCGGCGCTACCGCGATGATCGACACCAGCGATGGCCTGCTCGCGGACCTCGGCCATATCGCCGACGCCAGCCGGGTGGTCATCGATATCCGGTCATCCGCGCTCGATACGGGTGATCTGGCGGCCGCGGCCGCCGTCGTGGCGGGTGACGCGCTCAGGTGGGTGCTCACCGGCGGGGAGGATCACGCCCTGGCGGCGGCATTCCCGCCGTCAGTGACGCTGCCGGCGGCATGGCGGGTGATCGGAGCGGTGCGCGCCGGGGACCCGGAGGTCCTAGTGGACGGTGCCCGCTATGCGAACGCCCCCGGCTGGCAGCACTTTCGCTGAAAAGGATCATGGTGGGTGCTGCATTAACCAGCAAAGAGTGTGGTTAATGCAGCACCCACCATGAAAGGCTTAGCGGGAGACCTTGCCCGCCTTGATGCAAGAGGTGCACACGTTCAGGCGCTTGGGGGTGCCGTTGACGATCGCGCGACGGACGGTCTGGATGTTGGGGTTGAAGCGGCGGCGGGTGCGGCGGTGCGAGAACGAGACGTTATTGCCGAAGCCCGGCCCCTTGCCGCATACGTCGCAGACGGAAGCCACGGGTTCACTCCATAAGTAGTATGCCGACGGGCGCACTTAGGAGCACCCGGGAGAGCCGCAATCAACGGGATGGCGGCCAGGTGAGAAGCCTACCCGAGCCAGCCGCCGAAGGCGAACCCGGCACCCGAATGTCGGTGACGGCTCCTATGCTGCCAGATGTGACCACGCTCCGCGATCCGCTGTCCAGGCCGCTGGGGGCGAAGACCGCCAAGGTGCTCGAGGACGTCTTCGGCTACCAGACGGCAGGGGACTTCCTGCGGCACTACCCACGACGGTATTTCAGCCGAGGTGAGGTGACCGACCTGGCCAAGCTACGTGACGGCGAGCACGTCACCGTCATGGCCCAGGTGCTGTCCAGCAAGAAAGCCCCGATGCCGGGCAAGTACGGACGCGGCGGTCGGCCACGTGAGCGGGCCGAGGCGGTGGTGACCGACGGCACCGCGCGGCTGCTGCTGACCTTCTTCCACCGGCCGGACTACTTCGCCAGCCAGCTGCAGCCCGGCCGGCTCGGGCTGTTCGCGGGGGAGGTGTCGAGCTTTCGCGGGCAGCGGCAGCTGGTGCATCCCGAGTTCGAGCTGGTTCCCGAGGCCGCTACCGAGGACCGCGCCGCCAAGGAACTGGCGGAGGAATTCGCCACCGAGATCATCCCGGTTTACCCGGCGAGCCAGAAGATGCCGTCCTGGACGATCGCCAAGGCCATGCAGATCGTGCTCGACACCCTGGACGCGGGCGAGGACCCGCTGCCGGACGAGGTCCGCGAGCGGCACGGGCTGCTCCGCGAGGCCGAGGCGCTGCGCGCCGTGCACCGCCCGCTGTCCGACGCCGACATCGCGCGGGCCAGGACCCGGCTCAAGTGGGACGAGGCGTTCCTGCTGCAGTCGGCGCTCGCGCAGCGCCGGATCGCGGCGGCCGCGCTGCCCGCCGAGCCCCGCCCGCCAGTGGACGACGGCCTGGCCGCGGCGTTCGACGACCGGCTTCCCTTCGAGCTCACCAAGGGCCAGCAGGCGGTGGGAAGCGTCATCGCCCGGGATCTGTCCTGCGCCTCCCCGATGCACCGGCTGCTGCAGGGCGAGGTCGGCTCGGGTAAAACGGTCGTCGCGATCCGCGCGATGCTCCAGGTCGCCGACAACGGCGGTCAGTCGGTGCTGCTCGCCCCCACCGAGGTGCTGGCGCAGCAGCACTACCGGTCCATCTCGGCGATGCTCGGCCCGCTCGGCTCGGCCGGCCGGCTCGACGCGGCGGAGAAAGCGACCAAGATCTCGCTCCTGACCGGCTCGGTCGGCGCCGCGCACCGCCGCCAGGCCCTGCTCGACATCACCACCGGCCAGGCCGGGATCGTCATCGGCACCCACGCGCTGCTTGAGGACCGGGTCCAGTTCGCCGACCTGGGCCTGGTCGTGATCGACGAGCAGCACCGGTTCGGCGTCGAGCAGCGGGACGCGCTGCGGGAGAAAGCCAACGGCGCCCGGCCGCACCTGCTGGTGATGACCGCGACGCCGATACCGCGGACGGTCGCGATGACCGTGTTCGGCGACCTGGAGATATCGACGCTGAGCGAGCTTCCGCAGGGCAGGAAGGCGATCTCCACCCACGTGGTCCCGGCCGCCGACAAGCCGCACTTCCTCGACCGGGCCTGGGAACGCGTCCGCGAGGAGGTCGCGCAAGGCCGTCAGGCCTACGTGGTCTGCCCGCGGATCGGCGGCGACCTCGCCGACATGGAGGCTCAGTTCGAGGATCTGGAGCCGGTCCTCGAGGAGTTTCCGCGCCGCCCGCCGCTCGCCGTCCTGGACGTGGCGGAGGAGCTCAGGGAGGGCCCGCTCAGCGGCCTGCGGATCAAGATCCTGCACGGCAGGCTGCCCGCCGACGAGAAGGACGAGATCATGCGGTCCTTCGCGGCCGGCGACATCGACGTGCTCGTCGCCACCACGGTGATCGAGGTCGGCGTGGACGTGCCCAACGCGACCGCCATGGTCATCATGGACGCCGAACGCTTCGGCGTATCCCAGCTGCACCAGCTCCGCGGCCGGGTGGGCCGGGGCGGTCACCCCGGGCTCTGCCTGCTCGTCACCGAGTCCGCGGCCGAGTCTTCCCGCGAGCGGCTCGAGGCGGTCGCCGGCACCACCGACGGGTTCGAACTGTCGCGTCTTGACCTGATTCAGCGCCGGGAGGGTGACATTCTCGGGGCCGCGCAGGCCGGGCGCCGCCGCACGCTGAAGCTGCTGAGCGTGCTCAAGGATGAGAAACTCATCACCCTCGCCCGCACCGAGGCGACCAGCGTCGTGGAGTCCGATCCCGAGCTCACCGGGTACCCCGCGTTGCGGGCGGCGATCGCCGACATGCTCGGCCAGCACGCCGATTACCTGGATAAATCGTGAGAATCATCGCAGGGGCGGCCCGCGGTCGGCGGTTGGCCGCGCCGCCCGGGTCCGCCACCCGGCCGACCGCCGACCGGGCCCGCGAGGGACTGTTCAGCGCCGTTATGGCCGAGGTTGAAGACGCACGCTGGCTGGACCTGTACGCGGGGTCCGGCGCGGTGGGGCTGGAGGCATTGTCCCGCGGCGCGTCCGAGGTGGTGCTCGTCGAGTCGCACCCCCGCGCGGTGGCCACGATCAAGGAAAACATCGCCCGGGTCGGGCTGGACGGGGCTCGGCTCGAGGCCGCGCCCGTGGAGCGGTTCCTCGCCGGGGAACCCGAGCCATTCGACGTCGTCTTCGCTGACCCGCCGTACGCCGTTCCTGTCGAGAAAACCCTCCATTCACTTAACGACGGTGGATGGCTCTCCCCGCAGGCCCTTATCGTCGTGGAGCGCGCGACCCGGTCCGGCGAATTCTCCTGGCCAGCGGGCTATGTTCCGGTCAAGGCCAGGCGGTACGGCGAAGCTACCTTCTGGTACGGTCGCCTTGCGGCGTAACATCCGTAATGAAGGAGTGATACCGCGTGCAACGAGTGGTCTGTCCCGGCTCGTTCGATCCCGTCACCAATGGGCACTTGGACGTGGTCAGCCGGGCGGCGGGGCTGTATGACGAGGTCATCGTCGCGGTTCTCGTCAACATCACCAAGAAGTGCCTGTTCACCGTGGATGAACGGCTGGACATGCTGCGGGAGGTCACCAGCCACTACGGGAATGTCCGGGTGGAGCGGTTCCAAGGGCTGCTGGTCGATTTCTGCGCGGCGAATGGCATCTCGGCCGTGGTCAAGGGCCTGCGGGCAGTGAGCGACTTCGAGTACGAGATGCAGATGGCGCAGATGAACTACCAGATGGCCAAGGTCGAGACGCTGTTCCTGACCACGAACCCGCAGTTCTCGTTCCTGAGTTCCAGCCTGGTCAAGGAGATAGCACGGTACGGTGGTGACGTCAGTGGCCTGGTACCGGAAACGGTTCTGACCAGGCTGCGCGCTCGTCTCGCGGAGTAGTCTCTCGCCCCGCGCCCGGGCGAGTTGGGAATATACTCGGCCACCGGTAGGCTGAACGGTCGGTTCAGTCTCTCCTCTCACGGTAAAATAACATGTCCAACGTACGCGGTAAGCCTGTCAGGCGCGGTGCCCCCCAGGGGGACTTCGTGTTCGACTTGCGAAAGCTCGGCCGCCAGCCCGGATCTCTGCTGGAGCAGGCCGTGATGGTGCATGCACCGTCGGGTCTCGACGCTGGGATCGCGTCTGTCCCCGCAGGCGCGGAAGTCGATCTCGACGTTAGGTTCGAGGCGGTTTCCGAAGGGGTACTGGCCACCGGTTCGGCGGCCGTACCACTCGGCGGGGAGTGCGCTCGGTGCCTAGATCCGCTGGCATCGTCCGTCGATGTGAGCTTCATCGAGTTGTACCGTTACGAAACCGATCCAGAAGATGAAGACGACGAGAGCCCCGTTCTCGACGGCGACAAACTGGATCTTGAGCAGGTGTTCCGCGATGCGGTAGTGCTCGCACTGCCGCTCTCGCCGCTGTGCCGGGAAGATTGCCCGGGGCTGTGTGCGGAGTGCGGAGCCCGGCTCGCCGACGTGGGCCCGTCCCACGTTCACGACGCAGTAGATCCCCGGTGGGACATCCTCCGGGGCTTGACAGATAACGACCTGCAGGAGGGCTGAGGTGGCAGTTCCAAAGCGAAGGATGTCACGCAGCAACACCCGATCCCGGCGCTCACAGTGGAAGACCTCCGCGGTCACCCTGGTGAGCTGCCCGAACTGCCGCGAGCCCAAGTTGCCGCACACCGCGTGCCCGTCATGTGGCACGTATCGCCGCCGTCAGGTGGTACAGCCGTCCTGATGGGTGCCGGGCGCGCCTGGAGGGAATAAAGCCAGGCGTGCACGGCGGTCACGCCGCGCGCGTGATCATCAGCGAATGCTTTGGAGGAAACGCCTTGAGCGTCGCGAAAGGCTACGACGGGGAACTGACAGCAGGTGGGGACCCGGATGACCTTGCCCGAGCGCTCGGCGTGCCAGTTGGCGGGGAATCGCTCGAACGTGCGCTGACACACCGTTCTTATGCTTACGAGAACGGTAATTTGCCCACCAACGAGCGGCTGGAGTTTCTCGGCGATTCGGTGCTCGGTCTAGTGGTAACCGACACCCTGTTCCGTGGCTACCCGAACCTGCCCGAAGGGCAGCTCGCCAAGCTGCGGGCCGCCGTGGTGCAGATGAACGCGCTGGCGGAGGTCGCGCGGACGCTGAAGCTGGGGGCCTACGTGCGGCTCGGGCGCGGCGAGGAGGGGACGGGCGGCCGGGACAAGCCGTCGATCCTCGCCGACACCATGGAGGCCGTGATCGGCGCGGTCTACATGGACCGCGGTCTCTCGGTCGCCTCCGATCTGGTCCACCGGCTGTTTGACCCGGTGATCGACCGCTCGGCCCGGCTGGGCGCCGGACTTGACTGGAAGACCTCGCTGCAGGAACTGACCGCGGTCGAGGCGCTCGGCGTCCCTGAGTACCACGTCGACGAGAGCGGCCCGGACCACCAGAAGTTCTTCCGCGCCGTCGTCCGGGTGGGCGGCAAGCCGATGGGCACCGGCGAGGGCCGGTCCAAGAAGGCCGCGGAACAGCAAGCCGCCGAGGCGGCCTGGATCGCGATCACCGCGGCGGCGGCCGCCACCGCCGAGCCCGGCGACGCGTCCGAACCGCCTGTTCCTGAGGACTGACCCGTTCCCGTGCCAGAACTGCCCGAAGTCGAGACCGTCCGCCGCGGGCTTGAGCAACATGTCATCGGCCGTGAGATCGCTGCCGTCGAGGTGCTGCATCCCCGGGCGGTTCGGCGTGACCCCGGAACCTTCGCCGCTCTGCTGCCGGGCTTGCAGGCGGCCAGCGCGCAACGGCGTGGCAAGTACCTGTGGCTGGCCCTCGATCCTGCTGCCTCTGCTGCTTCTGTTCCTGCTTCTGTTCCTGCTTCTGTTCCTGCGTCGCCTGCTGAGCACGCGCTGCTCGCCCACCTGGGGATGAGCGGCCAACTCCTCGTCTGTGATCCTGACCGCCCGGTCTCTTCGCATGTCCGTGTCCGGCTGACTTTTGCCGACGGCGGGCCTGATCTGCGGTTCACCGACCAGCGGACGTTTGGTCACCTAGCGGTGGTGCCGTTCGCTGAGCAGTCGGCCCCGGGTCGTGTCCGGGTTCCCGCGCCGATCGCGCATATCGCGCCCGATCCGCTGGAAACCGCCTTCGACCCAGCCGTCTTCGCGGCCCGGCTGACTCGCCGCCGGACCGGGATCAAGCGCGCGCTGCTCGACCAGTCGCTGGTCAGCGGGGTCGGCAACATCTACGCGGACGAGTCGCTCTGGCGATCCCAGCTGCATTGGGCCCGGGCGACCGACACGCTGAAACCCGCGGAGATCGGCCTCCTGCTCGACTCGGTACACGAGGTGCTAAACGATGCCCTCAAGGCCGGCGGCACCTCGTTCGACAGCCTGTACGTGAACGTCAACGGCGAGAGCGGCTACTTCGACCGTTCGCTGGCCGCCTACGGCCGGGTCGGCCTCCCTTGCGATCGTTGCGGTACGCCGATCCGCCGGGATTCGTTCATGAACCGGTCCTCGTTCAGCTGCCCGAACTGCCAGCCGCTGCCCCGGGGAAACAAGCTGCACCGGTGACCCGCCTAACGGCCTACGTCGACGGGCGTGTCCAGGGCGTCGGCTTCCGCTGGTGGGTATGCCGCCGTGGGGATGAACTAGGACTTTCCGGCACAGCGACCAACCTGGACGACGGCCGTGTAGAAGTCATCGCCGAAGGCGACGAGGCATCCCTCCGCGAACTGCTAGCCCTGCTGCGTGGTGGCGAGACCCCAGGCAAGGTCACCACCGTAACCGAGCGCTGGGCCCCCACCCGCGGCACCCTCCAAGGCTTCACCCCACGCTAAGCCCTCGTCGCCCTCGCCGCCGCCCCTGCCGCCCAGTGCTGCAGTGCTGCAGTGCTGCAGTGCTCCAGTCGCCCCGGCGGCCCCAAGGTCCCCCTACCACCCTGGTATCTCCCACCACCCTGATATCTCCCACAATTCTGGCATCTCCTGTCACCCCGGTTTCCCCGGTCACCCCATTGCTTCCTGTCGTGCCAACGCCACTTGCTGTCCGCTGCTTATCGTTATCCCTGTTGTTCCCTCCTGACTATTTTCTCTCCTGCTGTCTCGTTTCCCCTGGCTGCTCCGGGCGCTGCGGAGGTGTGCTCCGTGGGCGATAGCGCACATATGGGTTGTATCGCCGGACTGGAATCCTTCTACATGACTGTCGATGGCCCAGCGCTGGCGCCATAGCACCATCGGTGGCCCATCGCTGGGGTTGCGAGAAAGGTCACGGAGGTGGCTACGCCTGACAAAGTGGATATGTCGGTCGCGGGGTTAAGGGGCGCCGCGCGAGGTTAGGGGTGCGACACCGCTGATCCGCATTCTGGGGGCGGCCGTTGCTGGTGAGTGCTGCATTAACCCGACTCTTACCGGAAAGTCCTCCACCTCGGCTGGGCGCGGCAGCCGGCCCGAACCCGCTGACTTCTCCCGGGTTAGTGCACATTTCCCGTCCGTAATGCCCTGATATGCCCGGCAGTCGGGGTGCACTAACCCGGGAGAAGATGCCTCCGGACAGCGCCGCCCGCGGCAGCGGCACGCCACGACCCGCAGCCCGCGCCACTTTTGCGCCACCGCGACCATCCCCTCGGGATGAACCAGGCTTTGCTGGTTGGTGTGGCATCAACCAGCAAAGGCCCGCCGCCCGGCGTTGGCGATAGCGGTATATGTCGGATATGTCCGCCATGATGGGTGCCGGTGCCGGTGCCGGTGCCGGTGCTGGTGCCGGTAGGGGTGGGGTGAGGGTGAGGCCGGGGCGCCGAGGCCGCGGGGCGCGGCGGCGCGGGGCTCGGGGGCGAGTGAAGGGCGAGTGAAGGGCGAGTGAAGCTGGCCGCGGGGGCCGGGTGTTGGGTGCGCTAGGCACGTTGGGGAAGTGGCGTCAAGAGTCGTTCGCGCGGGATCTTTTGGTGCGATACACTAGAAAACGGGCTACGGGGCGCCCCTCAACTTGACCAGCGTTGGCTGGGGTGGGATTCTAGTAGATGTTGATTTCACGCGGCGCACCGCGCGGCGCGTGTGTTGCATGTGTGCCCACTCTGGTCACTCAGTGTGGAGGACCTAATACCATGGCGAAGGCTCTATTCGGCCACGTCGGCGGTCCAGACCCGCGCGTGGTTTCCGAGATGCGCCGTCTTCAGCAGCGCGTACGGGACCTGGAGGCCGAACTTGTTCGGCTCCAGGAAGAAAACGACACGCTAGCGGCTGAAGCAGCTCACGACGAAACCGAGCTGGTTCTGGAACGCGAGCCCGCGCTCACCTGAGCGCCGGGCTGGCACGGCCACCCGACACAACGATCCTAGGGACGCCTACGGCGTCCCTATTCGTTTACCTTCGCACAGGGGATCTCCGCAGAACACGCCTGGCTGCTTGGTTGGCGGTAATGTGCGTGGGCAGAGACCAGCGAGGGGAGGCGACACATGTACCTGAAGAACCTTACGCTGCGTGGTTTCAAGTCGTTCGCCTCCGCCACCACGCTCCGGCTTGAGCCCGGCATCACCGCCGTCGTCGGGCCGAATGGCTCGGGCAAATCCAACATTGTCGACGCGCTTTCCTGGGTAATGGGGGAGCAGGGGGCGAAAAGCCTCCGAGGCGGCAAGATGGAGGATGTCGTCTTCGCCGGGACCACCTCCCGTCCGCCGCTCGGCCGCGCCGAGGTCTCCCTCACGATCGATAACACGGACGGCAGCCTGCCGATCGATTACTCCGAAGTGACGATCAGCCGCCTGATGTTCCGCTCCGGGCAGAGCGAGTATTCCATCAACGGTGAGCACTGCCGGCTCCTCGATGTCCAGGACCTGCTGTCCGACTCGGGGCTCGGCCGGGAGATGCATGTCATCGTCGGCCAGGGGCAGCTCGACCAGATCCTGCATGCTGGGCCGGAAGCAAGAAGAGCCCTCATCGAGGAGGCGGCCGGAGTACTCAAGCATCGCAAGCGCAAGGAGAAGGCGCTGCGCAAGCTTGAGGCGATGCAGGCCAACCTCACCCGGCTGGTCGACCTCACAGCGGAATTGAATCGCCGCCTCAAACCCCTCGGCCGCCAGGCGGAGATCGCGCGCCGGGCCGCTGTCATCCAGGCTGACCTGCGGGACGCCAAGCTCCGGCTGCTGGCCGATGACTACATGACGCTGAATACCCGGCTGGAACGCGAGGAGGCCGACG
>JBEKHI010000073.1:0-24942 GCA_050012355.1 Streptosporangiaceae bacterium | reverse complement strand
GTTACGGCCCGAGCGACCTGCTCAGCGCCTATGGCCTGTCAGCCGACGGCGGCGCCGGTGCCACGATCGCGATCGTGGACGCCTACGACGATCCCGATGCCGCCGCTGACCTGGCCGTCTACCGCGAGCAGTTCGGCCTGCCCGCACTTCAGCCCGGTCAGTTCCGCAAGGTGAACCAGGAGGGTTTCCCCGGCGACTACCCGGCTGGTGACCCGAGCTGGGCAACCGAGATCTCGCTTGACCTGGACATGGTCTCCGCGATCGCCCCCAAGGCCGACATCATCCTGGTCGAGGCCAGCAGCCCCGACGTCTCCGATCTGGGCGTGGCAGTGAACGAGGCCGTCACCCTCGGCGCTTCCTACGTATCGAACAGCTACGGCGAGTCCGAGCTAGCCGCGGATACGCAGTACGCCGCGGACTACTACGACCACCCAGGCGTGGCGGTCGTCGCGAGCGCGGGTGACGGTGGCTACGGCGTCGAATTCCCGGCGGCCGACCCGGACGTGACGGCGGTTGGCGGTACCGACCTGACGCAGGACGCCGGGACCACGCGCGGCTGGACCGAGACCGCCTGGGACGACACCGGCTCAGGCTGCTCGGCGTATGAGCCCAAGCCGAGCTTCCAGACCGACGCCGGCTGCTCACATCGCACCGTCGCCGACGTCTCGGCGGTGGCCGACCCCTACACCGGTGTGGCGGTCTACGACAGCTACAGCGATGGTGGCGCCGAATACGGGCAGGGCTGGGGCCAGTACGGCGGTACCAGCGTCGCCTCGCCGATCATCACGGCGACCTACGCGCTCGGCGGCCCGATCGCGAAGGGCGATTACCCCAACGCTGACCCGTACAAGCACCCAGCCGACCTGAACGACGTCACCTCCGGATCCAACGGCAGCTGCTCGCCGTCCTACCTGTGCACCGCGGGTACCGGCTACGACGGTCCCACCGGGCTTGGCACCCCCGAGGGCACCGGCGCGTTCACCGACACCAGCTACGGCACGCTGACCGGAAAGGTCACCAGCACCTCCGGCCAGGCACTGGCCGGCCTGCAGGTCCGGGTCACCGGATCGGATTCGGTGACCACCACCACCGATTCCGACGGCAGTTACCAGCTGCGGCTGCCCGCGGGTGATTACACGGTCTCGGTTACCGGTTACGGCTACGCGGCGAGCACCTCGGGCGGAGTCGCGGTCACCGTGGGAGCGACCACCACTCGTTATGTCCAGCTAAAGACCGAACCGAGCGTGACGCTCAGCGGCGTGGTGACGGACGGTTCTGGCCACGGGTGGCCTGTCCAGTCCTCAGTCGTCGTCGACTACGGCACCGGTACCTTGACCGCCTCCACCGACCCGTTCACCGGCGAGTACTCGGTGCGAGTAGCCGGCGACTCCGGCTACCAGGTCTCGGTGACACCGGAGATCACGGGCTACACAACCACCGACACCACCGTGACCCTGGGCAGCAAGAACACCACACATAGCTTCAAGGTCTCCGCCGACCTGCTCGCGAGCGAGGGATCGGCGCTGGGTTATACCCAGCACACCAGCGGCAGCACCCAGACGTTCACGGACGGGACGCTGCCGTCCGGCTGGACGATCAGCACGGCCGCGGGGTCGCCATGGTCGTTCCTGAGCGCCGCGTCCCTCGATGAGCCGGCCGGGGACGCGGAGGTCTTCCCGGCCAGCGGAGTGTCGACCGACACCTCGCTGGACACCCCGGTCGTGTCCGTGCCAGCCGGGGAGTCACCGCTGGTCTCCTTCCAGTCCTCCGTTTTTGAAGGTCTCGCGCAAGCCGACGTCTCGACCGACGGCGGGAAGACCTGGCAGGCCGAGTGGAGCGAGAGCGACGGCATCCAGGACGGGCAAGTCGAGTTCACGCTGCCTAGCTCTGACGTGACGCGGTCGGTCCAGCTCAGGTTCCGCTACCAGGCGTATGACTCGGCCAGCAGCACGGGCGGCTGGTGGTTTGTCACCGACGTCCAGTTCGGCGCCGCGTGGCTGACGGCGCTGCCGGGCGGCCTGGTCGAGGGCACCGTCACCGACGCGAACACCCGTCAGGACCTCGACGGGGTGAGCGTCGCCGTAGCAGGCCAGTCGGGGTCAACCACCTCGGCGCGGCTGAGCGGGGCCGGCGACGGTTTCTACTACCTGTTCTCGGCGGCCGGCCAGCACACCGTCACCGGCACTCTGCTGAACTACGGCGACGGCAAGTCAACGGTGTCCGTGGCCGCCAATAGGGTGACGAAAGCCAACGTCGCCATGCCAGCGGGCCGGTTCGCCACCAGCGGCAACATCAGCGCCACGGTTTCGAAGAACGGCACCGCGACCCGGACGCTGACGCTGACCAACACCGGAGACCACGCCGCGACCGTGGTGGTCGACCAGTTCCCAGGGTCGGACTCCGAGAACGCGGCGGCAGTTTCCGTACCGGTGTCGCCGGCAACCGGGTCGGCGACGGAGCAGGCCACGACGGCTGGCGGTTCTTTCGTGCAGCAATACCTGGCCGCTAGGGACGGAGATCAGCGAACCACCCCGGCAGGGACCTCGACGACGTCCTCCGCACCCGCGTGGTCGTCGCTGGCGGACATGCCGGGCGCCTCGTTCGAGGGTGTCGCGGGCAGCTACGACGGCATCCTGTACGCGGGGCTTGGCGCCGACAGCGCGCTGAATCCCAGCAGCGCCCTGTACGCCTACAATCCGGCCACCAAGGCCTGGACAACCGAGGCCAGCGCGCCGGTGGCCGTGGCCGAACCTGGTTACGGCGTTATCGGCGACAAGCTCTACGTGACCGGCGGCGTCGGCGGCAGCTGGCCCTTGCTCAGCGTCGTGACCGAGACCCAGGTGTACGACATGGCGACCAACACCTGGAGCACGGCGGCGGCGAATCCGTACACGATCGGCGGCACGGACGTCGTGCTCGACGGCGAGCTTTACCAGATCGGCGGGCTGAACTACTCGACGTTCGAGGACTCGGACATCGTCTCGGTGTACGACCCGTCGAGCAACACGTGGAGCGAGCTGGCCTCCTACCCGGTGGCCGTAAGCTCCGCGTCATGCGGTGCCATTGACGGCTCGCTGTACTGCGCCGGCGGAGACGACGAGGCCGGTACCGCGCTGACGGCGGCGTACACGTACACGCCGGGCGGCACGAGCTGGCAGCCGATCGCCTCGCTGCCGACCGGGCTCGCGGGCTCGGCTTACAGCGTGGCCGATGGCGAGCTGCTGCTGTCGGGCGGCACGACCGGGACCGGGGATGAGGCGACTCTCACCTCGGCGGGGTACGCGTATGACCCCGCGGTGAACTGGTGGGTGCCGCTCCCCGCGGCGGCGACGGCCGAGTTCGGCGCGGCCGGGGCGGTCGGCTTCTACACCTTCGGTGGCGAATCGGCGTCAGCGGTCCTCGACGACACGGATCTGCTGTCCGGCTACGGCCAGGCCGGCCAGGTCTGCCTGCCGTGGCTCTCGCTGAGCCAGTCGAAGCTGACCATCCAGCCTGGTCACAAGGTGACGATCACCATTCGGCTGGACGCGGCAAACGCCGGGCTGAGCGGCGGCGGTACGGTCACCGCGGCGCTCGGTTTCGAGACCGATACGCCGTACGGGGTGACGCCGGTAGCCGTCTCCCTGACGGTCAGGTAGCCCGGGTGGAACCGCCGGCTCCACCCAACGGTGGAGCCGGCGGTTCCACCCGGTACCGAACTCCAGGTTGACGCGGACCTGGTGCCCTGGAACGCATAGTCGAATACATGACAACGACCGACTGGATCATAGACATCGCCCTCATCCTCATCGTCTTCCGTCAGCTGCGCGAGGAGCGGCTCACTTTCCGCACGATCCTGCTGCCGGTGGCCATCATGGCCTGGGCGGCGAGCAACTACCTGCACGGCCTGCCGACCGCCGGGAACGACGTTGCGCTCGAGCTGGCGTTTATCGGCGTGGGCGTCGTCTTCGGTCTCGCCAGCGGGCTCCTCACCCGGGTCCGCTACGACGCGGGCAAGGTGCTCATCAAGGCGACCGCGAGCGCGGCGGCGCTGTGGGTGATCAGCATGGGCGGCCGGATGGCCTTCGCGATCTGGACCAGCTACTCGTCAGGTGCCGCCCACATCGGCAGCTTCTCCGCGGCCCATGACATCACCAGCGGCCAGGCGTGGGTGGTAGCCCTGATCGGAATGGCGTTCGCTGAGGTCATCTTCCGGCTTGGCACCATCGTCGTCCGCGGCCAGCTCCTGTCCAGCCACGCGATGCAGCCGTCGGCCGCTAGGTGACCGGCGGTCCCGGACAAAGCGAAGGGTCGCCGACCCTTCGCTTTGACTATGGCTCCAGGACGATCTTGCCGAGGGTATGGCCCCGCTCCAAGTCGCGGTAGGCCTCCCGCACCTGATCCAGCGGGTACACCCGGGCGATCGGGACGTCGAGCTCGCCGCTGGCTACCAGCCCGGCGAGCTCGGCCAGTACCGCGGCGCTAGCGCCCGCCGCGTTGCCGTCGGCTTTGACCCCGTACTTGGCCACCGCCTCGTAGTCGGCGATCGTGTCGATCCGGTCGGGGGCGACACCGAGCTCAAGGGCCAGCTCCACGTAGCCGCCGCCGACGGTGTCGATGAGCGCGTCTACCTTGCCCCCGGCCGCGTCCCGGATCCGTCCGGCCACCCCGTCGCCGTAGGAGACCGGGACTACACCATGGGCGCGCAGCCAGTCGTGGTGCGGCTCGCTGGCCAGCCCGATCACGGTCGCGCCGGCATGCCGGGCAAGCTGCACCGCGATGGTCCCGACACCACCTGCCGCGCCGGCGACCACGACGACGTCACCCGCGGCAGCGGCTACCGCCCGCACAGTGGCCCAAGCGGTCGCCCCCGCGACGTACAGCGACCCGGCCACCTCCCAGGGCACCGCCGCGGGCCGCGGGGTCAGGTCCGCGGTCTTGACGGCAACCAGCTCGGCGTGGCTAGCCCGGTTGTCGGTGAAGCCGATGACCTCTGCGCCGGTCCCCTCGACCACGCCGGCCAGGTCGCTGCCCTCACCGGACGGAAACGCGGCGGGCCATCGGTCGTGCAGCGCGCCGCTGCGGATCTTCGCCTCGCCCGGGTTGATGCCCGCGGCCTTGACCCGGACCACCACCTCACCGTCACCCGGAACCGGGTCGGGCACCTCGACGACCTCAAGTACCTCGGGGCCGCCGTACTCGCTGAACCGTACTGCCTTCATTAGTAATCTCCTTCGCTACTCCGTCGGCAGACCCGCTCGATCAGGAACTGCCAGCTGTCGCCAAGCGCCCTGGCTGGCTCGCCGGTCTCGCCAGGTTCTGGCATTCCCAGATACAGCAGCAGCGGACCATCGAGAGCAGCCGTAAGTTGGGTGGCGAGGGCGCCAGGTTCGGCCAGATCCGGTAGCGCGAGCCCGACCAGCATGCGGATGTGCGCCCGGACGAAGCTGGTCGCTCCGGCGGGCGCCGGGTCGTGGCTGTCCAGCGTCGCGCGGACGATCGCGTGGTGCCCGAACAGGAAGTCGATCCGGGCGCGACCGTAGGCGATCAGCCGTCGCACCGGATCCGCACCGGGACCGAGCGGCGGTGGTCCGGACAGCACCCGCTGCTGCATGCACCGGTCATCCTCGTCGAGCAGCGCGCGGAAGATTCCCGCCCGGGTCCCGAACCGGCGGAAGACGGTCCCCTTGCCGAGCCCCGCCCGCTCAGCCAGGCAGTCCATGGTCACGGCTTCCGGGCCGCGCTCGGCGAGCATCTCGCGGGCCACGTCAAGCAGGTGCTCGCGGTTGCGCGCCGCGTCCGCGCGTTCAGGGCGCGGCCTGCCGATGGGCACCACAGGTAGATCCACAGGCACCAATTTACCCTTGGAATAACAAGCGGGGTAAAGTCCGTTTCAGCTCGTACCTAATGCCCCCAGCTAGCAGGAGAGACCATGACCTTGTTCCGGCTTGACGCCAGCATCATGCCCGGCACTTCCATCAGCGCCGAGATCGCCGACGTCGTCGAGGCGGAATGGACCGCGGGCCGCCCAGGCGAGCCCGTGATCCGCCGCAACCTGGGCACCGATCCACTGCCCTCCGACGCGTGGGCGCTGGCCACCACGGCCGGGTTCACTCCCGAGGCGGACCGGACGCAGGCCCAGCGCGATGCCGTCGCCCTGGCCACCGAGCTGGCGGCCGAGCTAGAGACGGCCGACGAGGTGCTGCTGGCCGTGCCGCTGTACAACTTCGGGGTCTCCCAGCACTTCAAGGCCTGGGCCGACCTCGTCATCACCGGCGCGGGAGCGAGCAACCCGGTGCTCAAGGGCAAGCCGACCGTGCTCGTCACCGTGCGCGGTGGCGGCTACGGCCCCGGCACGCCGCGCGAGGGGTGGGACCACTCCACGCCGTATCTCCGGCGCATCCTCAGTGACGTGTGGGAAGCCGACCTCACCGTCATCGAGCGCGAGCTCACCCTGGCCGGCGTCAACCCAGCCCTGGATGCCCTGAAGGACCTCGCTGCGCAGTTCCACGCTCAGGCGC
Organism: Streptosporangiaceae bacterium; assembly: GCA_050012355.1. Taxonomy (GTDB): domain Bacteria; phylum Actinomycetota; class Actinomycetes; order Streptosporangiales; family Streptosporangiaceae; genus JBEKHI01. Next base: position 18,442 of record JBEKHI010000073.1, on the reverse strand, counting down.
TGGATGCCGCCAGCGAGGCCGGTCGCGCGCTCGGCAGCAAGTAACCAGCACGGGCCGCTAGCAAAGCGGCGTTTTGCGAGTCTATTCACACGATCACGACAACGGGTTTATGGTCGGCATTGGTCGTAAAGAAGGGACATCGCATGAAGCGTCTGCTTGCAAGATCCGCAACAGTACTGCTAGCGGCCCCCCTGGTCCTCCTGGCAGTGCAGCACACGTCAGGAGGCGTGAATTCGAGCGGTACGGCATCTAGCGCCTCTACTGTCGCTCAGGCACGGGCCAATTTCACCAAGGTCATGTCGTCACATGCTCCCGCCGTCGGCGGAGGCGGCTGGGTTTCTCCCGGCGAAAAGCACCGAAATACCACAAAGGCGACAAACGGCTCGCTGACCGCTGTGCAGAGCGCGAACTGGTCTGGGTACGCGGACTCCGAGAGCGGGTCAAACACCGTCTCCTACGTGAGCGGCAGCTGGACCATCCCGTCGGTTCAGTGCCTGCCCAGGCCGTACCAGAACGAGGATGCCTTCCTCGCGAACTGGGTCGGCATCGATGGTTTCAGCGACGGCACCGTCGAGCAGCTGGGATCGGCCGCCCAGTGCTTCGAGGGCGTCACCTACTACTACGTGTGGTACGAGATGTACCCCGCGGGCACGGTAGAAGAAGGCACCACCGCCTGCATCAACGACAATGTCGATTGCCCGCAGCCCGGTGACCGGGTCAGTGCCTCGGTGTCGGTGACATCCGCGGGCTCTGGCGAGAACAATTACACCCTTACCCTCACCGACCACACTAGGCCCGACGAGAGCTTCTCCACCACTGCGCAATGCGCCACCGATACCTGCGCTGACACCAGCGGCGAATGGATCGTGGAGCGTCCGGCGACGGAAGCGGCCTTCGGCGTTCAGATCCTGCCGCTCGCGGACTTCACCAGGACATCCTTCAGCAGCGGCGACATCACCTCGGGAGGAAGGTCCTCGAACATCCAGGGATTCTCCGACGGTCCGGTCTATGACATGGCGATGATCGATGACACCGCCTCCTACATCCTGGCCTGCGTGGATCAGCCAGCTCCACCAGGAACGCTACTCACAACAACCCAGACGAACGCGTGTCCGGGGGCCAGTCCATCCCGAAGCGGAGGTTTCCAGGAAAGCTGGGATTCCGGCTTCTAGCCCTGTCAGCTAGCCCAGTCCGCCAGTCCAGTCCAGTCCGCCGACCGTCGATGTCACATCGACCGTGCTCTATGCCGGTCGATGTGACATCGACACGGGCTCGGCGGCGGGGGCCGGAACGGCCGGGCGGCGGGAACGCAGCACGATCAGCGCGACCACTATGGAGGCGGCGGACAACGCGGCGGCGACCGTCCAGGCGAGGTGGTAGCCGGAGATGACTGAATGCGTCGTTATGGCCGCTAGTGTGCTTTGAACCGCGACTCCGAGCGAACCCCCGACCTGCTGCGCGGTGTTGAACATTCCCGAGACGACGCCGGCGTCGGCGTCGGTAGCGTCGGACATCCCCAGGGTGGTTACCGCCGGCAGCGTGAGACCCGCGCCGGCTCCGAAGATCACGAACACCGGCAGTAGTTCTGATAGATAGCCAGCGTGCGCTGGGATCCTGGTGAGCAGCCCGAGCGCGATGGTGATCAGCACCAGGCCAGCGACCAGCACCAGGCGTGCGCCGTAGCGGGAAATCAGCCGCGCGGACAGGCCAAGCGACACCACCGCGATCACCGCGGCGACCGGGAACATCCCCAGGCCGGTGGCCGCCGGGCGGAAGCCGAGCAGGTGCTGCATGTAGAGCGCGATGGTGACCTGGAATCCCATCGCCGCCGCGATGACCAGGAGCTGGACTCCGTTCGCGCCTGACACGTTGCGCGAGGCGAAGACGCGCAGCGGGAGCAGCGGCGTCCGCGCGGTAGCCTGCCTGGCCACGAAGCCGGCGAGCAGCGCGACCGCGATGAGCCCGGTCCACCAGTCGGCGTGCTGCACGATGGCGAAGACCGCGAGCATGACCCCGGCGGTTACCAGGATGGCGCCGAAGGCGTCCGCGCCGTTGTGGAGGCCGGCGGGCCGGTCGGTGGCCAGCAGCCGCCACCCGGCGAGCCCGGCGAGCAGGCCGATCGGCAGGTTCACGAAGAAGATCCAGTGCCAGCTCGCGTACTGCGTCAGCAGCCCGCCGATGACCAGCCCGGCCGACGCGCCCACCGAGCCGACAAAGGCGAACGCGCCGATCGCCTTGCCCTGTTCGTCTCGCGTGTCAAAGAGCCGGACGATCATGCCGAGGGTGACCGCGGACGTCATCGCGCCGCCGATGCCCTGGACGAAGCGGGCGGCGATCAGCGTCGCCGCGTTGGGTGCCAGCCCGCACGCCAGCGAGGCCAGAGTGAAGGTCGCCAGCCCCGCCAGGAACATCCGCTTACGCCCGATCAGGTCCCCCAGCCTTCCGCTGAGCAACAGCAACCCGCCGAAAGCGATCATGTACGAGTCCATCACCCAGCTCAGGTTGCCGGCCGTAAACCCCAAGCTGGCCTCAATAGTCGGCAGCGCGACGGTCACGATCGTGCCGTCAAGGATGATCATCAGCGTGGCCGCGCACAGAATGACCAGCGCCAACCAGCGAGACCTCAGCATGTTCCATGTCATAACCTGGACCGTAGCAGATAATATATTAACAGACAATCTACTTACTGATGGCTTGGCGCACTGGGGGCCCCGCGGGGGTTCCTGCGGGACCCCACAGGGGCCGCGCTGGGGCCTCCCACCGGGGCTCCCCCAAGGGGCTTCCCTGCGGGAGCCTCCCCTAGAGCCATGGATGTCCCATCGCTGGGGCTGGAGCGCCAGCGATGGGACATCCATGGGGCCACAAACAGCCCGCCCCGCCCGACATATCCGATATATCGGGCGGGGCTGACGGGCGAGGCGGCCGGGGCGGGGCTGACGGGCGAGGCGGCCGGGGCGGGGCAGGTGGGGCGGGCGCGGCGGCCGGCGGAGCGAGGCGTGCGGGGTGGGTGGGGCGGGTGGTGGGCGAGGGACGGGGCCGCCTGGGCGGGTTAGAGCTGGGTGCGGGCGCGGCGGACGGGGCGGTCGCAGTCGACCGGTTCGGCTAGCAGGCCGGTGGTGAGGGTGAGCAGCGCGGACTTGAACACGTCGCGCTGGTCCGGCGGGAGGGCGTCGAGCACCTCGTTGTGCACTCGGTCGGCGATCCTGGTGCCGTCGGCGACGGCCGCCGCACCCTCGGCGGTGACGGCGACGATACGCGCGCGCCGGTCGGCGGGTGACGGCCGCCGCGAGGCGTAGCCCAGGCGCTCGAGCTCGTCTAGGGTGATCACCATGGTGGTCTTGTCCAGGTCGGATAGCTTCGCCAGCTCGATCTGGGTGTACTCGCCGGACATCGCCTTGCTGAGCACGCAGTAGGCCCGCGGCGTCATCCCGATCTCCGCGAACGCCGCGTCCATCCGGGTCCGCAGGACGTAGGACGCGTGGTTCAGCAGGAAGCTCAGGTCGGGGACCTGCCGGGTTACCGTGGTCATGAGGACATAATACGTCCACGAATAGATAATCCCGTAACAGACGCATCCAGCGCGGCGTCATGACATCATGCCTAGCTGACAGCAAGCGGCTAAACTCCGTGCCGTGGCTGAACCCACCGCCCTCGGCGGCCCGGTCGACAAGTCGAGCCCGGTACCGCTGTACTTCCAGATCGCCGAGAACCTCCGCGGCGCCATCGAGAACGGCACGCTCGCGGCCGGCGAAAAGCTGGGGAACGAGATCCAGATCGGCGAGCGGTTGGCGGTAAGCCGCCCCACCGTGCGCCAGGCCATCCAGCGGCTGGTGCAGGACGGGCTGCTGACCCGCCAGCGCGGCGTCGGGACCGTGGTGACCCGGCCAGGAATCCAGCGCAAGCTCGCGCTGAGCAGCCTGCATGAGGATCTCAGGGAAGCGGGCCGCCGACCGGCCACGACCGTATTGTCGGTAGCCGCCGTCGCTGCCACCCAGGAGGTGGCCACAGCCCTCGGCGTGCAGCCAGGGACCAGGGTCCTGGCGATCGAACGGCTCCGTGAGGCCGATGGCGAGCCGCTCGCCGTAATGCGTAACCACCTGGCGCCCGGGCTGCTCGACACCGGCGACGTGGCGGATCTGCTGTCCCGTTCCGGGCTGTACGAGACGCTGCGCCGGCAGGGCATACGGTTCCATGCGGCCGAGGAGACCATCGGCGCGCGCAAGGCAACCGCTACCGAGGCGCGGCTGCTCCAGGCGGCGCGCGGCAGCACCGTGCTGACCATGACCCGAGTCGCCACCGACCCGACGGGCCGGCCGATCGAGTACGGCGTGCACGCCTACCTGGCCGAGCGGCACTCCTTCCGGGTGCAGCTCGGTCCGGATGCTTTGTCATGACGTATTGACAATTGCTCGCGTGCCAGCGAGTCTGAGAGCGTGCGTATCGGACTCATCGGGACCGGGCGGATCGGCGCGTTGCACGCCGCCACGATTGCCAGGCTCCCAACAGTCACCCAGCTCATCATCACCGACATGGATCGTGACCGGGCCCGCCAGATCGCCGGCCCTATCCGGGCGACGGTCGCGGACACGGTCGACGACCTGCTGGCCGCCGGTGCCGACGCCCTGGTCATCGCCAGCCCGACCGGCACCCACCCGGACCTGATCCGCCGGGGCGTCGCCGCCGGGCTCCCGGTGTTCTGCGAGAAGCCGGTGGCGACGGATCCGCCGGGTACGCGAGCGGTCATCGAGGCAACGGCCGGGAGCGGTGTCCCGGTACAGATCGGGTTCCAGCGCCGGTTCGATACCGGATACCTGGCCGCGCGCGCCGCGGCGGTCAGCGGGAAGCTCGGCTGGCTGCACACCATCCGCTCGGCCACGCTTGACCCTGCTCCGCCGCCAGCCGGATACATCGAGGGCTCGGGCGGGATCTTCCGCGACTGCGCGGTGCACGACTTTGACTCGATCCGCTGGGTGACCGGCCGCGAGGTGACCCAGGTGTACGCGACCGGAGCCAACCAGGGCGAGGAGTTCTTCACCGCGGCCGGCGATGTCGACACCTCAGCGGCGATGCTGACCCTGGATGGCGGCACCATCGCCCTGGTCTCCTGCAGCCGGTACAACGGGGCCGGATATGACGTACGCCTGGAACTGCTCGGTTCGCAGGATTCCGCGATCGTCAGCCCCTCGGGCAAATTCGTCCAGTTCCTCGACCGGTTCCGCGACGCCTACATCGCGGAGCTTGCGACGTTCACTGAGGTCGTCGCCGGGAAGATACCAAGTCCGTGTACGCCGGACGACGCGCTCGAGGCCTTCAACATCGCCGAGGCATGTGAGCTGTCACGGCAGCGAAACGAGCCCGTCGCCCTCGAGGAGGTACGCCGGTGAACATCGCGGGAGCTCCCATTTCGTGGGGCGTATGCGAGGTACCGGGCTGGGGTTACCAGCTTCCGGCCGACCGGGTCCTGGACGAGATGCGGGAACTCGGTCTGACCGCGACCGAGTTCGGTCCCGACGGATACCTGGACGCGAAGCTAATCGCCAGCCACGGGCTGACCGCCGCGGGTGCGTTCGTGCCGGTCGTGCTGCACGAACCAGGCAGCGACGCGGCGATCCTCGCCGCGATTGACGAACTGGCCGGGACGGACGCGGTGCTGGTGCTCGCGGCCGCGACCGGCTCCGAGGGTTACGACCAAAGGCCGGAGCTTGACGGGCACGGCTGGGGCACGCTGCTGGTCAGCCTGGACCTCGTCGCCACCCTCGCCGCGGCCCGCGAAGTCACCGCCACACTGCACCCTCATGTCGGCACGATGATCGAGCGGGCGGATGAGGTGCGGCGGGTCATCGACGGCACCGGAATCAGCCTCTGCCTGGACACCGGGCACCTGCTGATCGGCGGCACCGACCCCGCTGAGCTGGCCCGCGATCACCCGGACCGTATCGGCCACGTCCACCTCAAGGACGTAAACGCGGCGCTCGCCAAGCGCGTCCGCGACGGCGAGCTCGGGTACCAGCAAGCGGTACAGGAAGGGCTGTACCGGCCGCTCGGCACCGGGGACGTGGACATCGCCGGTGTCGTCGCGGCGTTGCCCGATTACACCGGCTGGTACGTCCTGGAACAGGACACGATCCTCAGCGACGCCACGGCCGATCCGGTAGCGGATGTGCGACGCAGCCTGGACTACCTGCTGGGATTGCCGTGACCGACTGCACCCATGTTCCACGGGAAACCAACTAGTCCGAGTCTTCCTCGGACTCCGCCACCTCGGCACCCAGCCACGCGAGCTCGGCCTCCGGCGGCTCCATGTCGACCGCGACCTGGGCCACGGGAGCTTGAGTGACCACCTTCTTCTTGCCGGTGAAAATGGAGGCTATCGCCGCGACCACGCTGGCCACGATCGCAAACCAGAACGCGACGACCAAGCCGTCATGGAACGGCTGCGTGATCAGGTGCGGGAAGAAGCTGTGCCCGGTCATGGTCGCGACCTTCGACGCGGGCAGGTGGCTAGACAGCGGGCCGAGCAGTTCCTTCATCGGGTTGTAGCCGAGGAACGCCGCGAACAGCACGCCGAGGGCGGGCAGCTTCGAAATGCTGGTGGCCGCCGCGGAAGGCACGCCCTGGGCGGTCAGCCCGCCGTAAAGCGCCGACGGCAGTGAGTGCGAGAGCCCGGCCACGATCAGCGAGAAGAAGATGCCGATCGACAGCACGGTTGCCGAGTTCATGAAGGTGGCGGTCATGCCGGCTCCGGCGCCGCGCTGGTCGGCGGGGACGTTGTTCATGATCTCGGCCCGGTTCGGGGAGATGAACGTTCCGGACCCGATGCCAAACAGCAACAGCAGTACCGCGAACTCCCAGTAGGTGAAGTCGGCCGGAATGGCCATCAGCAACCCGAAGGTCAGCGCGACGATCAGCGGGCCGCCGATGGTGAACGGGCGGGTGCTCCCGATCCGGTCGGAGACGATTCCGGCCAGCGGGGCCGACAGCAGGAATCCGATGGTCATCGGCACCATGTAAATGCCCGCCCACAGCGGGGTCTGGCTGAAGTCGTAGCCATGCTGCGGCAGCCAGATGCCTTGCAGCCAGATGATCAGGATGAACTGCAGCCCGCCTCGGCCCAGACCGGTCAGCAGGTTCGCCAGGTTGCCGAACGCGAAGCCGCGGTTGCGGAACAGGCTGAGCTTGAAGAGCGGTTCCTCGATCCTCATCTCGACGGCCACGAAGATCCCCAGCACCACCACGCCGCCGATCAGGCCCGCCAGCACCCATGGGCTGGTCCAGCCCATGGAGTGCCCGCCGTAAGGCTGGATGCCGTAGGTAAGCGCGACCAGGACGGCGATCAGGCCGATCGCGAACAGGGCGTTGCCCCACCAGTCGATCTTGACCTTGCGGCGGATGCCGTTGTCCTTCAGCATCAGGTATGCCCAGATCGTGCCGACCACGCCGACCGGGGCGGACACGATGAACACCAGGTGCCAGTTGTGCGGGGCCAGCACCCCGCCGATGAGCAGGCCGAGGAACGACCCGGCGATGGCGGCGATCGAGTTGATGCCGAGTGCGGTGCCCCGCCGGTTGGCCGGGAAGGCGTCGGTCAGGATGGCGCTGGAGTTGGCCATCAGGAACGCGCCGCCGACTCCCTGCACGATCCGCCAGCCGATGAGCCACAAGGCTCCGTCGACGCCCTTCATCCAGGTGACGGAGAGCAAGATGGCCGGGATGGTGAAGATCACGAACCCGAGGTTGTACATCCGTACCCGGCCGAACATGTCGCCGAGCTTGCCGAATGTCACCACCAGCACAGCGGTGACGACCATGAAGCCCATCATCATCCACAGCAGGTAGCTGGTGTTGCCGGACTCCAGCGGGTTCAGCTTGATCCCGTCGAAGATGTCCGGCAGCGCGATGAGCACGATGGAGGAGTTGATCGTCGCCAGCAGCATGCCCAGCGTCGTGTTCGACAGGGCTATCCACTTGTACCGATCAGGATGCCCCCCGTCGCCCTGATGGCGCGCGGGAGCGGTGTGCTGGGGGGTCGTCATGAGGCCTCTCATATAGTTGCTTATTACCAAGCAACTATATGTCGCGCCGGACATGCGACCCACATAGCCCCTCAACCACACGATTCCCTCTGATCGTGCTATGAGCCCGAGCCGACGCGGGGGGCGGCGGCGGATATAGCGCCAGGCAGCACGGCCCCCTACCGGCGCGCACGGGAGCCGAAGGCCACTTCTCCCGGGTTAATGCACCCTAGCCGCCCGATATACCCGGATATTTCAGGTAGCCAAGGGACACTAACCCGGGAGAAGTGCCTGGTCGCCACCCAACAGGCCCCCCGTGCGGACGCGAGGGCTCTAAAGGGGAATAATCGCACCTGCTCAAGTCTTAACGAAACTGTACGTTTCGTTTCATTAGGAGGAACCGTGAGGAAGACACAGCTCGGCAGCACTGGCCTGGAGATCAGCCGCGTCGGTTTCGGCGCGTGGGCGATCGGCGGCGGAGGCTGGCAGTTCGGCTGGGGATCCCAGCCGGACGACGATTCGATCGCCGCGATCCACCGGGCACTGGAGCTCGGGGTGAACTGGATCGACACCGCCGCCGCGTATGGTTTCGGCCGCTCGGAGGAGGTCGTCGGCCAGGCGATCAAGGGGCTCGACAACCGGCCTTACATCTTCACCAAGTGTTCACTCGTGGACGACGGCACCCGGCACGTCAGGAACGTCCTGAAGCGCGACTCCATCCTCCGCGAGGCCGAGGCGAGCCTCGGCAGGCTCGGCGTTGACGCCATCGACCTGTACCAGATCCACTGGCCGCGGCCGGATGCGGACATCGAGGAGGGCTGGGCCACCCTCGCCGAGCTCAAGGAGCAGGGCTTGGTCCGGCACATCGGCGTGTCCAACTTCGATGTCAGCCAGCTCCAGCGCATTCAGCGGATCGCGCCGGTCGAGACGCTGCAGCCGCTGTATTCGCTGATTGACCGGGACGTGGAAAAGGAGCTCCTGCCATACGCGGAGCGCGAGAACATCGGCGTGATCGTCTACTCCCCGATGGGCTCGGGTGTGCTGACCGGCGCCATTACCGCCGAGCGCGTCGCGGCGATGCCCGACGATGACTGGCGCAAGACCGACTCGCGCTTCACCACGCAGCTGCCGGAGAACCTGGCACTCGCGGACCGGCTCGCCACCGTCGCCGGACGCCACGGCACCACCCAGGGCGCGGTCGCGGTCGCTTGGACCCTGCTCAACCCGGCCGTGAACGGGGCGATCACCGGCTTCCGCCGCCCCGGCCAGGTAGACCCGATCCTGCCCGCCGCCGACCTCGAGCTCACGGAGCAGGACATCGCCGAGATCGAAGGAAAGTGAGCACCGACACCGCGCCGCGTGGCAGGCCGCGCAGCGAGAAGGCCCGCACCGCGATTCTCGGCGCCGCCGCCGAACTGCTGCTTGAGCGCGGCCTGTCCGCGGTCAGCATGGACGCGGTCGCGGAGCGGGCCGGGGTTAGCAAGGCCACGATTTACCGCTGGTGGCATACCAAGGAGGCGCTGGCGCTGGACGCCCTCTACACCGAATGGGCCGCTGCCAGCCCGCAGCCGATGGACACCGGTTCGCTGCGCGATGACCTGCTCGCGCTGCTGCCCCCCTGGGCCCGGCTAGCCAGCAGCCGGCCCTACGCGCGGGTGATCGCCGGGCTGATCGCGCAGGCGCAGACCGACCCGGCGTTCGCCGCCGAGTACCGCGGCCGGGTCGTGGAACCGCGCCGCGATCAGGCCCGCGCCATCTTCCAGCGCGCCATCGAGCGCGGCGAGATTCCCGGCGACACCGACGTCGAGCTGGCACTCGACCTGCTCTATGGCCCGCTGTATCACCGCCTGCTGCACGGCCATGCCCAGCTCAGCGACCACTTCGTCGCCGACGTCGTCGACATGGTCATAAAAGCCATTTCCGCATAACGGCGGGCGGCTGGTCTTACGGCAGCACCGTTATCCGCCCGGACGCGTAATCCGTTGGCACCAGCAGCTCCACGGTCTGCCCGCTGACCGCGAACACGACGGCGCTGGTTGTGCGTCCCCCGGCGGTCACCGTCACCTTGTCGCCGGGCACGAGACGGGAAGCCTTGACCCGCACCGACACCCTGGCCATGGCCGGAACGGGTATCGGCTGCGCGGAAACGTCCGCCTGGGTCAGCACCGAACCGCTGGTCAGCTGGGTGATCGCGTACTGGCCGACCAAGCCGCTGACAGCGGTGACCGGCAGCGCGCCCGCGACCGTGCCGCTGCCGACCTTGGCCACCCGCAGGTCCGCGGCGGTGATCCGCTGCCCCTGCTGCAGGTTCGCGGCGAGCGTGATCACCGCTCGCTGCGCGGTGGCGGCGCGCAACACGATCACGGTCGTGACCGTCGCCACCGCGGCGATCGCGAGCGCACACACCCACACCACCGCACGGCGTGTAACGAACGCCATTCGCGGTGAGCGAATGTCCTCCTGGTAGAGCATTGTCATGGCAGACATAGCTGGCACACCCCCGTCGTCCCGTCCGGGTCACGTGCGCCTATACCTGCCCCACGCTGTGGCGACTCATAGCCACCATGCGATTACATAGTGATAACACCTGGCGGCGGGCCGCCTCGATCACCTTCTCCGCCTCTTCGCGGCCCTGCCAGCCACGGACATCGGTGGACTTTCCTGGTTCCAGTTCCTTGTAGATGTCGAAGAAGTGCCCGATCTCGGCGAGCAGGAACGGCGGCACATCCTCGAGATCCCGCACCTTGGCCATCCGGGGGTCGTGCGCGGGCACCGTGAGGATCTTCGCGTCGGGCCCCTTCTCGTCCAGCATCCAGAACACCGCCACCGGCCGGGCGAGCACCTCGCACCCAGGGAACGTCGGCTCTTCGAGCAGCACCAGCGCGTCCAGCGGTTCGCCGTCCTCGGCAAGCGTCTCGGTGACGAAGCCATAGTCCAGCGGATAACGCGTCGAGGTGAACAGCATCCGGTCCAGCCTGATCCGGCCGGTCTTGGGGTCCATCACGTACTTGTTCCGGGAGCCCTGCGGTACCTCGACGATGACCTCTACTTCCATGGCGCGCTCCTCGTTGAGCTTGTCTAGACCAGTGATCATCGTCACTTATGCCCAGCAGAACCGCAACCCTCACGCGAGAACCAGAGAGATCCCCCGCAGGCGAGGCCCACGAGCAGCAGCACCAGCACGAACACCACTGTTGAGCCCCAGTCGCCGCTGCCGTAGAAGACCCCGCCGATCGAGCCGGCGACGCTGGAGCCGATGTAGTACGCGCACAGGTACAGCGCCGACGCCTGGGCGGGCGCGACCTTGGCCCGCGCCCCCACCCAGCCGGAGGCGACCGAGTGCGCGGCGAAGAACCCTCCGGTCATCACCACGAGCCCGATCACGATTACCGCTAGCACGGCGGGCAGCGTCAGCAGGACGCCGCCCATCATCACCAGGAATCCCGTGATGAGGACGGAGTACCGCCCGAACCGGTCTGCTAGCCGCCCCGCCAGGGCGGAGGAGTAAGTCCCCGCGAGGTACACGATGAACAGCGACCCGATCACCGTTGCGGACAACCGGAACGGCGCGCCCGACAACCGGAAGGTCAGGTAGTTGTAGACGGTTACGAACCCGCCCATCAGCGCGAAACCGATCAGGTACAGCCGGGCTAGGCCGAGGTCGCGCAGGTTGGCCGCCAGGCTAGCGCCAAGCGCGCGGAGGCGGAGCGGCGCGGGCGTGAAGAACGACGACGGCGGCAGCATCGCCACGAACAGCAACGCGCAGCCGAGCGCGAACCCGCTCACCCCCAGCACCGCGAGCCGCCAGCCTCCGAAATCGGTCAGCACACCCGCTCCGATGCGCCCGATGAGGCCGCCGATCGCGTTCCCGCCCACGAATAGCCCCATCGCCCGGCCAAGCGAGCCGCGATGTACCTCCTCGGTCAGATACGCCATCGCCACGCCCGGCACCCCGGCCAGTGCGAACCCCTGCAGCACCCGCAGCGCCACCAGGACCGGGAACGACGGGCTCAACGGCACCATGAGGCCAAGCACGGATGCCAGCAGCACCGAGATCACCATGATCCGGCGACGGCCGAAGACCTCGGACAGCGAGCTGACCGGAATCACCGCCACCGCCAGCGCACCGGTCCCGGCCGACATCGCCAGCGATGACCCGGCCGGCGACAGGTGAAACGACCCCGCGAGCTGGGGCAGCAGCGGCTGCAGCACATAGAGCAGTGCGAACGTCGACAAGCCGGCCGCGAACAGCCCTAGCCTGATCCGCCCCATTCCCTGATCGCCGGGCCGCAGTGGCTGGGGCGCCTGGACCGAGAGCGGAGCTTCCTGAAGCATGCAATCACGCTAGGCCGGAAGCCATTCATACGTCCAATATATGAATCACCAACATATGATTCATATATGAATGAAGGCTTGGACGCCCTGGTGCCGAGGCTGCGGCAGTTCGCCGCCGTCGCCCGCGACGAACACCTCACCCGCGCCGCCGACCAGCTGGGCGTGCCGCAGCCCACGCTCTCGCGCACCATCGCGCGGCTGGAAAGCGATCTCGGTGTCCCGCTCTTCACTCGTCCCGGCCGTAACATCAAACTGACCCGGCACGGCCGGCTGCTGTCCGAGTCAGCGGAACGAGCGCTGGCCATCCTTCAGGGCACCCTCGACCAGCTCACCGGCGAGGTGGACCCGGAACACGGCCGAGTCGCCCTGGCGTTCCTGCACACTCTCGGAACCGACGTGGTGCCGCACTTGTTGCGCGGTTTCCGGTCCAGCCACCCGGCAATGCGGTTCTCGCTGGTCCAGGGCAGCGCATCGGGCATGCTCGAACGGCTACTGGCCGGCGATGTCGACATGTGCCTGACAGTGCCGCTGCCGACCGCCCCTGGGGTGGTGGCCGCACCGCTCGACGAGCAGCGGGTCGACCTGGTGGTGCCCGCCGGACACCGGCTCTCGAGCAGATCAGCGATCAAGCTGGCGGACGCGGCCACCGAGGATTTCATCTGCACGCCGCCAGGTCACGGGCTGCGGCTCATCACCGACGAGCTATGCCATACGGCGGGCTTCGCTCCGCGCATCGTGTTCGAGGGCGAGCAGGTCGCCACCATCCATGGCCTGGTCGGCGCCGGCCTCGGCGTCGCGTTGCTGCCCGCGGCTCCGGAGCAAGACCCGGCGGTGAAGGCGATCAGGATCACCGAGCCACGGGCGGCCAGGACGGTCTGCCTGACCTGGCTAGCCGACCGCGAACTCACCGAACCGGCCACGGCGTTCCGCGAGTTCGCGCTCGGCTACCGCGGCCGGTTGCTCAACGGCTGATCACGGGCCCGCCACGCGGCGATGGCAGCCTATTCGAGCGGCGCGTGCGCGGACAGCAGGCCTGCGACGCCCGTCCAGCGATCGGCCGGCATCGGTGTCACCCGCCCGGTCGCCACATCGACGTGCAGGTAGAGATGCTCCCCGGTGACGACCGTCGCCCCATCGCCGCGGCTCAGCGACGTGTGCACTCGCAGGCGCTTGGCATCTGCGGCCGCCAGGAGACTCACGGCCTGGAGAATATCGCCCAGTTTGCTTTCCGCCAGATAGCGGATATGACACTCCACGGTATACATCGCGCATCCCGTGCCAGCACGGTAGTCCTCGCTCAGGCCGAGGTCAGCGAGCAGCATCTCGTTGGCCTCGCTCAGCACAATGGCGTAGGCGGCGTCGGTCAGGTGCCCGTTGTAATCGATCCACTCCTGACGTACCTCGGTCCGGTAACGCGCGTACCGGGCCGAGTCAGGCACGGCGGTGCTTCTGCAGCAATAGCAGCAGGTCTGTGAGGAATTCGTCGCGCTGCCGTTCTAGTTGCTGGACCGTCACATCGCCAACGGATTCCGCGACGCCCGCGACGACCTGGTCACGAAGCCGGGGGGTGAGTTCCGGGGCGGTGAGCCGGGTCCAAGGCTCCAGCAAAGCCGGGCCGAAGTGGTCGAGCATGTGCGCCATCCCGCCCTGCCCGCCAGCCAGGTGGAAGGTAAGCATGGGTCCCATCAGCGCCCATCGCAGCCCGGGTCCGTGGCTGATCGCGTCATCGATCTGCTGGACGGTCGCCTGCCCGGAGTCGATCATGTGCAGCGCCTCGCGCCACAGCGCCTCCTGGAGCCGGTTACCCACGAAGCCAGGTACTTCACGATCCATCGTCAGGCAGACCTTGCCGGTATGAGCGTAGAACTTTTCCGCCCACGTGATGGCCGCCGGGTCGGTGTCCCGGCCCCCGACGATCTCGACGAGCGGTATCAGGTACGGAGGGTTGAACGGGTGGCCCACGACGAACCGTCCCGGCGATGTGGTACCGATGGCCATATCCGACATCAGGAATCCGGACGTACTCGACCCGATGATCACATCCCGCGGTGTCGCGGCGTCGATCTCGGCGAGCAGCGAGATCTTGGCGTCGAGCACCTCCGGGGCGGATTCCTGGACGAACTGCGCGTCCGCCACCGCTTCGGCGAGGGTGCCGGCGAACCGCAATCGCTTCGCGGAGGCACCCTCGCGCAGGCCAAGCCGCTCGAGGGCGGCCCAGGTCGCGCCGACGAAGTCGGTCAGCCGCCCCGCCGCGCCGGGGCCGGGATCCCAGGCGACGACGTCGTAGCCCATCCGCAGGAAGTGCGCGGCCCAGCCCGACCCGATGACACCGGCACCGACGATGGCGACTGTCCGCACGTCCTCCGGAGCCGGGCGGGCGCCGTCGCTCACCAGCCGACCTGGTCGATGCCCTTGAGCCCGAGGATCTGGCGGGCATCGGCCGGGGTCGCCACGTCCAGCGACAGTTCACCCAGGATGCGCACGATCTTCGCCACCTGCTCGGCGTTGGACTCGGCGAGCCGGCCCTTGCCGAGGTACAAGCCGTCCTCCAGCCCGACCCGGACGTGCGAGCCCATCACGGCGGAAACCGTGATCATGTTGAACTGATGCCGGCCAGCGCCGAGCACGGACCATTGCAGCGCGTCCCCGAACAGGCGGTCCGCGGTGGCCTTCATGTGCGCGAGGTGATCGACTCCGGCGCCGATGCCCCCCATGACACCGAGGATCGTCTGCAGAAAGATCGGCGGTTTCACCAGGCCCGCGTCGAGATAGTAAGCGAGCGTATAGAGGTGGCCCACATCGTAAGCCTCGTACTCGAAACGGGCACCGGTGCTCGCGCCGACATCCTTTAGCATGTGCTCGATGTCGGCGAATGTGCTGACGAAGGGCTCGGTGCGGGTGCTCTCTAGGTAGGGCTCCTCCCAGTCGAACTTCCACCTGCCGGCGTACTTGCCGATCATCGGGAAGCTTCCGTAGTTGAAGGTGCCCAGATTAAGTGTGCACAGCTCCGGCTTGGTCTCGTAGATGACCCGCAGCCGTTCCTCGACCGACATCCCGGTACCGCCACCGCTGGTGATGCTGATGACCGCGTCGGTCTCGGACTTGATCGCCTTGAGGTACTGCAGGAAGACGGCTGGGTCCGCTGTCGGGCTGCCGTCTCTCGGGTCGCGGGCATGCAGGTGGATGACCGACGCGCCCGCCTCGACCGCGGCGACCGACTGGGCGACCACATCCTCGACGGTGTACGGCAAGTACGGCGACATCGTCGGCGTATGACCAGACCCGGTCACCGCGCACGTGATGATGACCTTGCGAGGTAGCGCCACGGAAACCTCCAGGACTGCATATAACGAGCATTCATCGCGCTATATGAACGATCACCTCGCTACTAGTAGTTGTCAAGGCCCCCGGCCAGCGTGAATAAATCGCGCAGCGCCCTCTCCGCCGATGCCGCGGCCTCCATGGCGATGGCACCGAGCGCTTCGAACCGCGACGGCGGAACCCGGTCGGCTGGTCCCCAGATGCTGAACACCGCGAGCGCCCGGCCCCCGCCCCGCGGCAGCACGGGAACTGACACCCCGTACAACGCCGACTCGAGTTCGCCGGCGCAGACGGCGTATCCCTGCTCGCGGGTCTGCCTAAGCTCATCGGTGAGCCGGGAGATGTCGGTGATGGTCGCGTCCGTGAAGCGCTCAAGGACCGTGCCCGCGGCCTCGCGCGCCTCCTGCTCGGGCAGCCACGCCAGCCATGCCTTGCCGGTAGAGGTGGCGTGCAGTGGAACCGGTCGGCCGAGCCAGCTGACGGTCAGCACCGCCGACGGCGCCACCTCGTCCACGTACACCACGCCGGATCGCCGGCCCACGGCAAGGCTGGCCACCTCTCCGGTTTGCGCGCAGACCTGCTCCAGCACGTGATGAGTGCGGCGGACCAGCCCACTGGTTCCGGATGCCGCGGCGATCGGGGCCACGGCGTAGCCGATCTGGTAGCGGTTGGTGGCCGGGTCGCGATCCACCATTCCGTGGTCTTCCAGGGTAGCCAGCAGCCGCCACGCGGTCGCCCGGTTGATGCCGCAGGCCAGGGCAAGCTCGGCAACCGTGTCCCCCCGCGGCGACGTGTCGGCGATGGCCCGCAATAGTGCAAGCGCTCGCTCCACCGACTGCACCCGCCCGCCGGCCGCCCGATCCGGGGCGTTGTATGGCGCGCCCACGTCCACATCCCCTCCATTGATCAAAGCTCCCTGTTCGTACCATCGTCGCATAATACGAACGCTCGTCGCTCTAACCGAACACCCTTTTACTTAACGGTGAGTTCCATGCCATAATCGACGCGCCTCTCTCGCTCTGGCAGCGCACGGCGACGGTCTAGACGCGCTCTCGCCGACTCTGGCCGAACTGTACGGCAAGCCGGGCGCCCACTGGCCGTCCAAATGATGTTTCCCGACAGCCTGGTAGCGGCGCTACGGCGGGCAGAGTCCGCCGGCTGGCCCTCGGTTGCCTGGCCCCACCGACATGGAACGAGTTCCGATCCCGGACCCCAGCCGGTTCCCGCCACACGAGATAACGGCGGAACACCCCGAGATTACTGAACTCGAGGGCAATCCGCTCTCGTAGCTATGGTTGGCAACGCTCGCGCCCGGGCGACCATGGCTTCAGAGCGGGTACCGAAATCTTGGCGTGCGGCCCGTGCTGTCCGGTTCGCACAGAGAGCCCCACAGTCGCGCCCATTCTTACCCAGGATAACAACACGGATTCAACCTGCGATGAGGAGGTTGACAGGACGCAACAGCCAGGTTACTAAGTTATCAACGTCGCACATACTGCGATTTTGGTTCGTAATCCGCGACGTAATGCTCTATCGGCCGTGACGCTTTATCCACAGAGGTGGGTTGACGCCGTCGTTGATCCCCGATGCCACCAGCACGGAGCCCCAACCAGAAGGGTCAGCATATGACGGATCTATCCCGGCGTCAGGTCATCACCGGAGCCGCGAGCCTAGCCGTGGTCGGCGGACTGGCCGCCGCATGCGATTCGGGGTCCACTGGATCGGGCTCCGCCACCGGCGGGGGAACGCCTAAGCGCGGCGGTAACTTCCGGCTAGGGGTCACCGGCGGCGGTTCCAAGGATCTCTTTGACGGGCAGAACATCATCACCAAGCCGGACCAGGCACGCCTGGTAAGCGCGTTCGAGACGCTGCTCACCTTCGATGATAATTATCAGCTGACCACGGACGGCCTGGCCGAGAGCTACACCCAGGACAACTCAAAGCAGTACACAATCCACCTGCGCCAGGGGGTCGAGTTCCAGAACGGCAAGACGATGACGGCCGACGACGTCATCTACTCGATCCAGCGCATCGCGACGAAGAGCAACGGGCTTACCGGGTACTCCGCCACCGGCACGATGGACGTGGCGGGCATCAAGGCGCTCGACAAGTACACCGTGCTGCTTCCGCTGATTAGTCCCGACTCGACGATTCCGCAGACCCTGGCCAGCTACACCTTCGGCATCGTACCCGTGGGCTACCAGGCGTACCCGCACCCGCAGATCGGCACCGGCGCCTACAAACTCAAGTCGTTCACTCCCGGCCAGCAGAGCGTGAGCGAGCGCAACCCCAACTACTGGCGCAGCGGCGAGCCGTACTTCGACACGGTGACGATCATCGACTTCAATGACTCCACTGCCCAGGTGAACGCGCTCCTCGGGGGCCAGCTCGACGCGATGACCGACCTGCCGCCCTCACAGGTGACGGTGGTGGAGTCGCGTGGCATGCAGGCCCTGATCTCCAAGACCGGAGGCTGGATCCCGCTGTGCATGGCCATCGACATACCGCCCTTCGATGACGTCAGGGTCCGCCAGGCGATGCGGCTGATCGTGGACAGGCAGGGGATCATCGAGCAGGTACTGTCCGGCTACGGGTTCGTCGGCAACGACCTCTACTCGCCCTTCGACGCCGGGTACGATCACGCGCTGCCGCAGCGGACTCAGGACATCGCGGAGGCCAAGTCGCTACTGAAAGCGGCGAACCAGGCGAACCTCAGCATCGACCTGCACACCACCAACGGAGCGGCGGGCATGGTCGAGGTCGCCACCGTCTTC
>JBEKHI010000072.1:0-25402 GCA_050012355.1 Streptosporangiaceae bacterium | reverse complement strand
CCGTGAGGCCCGGGATTGGGTAGCGAACCGGGCATCCGTGCCATATCGCCCTGCTGTCGCGCCGGGCGTTCCTGGTGAGTGCTGCATTGCCCGCACTCTTGTCTGGGTAGTGCAGCACTCACCATGATCACCTCGAATAGAGGGGCGCCGAACGGGGACGGCACAACCGGGTGATACCGCACAAAATCGCTCGGCGACGACGACACGCCGAAAACTCACGTTGTTCTGAAACGTTTCCATAGCGCTAGCGATGGGCCATCGCTGGGGTCGTCAGGCACCCCCGGCAGGCTCCGCGGCATCCTCCAGCGAGCCGCCGAACGGGGGGAGATCGATCCAGGATCCGATCTCGACGTTGCCATCGACTTCGTCTTCGGGCTCTACTGGTACCGCATGCTCAGCGGCCACCTGCCGCTGGATCAGGCACTCGCCGTGACCATGACCGACCAGTTGCTGCACGGACTCGCGGAGCCGACGCGAGGCTAGCGCGCCGAGACTGGGCCGCGGCGGCATACCCGGTACGCTGACTTGCGTCGATGGACTGAGGAGGTTTCCCCGATCATGGTGCGCTGGCTGACGGCGGGTGAATCGCACGGTCGCGCGCTGGTCGCGGTCTGCGAAGGCATTCCGGCGGGTGTCCGGGTGAGTTCCGCGGACATCGCGGATGCGCTGGCACGGCGCCGGGCCGGGTATGGCCGCGGCGCGCGGATGAAGTTCGAGCGCGACGAGGTGGAGCTGACCGGTGGGGTCAGGCACGGGTCCACCCTCGGCGGGCCGATCGCCATCCGGGTGGCCAACACTGAGTGGCCCAAATGGGAGACGGTCATGTCACCGGACCCCGTTTCCGAGGCCGAGCTGGCGGAGCAGGCGCGCAACGCCCCGCTGAGCCGGCCGCGTCCGGGGCATGCTGACCTGGCGGGGATGCAGAAGTACGGTTACACCGACGCCCGCCCGATCCTGGAGCGTGCCAGCGCCAGGGAGACCGCCGCGCGGGTTGCCCTTGGCGAGGTGGCCCGCCGGATGCTCGACCAGGTTCTCGGCGTCACCGTCCTCAGCCATGTCGTAGGGCTAGGGAAGATCGCCACGCCTGAAGGCCTGGTGCCGGGGCCGCAGGACGGCGCGCGCATCGACGAGGACCCGGTCCGGTGCCTGGACCCGGAAACCAGCGCCGCGATGGTCGCCGAGATCGACGAGGTACGCAAGGCGGGCGACACGCTCGGCGGGGTTGTCGAGGTCGTGGTGTACGGGCTGCCGCCTGGCCTCGGGTCGTTCACCCACTGGGACCGGCGGCTGGACGCACGACTGGCTGGCGCCGTTATGTCCATCCAGGCAATTAAAGGCGTGGAGATCGGGGACGGTTTCGTAACGGCGGCGCGGTATGGGTCCGGCGCTCACGACGAGATCGAGTTCGGTGCACAAGGGGTGCGGCGGCGGACCAACCGGGCCGGCGGTATCGAGGGCGGCATGACCACGGGCGAGCTGCTCCGGGTCCGGGCCGCGATGAAGCCGATCTCAACGGTCCCGAAGGCACTGGACACGATCGACGTGGTGAGCCTCGAGCCCGCCAAGGCGATCAACCAGCGCAGCGACGCGACGGCCGTGCCCGCCGCGGGAGTCGTGACCGAGGCGATGGTGGCGCTGGTGCTCGCCGACGCGGTCACCGAGAAGTTCGGCGGTGACTCGGTGGACGAGCTGCGGCGCAACGTGGAGGGCTACCTGAAATCGCTGGTGATCGCGTGAGCGCCGTCATTTTGATCGGTCCGCCTGGATCGGGTAAGTCCACGGTGGGCGCGCTGCTCGCGCGGCGGCTTGGCGTGCGGTTCGCCGACACGGACACGGCGGTCGAGCGGGCCGCCGGCAAACCGGTGGGCGATGTGTTCGTGGAGGATGGCGAAGCCCCGTTCCGCGAGCTCGAGAGGGCGGCGGTCGCCCGCTGCCTGGACGACGGCGGCGGCGTGGTCGCCCTCGGCAGCGGCGCGGTGCTCGACCCGGACGTGCGGCGGCAGATCTCCGAGTGCACCGTTGTCTACCTGGAGGCGGGGTTCGCGGCGGTTGCCAAGCGCACCGGCCTGGACCGGCCGCGGGTCGTGCTGCCGGGCAACCCGCGTGGCATGCTCCGCTCGATGCTGGAACAGCGGCGGCCGGTGTACTCGGAACTGGCCACGTTGACGGTGAACGTTGACGAGCTATCACCCGAGGAGATCGCGATGGAGATCGCGGACAAGCTTCCAGGGAGCGACTCGTGACCGTGACCCGCATCCCGGTCGGCGGCGACCAGCCCTACGACGTCGTCGTCGGGACCGGCGTGCTCAGCGAACTGCCCGCGCTGGTCGGGGGCAAGGCCCGGTCGGTCGTGGTGATCTCGACGGCGTCGGTCGCCGCGATCGCGCGTCCGGCGATGAACGTGCTGTCCGAGGCCGGGTACCAGGTGCTGGCCGAGAAGGTACCCGACGGGGAGGCGGCCAAGACCGTCGAGGTCGCCGCCCGGCTGTGGTCGTCGCTGGCGGCGGCCAAGTTCACCAGGACCGACGTCGTCGTCGGGATCGGCGGCGGGGCGGCCACCGACCTAGCCGGTTTCGTGGCCGCGACCTGGCTGCGCGGGGTGCGTGTCGTGTTGCTGCCGACCACGTTGCTGGCCATGGTGGACGCGGCCGTCGGCGGCAAGACCGCGATCGACCTGCCGGAGGGCAAGAACCTGGTCGGCGCCTTCTACCCGCCCGCCGGGGTACTCGCCGACCTCGCCACCCTGGAGACGGTGCCCGCGCAGGACTACGCGAGCGGGCTCGCCGAGGTGGTCAAGGCCGGGTTCATCCACGATGTCTCGATACTGAAGCTGGTCGAGGCCGACCCGGCCGGTGCGGCGGTGCCGCACGGTACGCACAGCCGCGAGCTGATCGAGCGGGCGATCAAGATGAAGGCGGCCGTTGTGTCCGCCGACCTGCGCGAGTCCGGGCTGCGCGAGACGCTCAACTACGGGCACACCCTCGGGCACGCCATCGAACGCGCGGAGAATTACCAGTTCCGGCACGGGTTCGCGGTGTCGATCGGGATGGTGTTCGCCGCCGAACTGGCGCGGCTCGCCGGCCACCTGTCGGCCGACGACGTGGACCGGCACCGGAACATCCTGACCTCGGTCGGGCTGCCGGTGTCCTACCGCCCCGGAGCCTGGCCCGAGCTGCGCGCGACCATGTCGGTGGACAAGAAGTCACGGGGCGCGCGGCTGCGTTTCGTCGTGCTGGACGGCATCGGGCACCCGGTGATCCTGGACAACCCGGCCGAGGACATGCTGGAGCAGGCGTACCAAGGGGTCAGCGGATGACACAACCGGTGCTGGTGCTGAACGGGCCGAACCTGGGCAGGCTGGGCAAGCGGGAGCCCGAGATTTACGGAGCGGCGACGTACGCCGACCTGGTGAAGCTGTGTTCCGAGGTGGGGAGCCAGCTGGGCTTCGAGGTTGAGACCCGGCAGACCGACAGCGAGGGCGAGCTGCTCGGCTGGCTGCACGAGGCCGCCGACGGCTCCATCCCGGTGGTGCTGAACGCCGGCGCGCTGACCCACTACTCGTACGCGCTGCGGGACGCGGTGAAGATGCGCACCGCGCCGCTGATCGAGGTGCACATCTCCAACGTCGCCGCCCGGGGTGAGCTGGAACCGTTCCGGGAGAAGTCGGTGATCACCGGGGTCGCCAACGGGATCATCGCCGGGTTCGGTTTCGGCTCATACGAGCTGGCGCTGCGCGCGATAGCGGGCCTCTCCGGATGATCGTCCTGGTCGGCTTCATGGGAGCCGGCAAGACCACGGTGGGGCACCTGCTCGCCGACAAGCTCGGCCTGCCGTTCACCGACAGCGACCTGGTGATCGAGCAGCGTGAACGACGCTCGGTCCGGGATATCTTCGCCGCCGACGGTGAGCCTGCCTTCCGGCAGCTGGAACATCAGGTGGTCGGCTCGCTGCTGGACGGGCCAGACGCGGTGCTGGCGCTCGGCGGGGGAGCGGCTGAGCACCCCGCGACCAGGGAACTGCTGAAATCGGCGTCCGTCGTCTACCTGCGGGTGGGGTACGACGAGGCGATGCTGCGGATAGCCGGAGATACCTACCGGCCGCTGCTCGCCCGTCCGGGCCTGAAAGAACTGTACGCACGACGGCTCGCGGTGTATGAGTCCGTCGCGTCGCTGATGGTCGCCACCGACGGACGGCGCCCGGAAGCGATTTCGCTGGACATCTTGTCCCGGCTGGTCGCGGTCTCCGGAGCGCCCGCCGGCACGACGACGGTGCTGGTGTCCTGCGTCGGCGGGACATACAACGCGCATGTCGGGACCGACCTGCTGGAAGCGACCGGGCGGCTGCTGCCGTCGCTGCCCTACGCGAGGACCGCGGTCGTGCTCGCCGCGGGTTCGGCCGGCGCCGCGGCGGAAACGGTGGCGCGCGCCCTGGGCGATTCCGGTCTGGAACCGCGGGTGCTGACGGTCCCGGATAGCCAGGCGGCCAAGTCGCTGGGAACCGTCTCCGAGCTCGCCGACGCGCTCGCCGATCTGGCAGTGCACAAGAACGACCTCATCGTCGGGGTCGGTGGCGAGGTGACGTGTGACCTCGCGGGATTCCTCGCCGCTACCTATAACCGGGGGATGCCGCTGGCGCTGGTGCCGACCACGCTCGCCGCGCAGGCCGACGCGTCGGTTGGCGGCAAGGCGTCGCTCAACTTGCCGCTCGGACGCAACCTGCTCGGCCTCATGCACCAGCCGGTCGCGGTCATCTCGGACGTGCCGGTCGCCGCGGCCGCATCGGCCGAGTACGGCGCCGGCCTCGCCGAGATAGTCAAGCACGCGCTGATCAGCGGCGACGGTCTGGTCGACCTCTTGCGATCACGCGCCGGACAGTTGCGGGAACGGGACTTCCCGGCGCTGACCGAGGCGGTGGCCGGAAGCGTCGCGGTCAAGGCCAGTATCGTCAGCGGCGATGAACGCGAGCAGGGCGACCGGCTGTTCCTGAACTACGGGCACACCTTCGGTCACGCCTTCGAGCAGGTGAGCGGACCGGACCGGATGGACGACGGCCAAGCCGTCGCGCTCGGCATGATGGCCGCCGCGTACCTGGCATTCCGGCAAGGACGCATCGACGCGGAGCTGGTGAACCTGCACCGCGAGCTGCTGTCCTCGGTTGGGCTGCCGGTCTCCGGCTCATTCGATCTGGCCACGCTGCGGGACGCGTGGCAGCGGGACAAGAAATACCGCAGCGGCACCCGGTTCGTGGTGCTCAACGGTCTCGGCAAGCCGCAGGCGGGTGTTCCGGCCGACGAGGAGACGCTCGCTGGCGTGCTGGCCGACCTCGCCCGCGGCGAGCCCCGCTAGCGGCGCTCGTCGGCGAAGCGGGTCATCAGCTCGTCCGCGACGGCGTCGCTCTCCGGCCGTGGCGGGGTCTTGAACAGGTAGCCGCAGACGTCGTACACCGGGCCCCCGATGCCGCGCTCAGCGGCCACCTTGGCGGCCCGCACCGCATCTACCGCGATGCCGGCCGAGTTCGGGCTGTCCTCGACCGAGAGCTTGGCCTCGATGGAGAACGGCGTGCCGAGCAGCGAGCGGCCCTCCAGAGATATGTGAGCGACCTTACGGTCGGCTAGGTGAGGAACGTAATCGCTAGGCCCGGCGCCGAACTCCGCGTCCTCGCCGAGCCGCGACCGCAGCGCCGACATCTTGGAGGCGCGCTTGCTCGCGGCGCGTTCCGGATCACGCATGTTCAGGAAGTCGGTGTTGCCGCCGACGTTGAGCTGGTACGTGCGATCGATCACCGCGCCCCGGGAGGCGCACAAGTCGATCAGCATTCGGTGCAGCGTCGTCGCGCCGAGCTGGCTCTTGATGTCATCGCCGAGCAGCGGGACGCCGCTGCGCGCGAAACGCTCCTGCCACTCGGGATCGGTCGCGATGAGCTCCGGGTTGCAGTTCACGAAGGCGGTGCCGGCGGTGACCGCGGCGCCCGCGTAACCGGCGGTGGCCTTGGCGGACCCGACTGGCAGGTAGCAGATGAGCACATCGGCCCGCGCCGCGAGCAGCGCCTGGCTCACATCGTCGAACGATGCTGTCCTCGCCGCCGCGGCCACCCGCACAAGGCTGGCGGTCAGCGGTCCCACGCCGTCCGCGACCGGGCCACAGCCGACTACTACACCGGTCGGCGGCACCTGAAGGTAACTGGTGGTGCAGTTCGGCGCGGCGCCGATCGCATCAGCGAGGTCGTGGCCGACCTTGCGCTCATCGGCATCGAAGGCCGCCACGAACTCGATGTCCTCAACGCCGTAACGGCCGACGCGCGGATGAGCCACTCCCGGGCCGCCGGGCGCGAGCCGCGCCGCCGTCACTGCCTGCACGAGGCTGGACGCGCAGTTGCCGACACCAGCGATGGCCACCCGTATCATCTTGTTTTCTCCCGTTGCCCCCGTTAGCAACGAGAATATCATCGACATTTGCTGATTTTTGGGGGAGGCTCAGTCTAATGGGGTCCGTGATGCTATCGGCCGCGGTGATGACGCACCCGTCTCGCGCCCAGGCGGCCGCGTTGCTGTGCCAGCGGCATCCCGAACTGGACCTGCGCATCGTTGTTGACCCGGCACCCGGCGAAACCGCTGGCGCGCTGCGTACCGCGGGCCGCGCCTGGCAAGCGGTAGGCGATGGCGCCGCCGTCGCGTTGTTCCCTGATTCGGCCGTCGCCTTTTACTCCAACTGGAACTCGGTCAACGGCGCGGCGGCGCGGCTGGCCGCGGCGGCCGGAGCGACCTGGGTGGCCGACACCGGAGCCGAGTACTTCCCGACGCTGGCGATGGTGCTGCCCGCCCGTCACATCGACGGTTACCTGGAGTACGCCGCGCCGTTTGCCCGGTTGTGGCGCGACGACGATGAGGTGATGCGCGAGTTCCTGACCGGCCGCGGCATCGACGCCGTGCTGTCGGTGCCGTCGCTCGTGCAGCACGCCGCGCTGGAGAGCCTCGCGGGCAACACGGCCCACGGCGTCCGCCGGGCCGCCTGCTTCGGCGCGGTGCCCGACGGAACGCGCGAGGCGCTCGCGCACTCGATCGCCCATATCCCGTGGCTCAAGGCCGGACGGGTGCTGGCGATGGTTCGCGGTGCCGGGCCCGACTACCTCCGCCGGCCGGTGACCGAGCTACTGGCGGCGCTGGACCTGGACGCCGACGGCTGCGCGGCCAGTTCGAGGCGTTCGCCAGCCGCAGCGGCTGGCTGGACAACGCGCGCGGGGACCTCGGTGACCTGTTCAGCTATTCGCTGTGGCTCACGGCGTATCTGATGGGAGCCATCGCGGGCGGGGTGCCGATCCAGGTGCTGGCGGACGGGGCGCCCCCGGCCGCGTCGGCCTATCTCGATACGCTCGCGGCCGGCGCCATCGTCGGGACCGTGATCCCCTCGCGGCTGGTTGCTACCTACTGGTCGGAAGCGGCGGCGCTGGCCGAACATGGCTTCGCGAACGGCCAGCTCTAGGCCCCGACGCGATCGGTGCGCTGGCCGGGCGCGCTAGCGCCGCTGGGCTCGGGCACCCGCTGGGGACCGGGGAGCCACAGCGAGAGCAGCACGGCGATGGCTGAGAAGCCTGCCGACCACCAGAACGCCACGTGGAACGCGTCCGCCAGCGTGGCTGGGTGCGCGGCGATGGCGCTCTCGAGTACCACCGCCAGGACAGCGGTGCCGAACGAGCCGCCGATCTGCTGCGCGGTCCTGGTGAGCACGCTGGAGTGCGGGATCTGCTGCTTGTCGAGGCCGATGTAGCTGGCGACCATCACCGGCATGGTGACGGCCCCGAGGCCGAACCCGCGGATGATCATCCAGAGGGCGAGCAGCCAGCCGTTGGTGTGCGGCCCGGCGAACGCGAACGGCACGGTGGCGGCGGCGACGATGGCGAAGCCGCCCAGGGCGATGACGCGGGAGCCGAACCGGTCGATGTTTTTCCCCGCGACCAAGCGGGACAGCAGGGTGCCGACGCCCTGTGGGACGAGCATGACCCCGGCGGCGAGCGCGGTGGTGCCGCGCACGTCCTGGTAGAACAGCGGCAGCAGGAGCATCGCACCGTACAGGGAGAAGCCGGAGAAGAAGAGCACCGCACTTGAGGAACCGACCGACCGCTTGGCGAGCAGCCGGATCTCGACGAGCGGGTCGCTCTTGCGCAGCGCGTAGCCGGTGAAGGCCGCGAGCAGTGCGGCGCCGATGACGAGCGGGATGATGACGTCCGGGTGAGCGAACCCGACGGCGGTGCCAGCGTTGGCGAGGCCCAGCAGGATGACCGAGATACCCGGCGCGGCGAGCAGGAGCCCGGCCACGTCGAGTCGGGCCCTGGCTCCCGGGCGGGCGGGCTCGTCGACGTTCAGGTACCGCCAGGCGAGCAGGATGCCGGCGACGCAGAACGGCACGTTTACCCAGAACATGAACCGCCAGCTCAGGTGGGTCAAGATGGCGCCGCCGATCACGGGGCCGAGGACCGGGCCGAGCAGCGCCGGCAGCGCGACATAGGTGACGAGCCGTCCGAGCGACTTGCCGCCCGCGGCCTGGAAGATGAGCGTGCTCATCAGCGGGAGCATGAGGCCGCCGCCGATACCCTCGACGACCCGCCAGCCGATGAGCGAGTCGATGTTCCACGCGAGACTGGCCCCGACCGAGCCGACCAGGAAGACGGCGAGGGCGAAGATCCATAGCCGTTTGCCGCCGAACCGTTTCAGGCCCCAGGCGCTGAGCGGCACCGTGATGCCGAGCGCCAGCAGGTAGCCGGTGGTCACCCACTGGACCGTCGCGACCGGAGCGTGCAGCTTCACCGAGAGTGTATGCAAGGCTACAGTGACGATCGTCGTATCGAAGACGACAGCCAGCCCGCCAACGATGATGATCAGGGCGGTCTTGATTACCGCGGGATCCAGCTTCTGGGCTGGTGTCGCTGCCATGCTGCCCCTTCCTCCATAAGAGATGAATACTTCTCTTATTCAGAGTAGGTCGCGTCGTTAAGGAAAGCAAGCTTCTCTTATTTCTGCCGAGGCCGCTATGCTGGTTGTCATGACCGAGCAGGCACAACAGCCCCGGCGGCGGCGCGGGGAGGAACTGGAGGCCGCGCTGCTGGAGGCCGCCTGGCAGGAGCTCGTGGAGGCCGGCTTCGCCAGGCTGACCATGGAGTCGGTCGCGGCCCGGGCGAAGACGGGCGTGGCGGTGCTGTACCGGCGCTGGCACGGCAAGGACGACCTGGTACTCGCCGCCATCCGCCACTACGCCACGACGCACCCCGTCGAGACCCCCGACACCGGGAGCCTGCGGGGTGACATGATCGCGCTGCTCAGCAGCTTCAGCAGCACGCGGGTCGGCTTCGCCGCCGCCGTCAGCGCCGTGTTCTCCGGCCTGCTGGCCAGTACCGGCCTCACCCCTGCCCAGATACGCGAGAAGCTCCTAGCCGATCTCCCGATGCCATCAAGCCAGGTCTTCGCCCGGGCGCACGAGCGCGGCGAGATCGACCTCGACCGCATCCACCCGGCCGTCCTGACCATGCCGTCCGACCTGATCCGCCACGACATGCTGATGACCTACCAGGCGATCCCGCCGGAGCGGATCCTCGCGATCGTCGACGACCTGTTCATCCCCCTCGTCGCCATCAGCCGGCCCAGGTGATCCAGGTCTTGCCGGGAATGTCGCGCGCGGCCAGGAACGCGGCCGCCGCTTCCGTGAACGGATACTCGGCTCGCAGCACCTGACCGGGGGACAGGCCGCGCAGGCTCAGCGTGCCGGCGAAGTCAGCGGGGTGGTCGTAGATCATGGACCCGCGCAGCGTGAGTTGCCGCCGGACCACGAGTTCCGCGTTAATCCGGTAGGTGTGGCTGCCCAGGCCGATCAGCATGACGGTCGCGCCGTAGGCGGCCCGGCCGATCGCTTCGCTCATCGCGGATTCCTGGCCTGAGGTCTCGAAAACGACCGGAAAGCCGGCATCGCCTGGCTCGGCCGCCTTGGCGCCGAGCGAGACGGCGAGCTGCCGGCGGCCGGCGTTGGGCTCGAGGACGTGCACCGGGTTCCCGCGCGCGATCAGCGCCAGGCACAGCAGCGCGCCCTGCGATCCGGCGCCGATGACGAGACTGTCCCCGTCGGAATCGCTCCCGCTCCGTCTGATCGCGGCCTGCGCCACGGTCAGCGGCTCCGCGCAGGCCGCGTCGGCGTCGGTCCAGCTATCAGGTACCGGCCAGGCGAACTCCGCGGGTACCGCGACGTATTCGGCGAGCAGGCCGGGCTCGGTGAAACCGGCGATCACCCGGTCCGGGCACATCGAGGTCAGCCCCGCCCGGCAGGCGGGACAGCGCAGGCATGGATAGTTGGGTTCGATGACCACCCGCTGGCCGATCCTGGCGGGGTCCACGCCGTCCCCGGCCGAGACGATCTCCCCGGTGGCCTCATGGCCGGGGATCCACGGGTAGGCCGGAGCCTGACGCCTGCCCGACACCAGTGCCAGGTCCGAGCCGCAGATGCCGACGCCCCGCACGTGCACGACGACCTGGCCGGAACCCGCCGCGGGTTCCGGCCAGCCGTCAGCGACGCGCAGTGACCAGGGAGTTTCTCCTAGGACAATCGCACGCAATGAGCTCCGCCGATCAGGGGATGTAGAAGTACTTCGTGTACGAGCTCTGGCTGGCATCCGCGCTGGTAATCAGCACGTCGGGGAGCTGGACCGAGGCGGAGATGGCGCCCGTGTCGCCGGTGATCTTGTCGTAGGCGAACTGCGCCGCGTCCGCTCCCTCCTGCGCCGCTAGCTGCGCCACGGTCGCGTTGATCCCGCCCGACTTGAGCAGCCCGACCTCGGTGGGGCTGGCGTCGAAGCCCACGTTGAGCACCTTGCCGGTCAGGTTGAGCGCCTTGACCGCGGCCGCGACTCCCTCGGCGTTGGGCTCGGCGCTGCCGAAGAAGGCCTTGACGCCCGGGTGCGCCGCGAGGATGGAACGCGCCACGGTCTCGCTGTCGCTGGTGGCCTGCGCGGTGTACTGGACGGGCAGCACGGTGATGCCCGGATACGTCGCCTTGATCTCCTGCTCGAAGGACTGGATCCGTTCCACCTGAGTGGTCGCGGTTGGCGACAGGCTCAGCAGCGCGACCTGGCCCTTGCCGCCGAGCGCTTTCCCGACATAATCCGCGGCCGCCTTGCCGCCCGAGTCGTTGTTGGTCGTGATCTCGCTGGTGAGCTTGGAGGTGTTCGACAGCCCGGTGTCCACGGTGATGACCGGAATGCCCTCATTGAGACAGGTGGCGATGGCCGGTGCCATCGCGACTGGGTCGGTGGGGGAGACGACGAGCACGTTGGGGCGGGAGGTGCAGACCGCCTCCACGACGGGCGTCTGATCGCTCGGGTCGAAGTTCGGCGAGCCCTGGTAGGTGACGCTCATGCCGAGCGACGCCGCCTTGGTCTTCATCCCGGACAGCAACGTGTCGTAGAACGCCACCCCGGTCGCCCCGGGAACGTAAGCGATCGTGTAGTGCTTGGCCGGCGAGCTGCTTCCGGAACTCGCTGTCGATGGTGATGATGAGCAGGCCGCTATCGCGATGGTGGCTCCAGCGGCCACCGGCAGCAGCGTCGCCCACCGTCTCGTTCTTCTCATGTGGTTCTCCTTTGAACTCGCGTTTACCGGGTGCTGCTCCGCCGGTTCCGGCCCTGGTCGATGTAGACGGCGGCGATGAGCACCGCACCGACCGCGACCTCCTGCCAGAACGACGGGACGTTGACGAGTACGAGCCCGGTGAGCAAGACCGCGATGATCGCGGTCCCGATCACCGAGCCGATGATGGTTCCCCGGCCGCCGAACAGGCTCGCCCCGCCGATGACCACGGCGGCGATGGCGTTGAGGTTGTCGGTGGCACCGGAGACGGGTGAGCCCGCGCCAAGGCGGGCCATGACCAGGACGGAGGCCACGCCGGCGAGCGCCCCGGAGAGCAGATAGATCTTCAGCAGGTAGCGGCGATCGTTGATGCCGGCCCGGACGACGGCCTCCCGGCTGTCGCCGATGCTCAGCGCGTACGCGCCGAACCGGGTCTTGGCTAGCAGCAGGCCGCACCAGATCGTGATGACGGCCGTGATGAGGACGGGTACTGGTATCCACCCGCCGAGGTTGGTGTTGCCAAACGTGGTGACCGATCCCGGTATCGCCGAGATCTCCTGGCCGTTGTTGAGCAGGTAGCCGAATCCGGTCGCCATGCCGAGGGTGCCGAGGGTCACGACGAAGGGCGGGACGCCCGCCCAGGCGACGAGGAATCCGTTGAGCAGGCCGAACCCGGCACCGACCGCTATCGCGGCGATGAACCCGGCGGTGACCGCGCCGACGGCGGCGCCGTTGGTGGCCGCGAATCCGTGTGCCATCACCCAGGCGCCCGCCGTGCCGGAGAAACCGAGCACCGCGCCGACCGATAGGTCGATCCCGCCGGCGCAGATCACGAACGTCTCGCCGACCGCCAGCAACAGCACCTCGGTCGCGGTGCTTGAGGTGTTCAGCCAGTTGGCGCGGGTCAGGAAATAAGGTGAGTCGATGCTGAACGCGATGATCAGCACCAGCAGCACGCCGCCGATCCACAGGTCGCGGATCGCCGCCTGTCCGCGTAGCCACAGTGAGTAGCGCGCCGGATCGGTGTCAGTCCGGCTCGTCATTGGCGCTTCCCCGTCATCGCACCGGTGATGAAACCGATCAGGTTCTCGCTGGTCAGATCGGCGCCCGTCAGGGTGGCGGCGGCTAGTCCGAGGCGGAGCACGACAACCCGGTCGCACACCGCGAGGACGTCCTGCATCTGATGGGAGATCAGGATGACCGCGATGCCCTCGCTGGAGACCCGGCGGATCAGCTCGAGGACCTGCTGTTGCTGCTCGACGCCGAGAGCGCTCGTCGGCTCATCGAGCAGCAGGACCTTGCTGCTCCAGGCGGCCGCGCGGGCGATGGCCAGTGCTTGCCGCTGCCCGCCGGACAGGTCCCGGGACGCGAGATGCACATCCGGGATCCGGGTGTGCAGCCGGGCGAGTTCGCTCAGCGTGTGGGCGGCCATGGCCTTGCTGTCCAGCCAGCCGACCCGGCGGGCCAGCCAGTTGCCGGACAGCTTCTCCCGGCCGAGGAAGAAGTTGGCCACCACGTCACGCTGGCCCGCGAGCGCTAGGTCCTGGTAGACGGTCGCGACCCCGGCTTCATGCGCGGCCGCCGGGTTGGCGAAGCGCACCGGCTTGTCGTCAAGCAGTACCTGGCCGGATGACGGGAAGTTCGCTCCGGACAGGATCTTCAGCAGAGTGGACTTGCCGGCGCCGTTGTCGCCGACTATGCCGAGCACCTCACCGGCGTCCACGTGCAACGTGACGCCGCGCAGCGCTTGGACCCCGCCGTAATGCTTGGTCAGATCGCGGACCGCGAGCCGTCCGGGCATTATGGTCGCTCCTTTGCGGGTGAGAAAGAACTGATCCGAGTGCGAGCCGGGCTCGGGCCGCGAATTCGCTGGGCGTCTCCCCGCCGGCCGGCGACGGTGCTTCCACGGTGACCGGGATGTCCGC
Organism: Streptosporangiaceae bacterium; assembly: GCA_050012355.1. Taxonomy (GTDB): domain Bacteria; phylum Actinomycetota; class Actinomycetes; order Streptosporangiales; family Streptosporangiaceae; genus JBEKHI01. The sequence goes on along the minus strand of JBEKHI010000072.1, from coordinate 11,875 downwards.
GGGCAGCGCGGCGAGCAGGTCGCGCAGCGGAAGTTCACCGTCGCCGGGCAGCAGCCGGTCACCGCGGGCCTCGCGTATCTGATCGGCGGGCGCCGCCAGCGGCGCGTCGCAGAGCTGGAGGTAACTGAGCAGGCCCCGATCGACCGCGTGCAGGTCGGCCAGGGCGACGCCGCACCGCTGGACGTGCAAGGCGTCAACGAGAATCCCGCCGCCACCGGAGCTGGCCGCGATGGTTACCGCGTCCTTCAGGGTGGCGACGCTCCGGTAAGCCATGAACTCGATCAGCGGGCGGACACGATAAGGCGCCGCCGCCTCGACCAGCCCGGCGAACGTGTCGGACAGCCGGGCCTGGTCGGGATCCTCGCAGATGGCGTTGACGTACCGGGCGCCAAGCTCGGCCGCGGACTCGAGGACTGGCAGGTAATCCGCGGGCCGGTGGCTGAGCCTGATCCCTTCGACGCCGAGCACGGTTACCCCGGTATCGGCGCAGCGGCGCACCGTCTCGGCCAGCAGGGCGGAGCCTGGCCGCACCGGCCAGGGCTGCTCACCATCGGTGACCGGGCTGATCCGCAGTCCAACCGCGGTGAAACCGGCTTCAGCGGCGACCGACACCAGATCGCAGGGTGACACCCTGAGCAGGGTCAGGTGCTCCAATCCGGGCAACTGGCCTCCCTGAATATGTCTGTACTAACTAGATAGTTCATAATGTGTCTACCGGACCAGGGCCGTCGTTGTAAAGATGCTGTTACCGGATGAAGCGTGGCGATATGGTCACGACGAGAGGTGAGGGTGATGGGGGATATTTCCGCCGCGGGCCGGGCGGACGTCGGCTCGGACCGGCAGCGAGACCCTGAGCGCACCCGGGGGGAGATCCTCGATGTCGCGATCGCCGAGTTCGCTCGGCGCGGCTACTCGGGGGCGCGCATCGACGAGATCGCCGACAAGACCCGGACCACCAAGCGGATGATCTATTACTACTTCGGCGGCAAGGAACAGCTCTACATCGCCGCGCTCGAGCAGGCCTATTCGGTCGCCAGGAGCGCGGAGCGGATGGATGTCGAGCACCTGGACCCGGTCTCCGCCATCCGCAGGCTCGCTGAGCTCACCTTCGACCACCATGAGTCGCACCCGGACTTCATCAGGATGGTGGCCGCTGAGAACATCCACCATGGCGAGTTCATCGCCAAATCACCGGCGCTATCCGAGCTCAACACCCGCGCCGTGTCGGTGGTGGCCAGCATCCTCGAGCGTGGTTACGCCTCAGGAGCGTTTCTCCGTCACGCGGAGGCGATTGACGTGCACTTGCTGATTAGCGCGTTCTGCTTCTTCCGCGTCTCCAACCGGTACACCTTCGGCGCTATCTTCGACGTCGATCCGCTCGATCCGGCGCGACGCGAGCAATACCGGCGGATGGCCGGGGACATGGTCGTCAGCTATCTCACCGCCCCGGAATAGCACGTCTTGAATGCCACGGATGGCCCACCGCAGGGCCTATGGCGCCATCGATGGGACATCACTGGGGTGGCGGGAGGGGTGTCAGGGACGGCCAAAACCAGCATAATGGACATTACGGACGAAATAGTCCAGATGTGCGGGGCGGAAAATCACATTAAGGATCGCATCGTGCCGCAAAATCACCTTATTTCGTGACGCGCCACGCCCCTCGGAAAGCCTGAAACTTTCAGTCCTTCATCGCGGCCTGCAAACGATTGCATCGCGGTTCGGTAACATGACGCTGACAAGCAGTGGTGTGTGGGACACATTGAGTGCCAAGCTTGGCGCGTTATACAGAATAACTACCAACGTCACGCATGTTGCGCGTGTTGTTAGAGCCGAGGTGGACTTGCCCAGGATCACCCGCAGGCGCCGTCTGATTGTTCTCCTCATATGCTGCATGAGCCTGTTCATCGTCGGCCTCGACAACACGATCGTGAATATCGCGCTACCGACGATCTCCAAAGGACTTGGTGCCTCGGTATCGGGTCTGCAGTGGATCGTCGATGGCTACACGATGGTCCTGGCCAGCTTGCTGATGTTCGCCGGTGCCGCGGCTGACCGCTTCGGCCGCCGCCGCGTCTTCCAGATCGGGCTGACCATATTCACGGCGGGGTCGGCGCTGTGCTCGATCGCGCCCGACCTCAGATGGCTGATCGCGTTCCGCATCGTGCAGGCGGTCGGCGGGTCGATGCTGAACCCGGTGGCCATGTCCATCATCTCCAGCATCTACACGACCCCCGCCAACCGCGCCCGAGCGATCGGTGTCTGGGTCAGCGTGTTCGGCGTGAGCATGGCACTCGGGCCGGTTCTCGGCGGGATACTGACGGCTGAGGTCGGCTGGCGGTCGATCTTCTGGGTCAATATCCCGGTCGGGCTGGTCACCGTCGTCCTCGCGTACCTGCTCGTGCCGGAAACGCGGGCCAGGACGCCGCGCAGACCCGACCCGATCGGCCAGCTTCTGGTGACGACTGGCCTCGCTTCGCTGGTCTACGCGATCATCGAGGGCGCGCGGACCAGCTGGCGCTCGCCGGAGATCCGCGCCCTGTTCGGCGTGGCCGGGATGGCCTTCGTCGTGTTCGTCGTGTGGGAACTGCGCAGGAAGGACCCGCTGATCAACCCGCGTTTCTTCCGCAGCCCGGCGCTTACCGGCGCGGTGCTGATCGCGGTCACCACGTTCGCCTGCCTGGGCGGGTTCCTCTTCCTCGAGACGATCTACCTGCAGGACGTGCGGGGCTTTTCTGTGCTGCGCGCTGGCCTGGACATGCTGCCCGCGGCCGCCGCCATAGCGATCTTCCCGCCGACCGCCACGTGGCTGGCGGACAAGGGCGGCCCGCGCCTCCCGCTGACGGTGGGCGGGCTCGCGCTCGCGCTGAGCATGGCGGCGATGTCGCAGCTGTCCGCGGCTTCCTGGATCGGCTATCTCGTGCTGGCCGGCGCGGCGTTCGGTGTGGGGTTCGCTCTGGTCGACGGCCAGATCAGTGCCGAGGCGATCTCGGCGATGCCGGCCGCCCAGTCCGGCCTCGCGTCCGGTATCGCGTCGACCAGCCGCCAGGTAGGCCAGGCACTCGGTGTCGCGGTGACCGGCGCGCTGGTGAACGCGGACCTGCGCGGGCCGATCGGCATGGCGTTCGTCACCGCCAGCCGCCCCGCGTGGCTGGTCCTGACCGGGTGCGGGTGCGTCGTGCTGGTACTAGGCCTGACGGCGACGGCCCTGGCGCACAGGCCGCGGCAAACCGTCGGCGTGCCGCCCCAGCGGGACCAGCCGACGCAGCCGATTCCCCGGGTTTCGGTGGGGCCCCGATCGCAGCCCAGCGAGTGGGTTCCGCGCTACCTGATGAACCAGCCGACCCCGTCAGAGCGGCCGGAGCACCACCCAAAACACGGATCCAGGTAGCCTGGCGCCCGTGCTCGAACATGTCCGGGTCACCAGGTATGTGACTCCGCTACGCGAGGGCGGCAGCTTGCCCGCCCTCGTGGAGGCGGATAACTGCGGGACCTACGTTATGAAGTTCCGCGGCGCGGGACAGGGACCGCTCGCCCTGGTCGCGGAGATCATCGTCGGTGAACTCGCCCGCCGTCTCGGGCTGCCCACCCCCGAGATCGTGCTAGCCGAGCTTGACCCGCGGATCCCGCCTAGCGAGCCCGACCCGGAGATCCAGGATCTGATGCGGGCCAGCTTGGGTCTTAACCTGGGTGTGGACTTCCTGCCCGGCTCGGCCGGGTTCGACCCGCTTGGCTGGACCGCCGACTCCGGGTTCGCCAGCGAGGTGCTCTGGCTCGACGCGCTGGTGCAGAACGTGGACCGCACCTGGCGTAACCCGAACCTGCTCGTCTGGCACAAGAACATCTGGCTGATCGACCACGGCGCCTCGCTCTACTTCCACCACAACTGGCAAGGCGCCGACGTACGCAAGCCATTCGATGCCCGCACGCACGTGCTGCTCGACCGGGCTACCGAACTGGACGCGGCGCACCAGAAGCTGGCCCCGCTGGTCACCAAGGACCTGCTGACCGAGGTAACGGGTCTGGTGCCGAAGGAGTGGTACGGCGAACATGGCGCGGACGCGTATGTCGCGCAGTTGCTCGACCGCGCGCCGATCGTCCCGGAGGTGATCCGGCGATGAGCGATCTCGAGGTGTTCGAGTACGCGCTGATCCGGGTGGTGCCGAGGGTCGAGCGCGGCGAGTCGGTCAACGTGGGCGTCATCGTCTATTCGAAGCCGTTCCGCTACCTGTGCACCCGGATCGTGCTCGATGAACAGCGGCTGCTCGTGGTCGATCCGGACGTGGACCTGGCGGCGGTGCGGGCCGGGTTGCGGGCGTTCGAGCGGGCCTGCGGGGAGGGACCGCTCGCGCAGCAGCCGATCGGGGACCGGATCCGGTGGCTGACGGCGCCGCGGTCCACGATGGTCCAGCCGGGCCCGATCCACAGCGGTCTCACCACCGACCCGGCCGCGGAACTGGACAGGATCTTCGTGGCCGTTACTCCCGGGTAGGGTTGCCTCATGCGGATCGGAATGGCGCTCAACTACGCCGGCGGTTTCAGTGAGACCGTCGCGGAGCTGGCCGATTACGAAAAGGCCGGCCTGGATATCGTCTTCGTCCCCGAGGCGTACAGCTTCGACGCGGTCAGCCAGCTCGGCTACCTGGCGGCGAAGACCGAGCGCCTGCAGATCGCCAGCGGCATCCTGCAGATCTACTCGCGCACCCCCGCGCTGACCGCGATGACCGCGGCGGGCCTTGACTACGTGTCCGGCGGCCGGTTCACCCTCGGCCTCGGCGCGTCGGGCCCGCAGGTCATCGAGGGCTGGCATGGCGTGCGCTACGACGCGCCGGTGGGCCGGACCCGGGAGATCATCGAGATCTGCCGGATGGTCTGGCGGCGGGAACGGCTCGAGTACCACGGATCGCATTACGACATCCCGCTGCCCGGGGGCCTCGGTAAGCCGCTGAAGCTGATCAACCACCCGGTCCGCGAGCGCGTCCCGATCGTGCTGGCCGCCCTCGGGCCGAAGAACGTCGCGCTCGCCGCCGAGCTAGCCGAGGGCTGGGAGCCGATCTTCTACATCCCGGAACTGGCCTCTTCGGTCTGGGGTTCCGCGCTCGCCGATGGTTCTACCCGGCGGGACCCGTCACTCGGCCCGCTCGACGTCATCGCCAACCTGCCGCTCGCGATCGGCGAGGACGTGACCGGGCTGCGCGACCTGACCCGGCCGCTATTCGCGCTGTATATCGGCGGCATGGGCGCCCGCGGCAAGAACTTCTACAACGACCTGGCGGTACGGCTCGGCTACGCCGACGCCGCCCGCCAGATCCAGGACGCATACCTCGCCGGACGCAAGGATGAGGCAGCCGGACTTGTACCAGCTTCATTGCCAGAACGTACGTCTCTCATCGGCCCGGAATCCTACGTCCGAGAGCGGCTGGCGGCGCTGCGGGATTCCGGTGTGACCACGTTGAACGTGACTCCGCTGGGCGCTGATCACCGCGAGCGGGTGGCCCTCATCGAGCGAATCCGCGACCTCGCCGGCTGAGGCCGCGGATGCCCGGTCGGCTACGGCTGAACGAGCGGTTCGCAGGTAGTCGGCACCTTCCCGTCGCGCAAGATGACCGGATCGGCCACGCCGAGGCCGACGCCCTGGTACACCATGCTCTGCAGGAGCAGCGCCCCGCCGGCAGGTATGGACGAGGGACGGATCGTCCACGTCCATGTCCGGAACACGCGCCCGCCATTTGCTGGTTCGAAGCTGAAGGAAGCGGCGGCGGGTACATCGTAAAAGCACTCCGGGTACACGCCCCATCTCCCGGCCGGCTTGGCCCGCACCATCGGAATCGTCAGCACGTAGGCTGTGATCCCGTCCGCGCGCAGGGCCCGCTCCAGCCCCGCCGGATCGTGGAACTGCTGCTCCACGGTGATCTTCACCGCTCCGTCGGACTGCCGGTCCACCGCCCACGCCGTGCCGGTGAACGCGCCGCCTCCGCCGCCTGGCAGCACCGACGGCACCACGATCGCGGCCGCCGCCGCGGTCGCGGCCAGCCCGCCCGCCAGCGCGAACCGTGTCCTACGACGGTGCGCCGGGACGCCGGTGATCCCGGCCACCACCCGGTTCCGGGCCTCGGCTACGTCAACCGGCCCCGGTTCGGGACGTAGCGCCGTGAATAGGCCGAGCTCATTCATGGATTTCCTCCGTGTTCATGGGGTTGGCGCCGCCTAGCGCATCCCGGGTGCGAGTCCGGATCCGGTTCAGCCGTGACTTGACCGCGCTGACGGTGATCCCGAGCGCTTGCGCGCACTCGTCGTAGCTCAGGCCCGCCCAGGCCACCAGCAGCAGCAACTCGCGGTCCTGCCGCCGGAGTCCGTCGAGCACGGCGGCGAGTCGCGGCCGGAGTTGCTGCGCCATGACTCGTTCCGCCGACCGTTCGACAAATTCCTGGGTGTCGGTGTCTGGCAGCGCGCTGGCGGTCAGCTTGCGGTACCTCGCCTCGGCTCGCCGGTGTGTCCCGATCTGCCGGACCGCGATGCCGTACAACCACGGGCGCGCATCCACCCGGCTCATGTCGTACCGTCCCCGGTTGCGGAACGCGGCGAGGAACGTCTCCGCCGTCACGTCATCCGCTAGGTCCGGTCCGACCCGCGCGGTCACGTACCGAGCGATCTCCTCGGCGTGCCGGTCGAACAGCGCCGCGAACGACGCGGGCTCGCGCACTGAGTCCCCGATGAGTTCCGCGTCGCTGAGTAGCCGTTCGCCCGGTTCTCGCGCGCGACTCACCTGGATAACCACAGGTGTACTTGCTTCATTGCGGACAGCCTCCCGTTTTTACGGTGCTTACATCCATACTTGTCCGCTCGCGCCCATCGGGTTGCGGACTTCAGAGGTAGTTACACTCGGTAGTCATCCGGGTTAAGATTCCGGAGTGATGATCAGGCGTATCCGGGGCCGCCGGGCGGCCCGGCGGCCCGCCCCAGTCGACGAACCGGATCTCAGGGAGCCGGTGGATGGCGTCTTCGAGGTGCTCAGCGCCGGGTTGTTGCTCGGGCTGGCCGACGACCTGGAGTATCCGGTGCGGTTCACCGCCAGGTACGCGCTGCCGCACGGCGGTTTCCTGACCGGCCTGCTGCTGCCCGACGACCGGGATCGCGCCGGATGGATACTCGCCGACATGACCTCGGCGTTCCCCGGTTACCAGGCGGCCGGTGTCGGACAGCTAGCGTTCCGGCTGCTCGCGGAGCATCCAGCGGACGCCTTCCGCAACCCTCGGCTGCTGGAACGTGGCTGGGCGCTGCAACAGGAGGACCGGGACAAGTTCGTCGCGCACTTCGGCACCGACACGCTGATCCTGCCGCCCGCCGAGGCCGCCGCCCGGCTGGAAGCCTTCCGCGGCGAGCGGTGGCCGATTCCCGACGCCCGCACCGTAGGCGTTATTTATGACCATAACGACGGTCTGCTGATCATCCCCGAACTAGCCAGAGTGCAGAGCATGTTCCGCTATCCGGCGCTAGCCTCCGATCCAGACCACGCACGAACGCTGCGCTGGTTTCTCGACGAAGAGTCGATCACCCCGGCCCCGCTGCGCCGCGTCGCGGCCGAGCATCCGGAGACCGCCGACGAGGTATTCCGCTCGGTACTCGGCCGCCCAGAGTTCAGCTGGCCCGCACACGGCGAGGTGCTGCTGCGCGAGTACAAGCCCGCCTACTTCGCCCGCGACCCACAGCCCGCGGTCCTAGTCGTCGGAGACCGCCTCACCCAGCTACTCTCCTGACCCCCGTCTCCCGCCCCGCCGCTCGCGCGCCCGCACTTCCGTGAACCCAGCGATGTCCCATCGCTGGGGTCATAGCGCCTGCGATGACCCATCGACAGCCTTGTAGATGGCCATCCGTTCGGCGATATACCCTCAATGTTCCTTTTGTGGAGCGCGCGGCCGGGAGGCGCCGCGGGTCACACTCGCTTGAGCACGTGCATCACACTGCCGTAGTCGCCGTCAGGTAGCTCGAGGGGCAGGCCCGCGCCGAGCAGCACCGCTCCCGGGTACTCGCGTCCCGCGACCCGGTAGGCGGCCGCGGGATCCAGCCCCGCCAGCGGCACCGGGTCAGCGGGCTGGGCGAAACGCGGCGACGGGCGCCAGGCGAACACCACCGCCCGGTCGCCAAGCACGTACTGCACGGCGGTGATGCCCGGGTCGGTCGGCGAGAGCCGGTACAGCGCGCCGTGCTGCACGACATCGCGCACCTGCTTGTACTCCGCGACCAGCTCGGCGGCCTCCGCGAGTTCCGCCTCGTACCAGTGCAATAGGTCACCGCCGACGCCGAGCACGCCAGCCATCGCCACATGGAACCTGAACCGGAGCGGCACGAGACGGCGGGTCAGCGGGTTCGGGCTGTCGGTCACCCAGGCGCTCATCGTGCCCGGCGGGTAGATCCGCGCATAACCGTCCTGGATCGTGAGCCGGTCGAGCGCGTCGGTGTTGTCGGAGGTCCACACCTGATCGGTGCGCGCCATGATGCCCAGGTCCGCCCGTCCGCCGCCGCCGCTGCACGACTCGATCCGCAGCTCTGGATGCGCAGCGCGCAGCCGGTCCATGATCGAGTACACGGCGCGGACGTGATCGATCCACAGCCGCTCGGGGTCGCCATCCGCGTCCGGCCAGCCCGCTTCGGTGAACGACCGGTTCATGTCCCACTTGATGAAATCCACCCCGTTGGACGCGACAAGCTCCTCCAGCCAGGCCTGCGCCCACGCGGAGACCTCGGGGCGGGCGAAGTTCAGCACCAGCTGGTTGCGTCCCTCGGTACGCCGCCGGTTCCGGTAGTGCAGCACCCAATCGGGGTGCGCGCGGTACAGGTCGCTGTCCGGGTTGACCATCTCCGGCTCCACCCAGATGCCGAACTTCATGCCGAGGTCGTGGACCGCGTCCGCGAGCGGGCGCAGTCCATCAGCGAACCTGTCCGGGTTCGGTGTCCAGTCGCCGAGCCCTCGCGTGTCGTTGGTACGCGCGCCGAACCAGCCGTCGTCCACCACGAACAGCTCGACGCCGATCGCGGCGGCCACTCGGGCCAGTTCGAGCTGGTTCTGCTCGTTGACGTCGAACCCGGTCGCCTCCCACGAGTTGAATAGCACCGGACGGAGCTCTTCAGGATGCGGCAGCACGTGCGAGCGGACGTAGGAATGCCACCCGCGGCTGGTGGCGCCGTGCCCGCCCGAGGTGTATAGCCCGGCGAACACCGGCGTGGTCAGCGATTGGCCGGGGGACAGGACCCAGGCGGCGGTGTCGTGCCCGAAACCGCCCGTCAGGCTCACCCTGTCGTCCGACGTGCGCGAGACGGTGATCCGCCAGCTGCCGCTCCACGCCAGCGCGGTGCTCCACACCTGGCCGGCGGTCTCGCTCGCCGTCCCGTCATCGAGCATCACCCACGGGTTGAAGTGATGGCTGGTGGTCCCGCGGCGGCTGGTCAGCGTCAGCTCACCGTCGGGTAGTTCGTAACGGCGCAGCTGGGTCTCGGCGGCCCACCGGCCAGTCACGTAGCTGGCCCGGTACCCGGCCAGCGGCGGCACGGCCCACGCGGCGGAATCGAGGCGGAACACCTCGATCGGATCAGCGCCGCCCAGATGTTCAAGCGTGACACGACGCTCGATCACGTCACAGTCATCGAAGACCCGGTACTTCACCGTCACGGCCAGCGGGTAATGCCGGTCACGCAGCCGGATCTCCAAGATCCGGCCGTCCCGGACGTCGGCGCTATCCAGCACCCATTCGACGGCGCGGGTGCCATCGGCGAAGCGGACCTGCAGGGACGGCACGCCGAACCGCAGCCCGCCCTCGACTGGTAGTTCCTCGGTGCCATCCCACGGCGAGCTGAATCCGGTTCCGCGCGTTGGTCGTGGCATGTCGACCGCCAGCTGCGGGAGCGTCAGGCGAGGGCCCCAGTGCAGGTGCCGCAGTTCGCCGCTGGGCTCCACGCGCAAGGCGTACGAGGTAGCGGGGGTGGTCAGCAGCCAGGTGCTGGTCTCGGGGTCATAATCGATCACCGTCACGACGACACATTAGTACAATTACACCTCTGTAATCACGCGGTGCCGTCACCAACCGGAGCCGGTAAACTAACCGAGGGGTTCCCCGCGTGGGCTCCGGCGCGGGGCCAGGATGTAAACCACCATTGACGAGGGAACTGCTCGTCCTGTTACGAAAGAACTTTTGTGGCGACCACCAACGACCTGAAGAACGGCATGACGCTGAACCTTGAAGGGCAGCTGTGGAATGTCGTCGAGTTCCAGCACGTCAAGCCCGGCAAGGGTCCGGCCTTCGTCCGCACCAAGCTGAAGAACGTGCTCTCCGGAAAGGTCGTCGATAAGACCTTCAACGCTGGCGTCAAGGTCGACGTGGCCAACGTCGACAAGCGCGAGATGCAGTACCTGTACCGCGAGGGCGGGGACTTCGTGTTCATGGACACCGAGACCTACGACCAGCCGCGGATCCCCGCCGAGGTCGTCGGCGACGGGGCCGATTACCTGCTCGAGGAGCAGATGGTGGTAATCGCGTTCAACGACGGATCCCCGCTATACGTCGACCTGCCCGCCGCCGTCGAGCTGACCATCTCGCAGACCGACCCGGGCCTGCAGGGCGACCGTTCCACCGGCGGCACCAAGCCTGCCACGCTAGAGACCGGCGCGCAGATCCAGGTGCCCCTGTTCATCTCCACCGGTGCGAAGATCAGGGTGGACACCCGCACCGGCCAGTACCTCGGCCGAGCGTAAGTGCCCGCCAGGAGCAGGGCGCGTAAGCGAGCACTCGACGTCCTCTTCGAGGCGGAGATTCGCAGACTACCGGTGCTGGAGCTGCTGTCTGAGCGGCAGAGCCTGGGGGAGACCCCGACTCCTGAATACGCGGCGGAGCTCGTTCGCGGCGTCACGGCCCACCGCGACCAGATCGACTCGCTGATCACTGAGAACGCCGAGGGCTGGACCCTGGATCGGATGCCCGCCGTCGACCGGAACATACTCCGGCTAGGCATCTACGAGCTGCTGTGGGCGGACGATATCCCCGACCCGGTAGCGATCAGCGAGGCCGTGGTGCTCGCGCGCGATCTGTCCACCGACGCGTCGCCCGCCTTTGTGAACGGCCTGCTCGCGAAGATCCTCGAGCTGAAGCCCACCCTCACGCTGTAGCCCCACCCCAGGGGCCTCTTCCTCGTGGGTGCTGCACTGCCCACAGAAGAGTCTGGGTAATGCAGCACCCACCAGGAACTATCGTTGGCATCCGTCCCGGGCTCTACTCGTGGTCCCCGCAGAAGAACTGCCCGCCAGCGATGGGCCATCGATAGCCAAAAACCCCCAGCGATGGGCCATCGCTGGGGGCAAGACGGGCTCTTGGGGAAGGGGCGGTGCGGCGCTAGGCGGCGGCGAAGCGGAGGCGTAGGCCTAGTTTGCGGCTTACGGCCATGAACCAGACGACGCAGATTCCCGCGCCGACCAGGGTGAGGACGAGCGTGGCGACGTAGGACAGCACTATGAAGAGGGTGAAGGGCTCGGTCACCATCATTACGGCCATGCCCAGGGTCAGCACCAGGAACAATCCCGCCCAGAACCACGTGACGCCCTGGAAGAAGCGGTGCAGCCCCTCGTGATGCTCATCCGGCTGCTTAAGCGCGACCACCTCGGCCGCGAGCTGGGCCACCAGCGGCTTGCGGGTCGGGGCGGTGCGGGCGAACAGCACGCACATCGCCAGGTTAGCCAGCGGGAACTGCAGCAAGTACATCCACACGTTGCCGGTGAAGATGACCACCGCGGTCTGCAGCGTTAGCACCAGGGCGGAGATCATCAGCAGCGCCGAGATGTTGCCGGACGTCAGCTTGCGGATCACGATCAGCAGCCATACAACGCCGA
>JBEKHI010000071.1:0-25418 GCA_050012355.1 Streptosporangiaceae bacterium | reverse complement strand
GACCGCTGCCGCGCCGCAGACCAGCACGATGAGGGCCGCAGCGCTCGCTAGCCACATCACCGGAAGCTGGTGCCCGCGGGAGCGGTGTGTCCGGCGGAATTCGGCGAGCGCGCGGCTCTCGCCGGTCAGTTCGGCGCGCGAGGGCTGGGCGAGCAAGGCGGAAAGCGCCTCGTCCACCGCGGGCGGCGCGGCCGCCGTGTTCCCGGACAGCCAGGCATCGAGTTCCCCGTCGCCGAACGGCGGGTAACCCCAGTACTCAGGCTGCGGACGGTCAGGCATGTCACCGTCCGGAACGCCGCGCGGCGTCACAGCGTTACACCCGCCTCCTCGAGCAGCGCCGCGAGCCGTCGCAGTCCCCGGTGGGCCGCGACCCTGACCGCGCCCTGAGTGCACCCGATGAGGGACGCGACCTGCTCGGTATCCAGCCCCGCGACGACGCGGAGCAGGATGACCTCGGCCTGCTGTTTGGGCAGCCGGCGGACCAGCGCGAGTGCCCGTTCCGTCCCAAGGTTCTCGATCGCCAGCAGCGCCGAATCAGGTGTCCGCGGCATGTCGGCGGGGTGCGCGTTTTCCAGCGGCTCGGTCGGATGGCGGCGCCGTTGCCTGGCCTGGTCAAGGAGCCGGCGCCGGGCCGTGGTGAATAGCCAGGCACGCCAAGCTGACTCGTCGCCGCGGAATTTCGCCAGGCCGCGGACCACCTGAACCCAGGTCTCCGCCGCCACGTCCTCCGCGGACTCCGGTGCCATGGCCCGAAGGTACCGGAGAAGAACCGGGTTACCATCCCGCCACAACACCGCGAAAGCCGCCTCGTCCCCTCCTTGGGCCGACGCGAGCACAGTCGCGAACTGCTCGCCAACCACATGCCGAGTATCGACGTGGTGAGGCATCCGGCGCAACGGATTCGCGTGACGAATAACCGCCGGCTTCACTACTATTCGCGTATATAGCGTGGCGAACCGCGACGCCGGGACGAGGGTGCCGATGGCAGGTTCGGATATCGATCAGCTCGCCGCCGAGCTCAGCGGTCTGCGGGAAGCCTTGCGGCAGCGGGCCATCGTCGAGCAGGCGACGGGTCTGCTGGCGGGCCGGATCGGCTGCGGACTGTCCGCCGCGTTCGATTACCTCGGCGGCATCGCGCGGGAAACCGACATGCCGATCGCCGAGGCCTCGTACCTGCTGCTGTCGCAAATATCACCCGCCGACTACCCGGACTTGCTGCCCCGGGTCGGCGGCCCGGCGCTGGCCGGGAACATCACGCTGTTCAGCGCGGAGGCACTCCGACGGTGGACCGCACCCGCACCGCGCCAGCCGGCCGCCGTCCCCGGGCAGCGGACACCGCCGACCGGCCAGGAACTGGCGGAACTGGCGGAACTTATGCCGCTGCCCGCCTTCGTCCTCACCCCGATCGCCGACGCCAGCGGCGAGATCACCGACTTCACCATCGACTACGCCAACGCTGAGAGCAGATATGTCCATAACGACGAGGGGAACTCCGTCGTCGGACACACTCTGCTGAGTGTCTTCCCGGAAGTCGGGACGACCGGGCTGGTGGCCAGCTACGCGAACGCGATGCGCAGCGGGCAGCTGGTCAAGCTGGACCTCTTCCCGCACCAGGGCATGAGGGACGGCCAGTACCGGCTCAGCGCGCTGGACATCCGCGCCCAGCGCCGTGGGAGCCAGCTGCTGGTGACCTGGCGAGTGCACCAGCCGGATACCGAATACGCCTCCCGCCCGGCAGCGGCGACCGGTACCGCTGCCCCTGCCACCGGCTGGGCCGAGTGGAATCTGTACTCGGACGAGGTGACCTGGTCGTACGAGATGTACGCGATGCACGGCCGGGAGCTGGCCGACGGCCCGCTGTCGGTGGACGCCTATCGCGAGGTCGTGCACCCCGAAGACCTGCCCGCTCTCGAGGGCCTGCTCCGCGGCCTGGCCGAACGCGGCGAGGATTCCGAGATCGAGTTCCGCGTCCGGCTGCCCGCTGGCGATATCAGGCACATGCACGTCGCGGCCACCGCGGTCACCGATCCGGAAGGCAAGATCCTGGTGCTGCGCGCGGTCTTCAAGGACCTGACCGCCAGCCGCCACACAGAGCGCGAACTGCACGCCGCCAAGGTCACCGTCGAGCGGGCCAGGCGAGAGGCGACCCTGCGCGTGCAGCGAGCGCTGCTGCCAGCGGAGAGCCGGCTGGTCGGCACGGCGGACTATGAAATCGCCGTTAAGTACGTGTCGGCGGAAGTGGGCAGTAAGTCGGGCGGCGACTGGTACGAGGCGCGGCTGCGCCGAGACGGGTCGTTGTTCCTCGCGGTGGGGGACGTCGCGGGGCACGGGCTGCCCGCCGCGGCCGGGATGGCGCGGGTGAACAACGCGCTGCGCGGGCTGTCCGCGACCGGGCTCAGCTGCGACCAGATGCTCGTCGCGCTGAACCGGCTGGTGTGCGAGACCGAGGAGCCCGAGACGATCGCCTCGGTGATCGCCGGGACGATCTACCCCGGGGTGCCGTACCTGCGCTGGGCCCAGGCCGGGCATCCGGAGCCGGTGCTGGTCCGCGACGGCCGGCCGGCACTGCTCGGCCGCCCGCTCGGGCCGGTGCTCGGCGCCGACCCGGACGCGGGATACGGCACGATCGAGACCGGGCTGCGCTCCGGCGACATGCTGCTGTGGTACACCGACGGGCTGATTGACCGGGATATAGCCCGAAGCACCAACCGGTTGCTTGACTCGGCGGCGGCGAGTCCGGTGACGACCGCCGAGGCGTTCCTCGACGGCTTGTCGCGGCGGCTCGCCCCGCTGGCCACGGGCGATGACCTGTGCATGCTCGCGATGCGGGTGCGTTAACGTGGAGCCGTGAGGAACTGGGCGGGGAATGTGACGTTCTCCGCGTCCGAAGTGGCGCGACCCGTCGATCTCGACGAACTGCGCCGGACGGTCGCGGCGGCATCCCGGGTACACGCGGTAGGCAGCAGGCACTCGTTCAGCACCGTGGCGGACACGCCGGGCACGCTGATCTCGCTCGAGGACATGCCGCCGGCCGTTGAGATCGACTCCGCCGCCCGGCAGGCCCGGGTCGCCGCGGCGCTGCGATACGGCGAACTGGTCCCCGCGCTCGACGAGGCGGGCCTGGCGGTGCCGAACTTGGCCTCGCTCCCGCACATCAGCGTCGTCGGCGCGTGCGCGACCGGGACGCACGGATCCGGTGACGGCAACCAGGGGCTGGCCGCCTCGGTAGCGGGATTCGACCTGGTGACGGCGTCCGGTGACGTGGTCACGTTGGACCGGTCCGCCGACGGGTTCGAGGGGTCCGTCGTCTCGCTCGGTGCGCTCGGAGTGGCGACGTCGGTGACGCTGGACCTGGTGCCGTCGTTCACCGTGCGGCAGTGGGTGTACGACGGCCTGCCGGCCGCGTCGCTGGCTGAGCAGATCTTCGCCAGCGCTTACAGCGTCAGCGTGTTCACCACCTGGCGGGACCCGTCGGTCTTCGACCAGGTGTGGATCAAGGCGGCTTCCGGCTGGGAAAGCGCCCCGCCGACCTGGCACGGTGCGCGGCTAGCCGACGGACCGCGGCACCCGGTGCCCGGGATGCCGGTGGAGTACGCGAACCAGCAGGGCGGCGTGCCCGGCCCCTGGCACGCGCGACTGCCGCACTTCCGCGCCGAGTTCACCCCGTCGGCGGGCGAGGAGATTCAGTCGGAGTACCTGGTCCCGCGCTCTTACCTGACCGACGCGGTGGCCGCGATCGCGCCGCTGGCGCCCCGCATAGCGCCGTTGCTGCTGATCAGCGAGATCCGGTCGGTCGCCGCCGATTCACTGTGGCTATCGCCCGCCTACCAGCGAGACACGATCGGGCTGCACTTCACCTGGCATCAGGATCCGGCCGTCTCGCAGGTGCTGCCGCTGATCGAGTCCGCGCTGGCGCCATTCGAGCCACGAGCGCACTGGGGCAAGGTGTTCAGCCCGTCGATGGGGTTCCCCTACCCACGGCTAGCCGACTTCGCGGCGCTGGCGGACCGGTACGACCCGGGCGGCAAGTTCCGTAACAGCTTTACCGAACGGGCGCTCGCGGGCCAGTGACCTCTCCCCGGTGATCCTGTCACCCGTGCCTGTTCGCTGGTGTCACCACGAACTGGCGCAGGTACAGGTCACGGAAGGTCACCGGCCCGCGTGGGCCCGGCACCTTGTCGATGTTGATGCCGGTCTCCGGTACCGACAGCAGCTTGTATCCGTCGAGCAGCCGCGTCGTCGCGTTCCAGAACGCGCCGGTGCCCGCATACGCGTTCAGGAACTCCGCCGCGGCCGCCGGGTCATCGGCCGCGATGCCAGCCGCCAGCCCGGAGGTCTCGTCGTTGGCGATCGCCGCGGCACCAGCGGGAGAGTCGGCCGGGGCGATCGTCACCGTCGCCTCCCGGCCATCCTGGAGCGCCCACTCGAGTCCTAGCGGGTGATCGTGCGGCGGCAGCGACGGCGTGATGCCCAGTCCGGCGAGCACCTTGCTCACCGGCGGCAGCAGGTCGTCCCAGGCACTTGAGTCGATCAGCAGCAGGTTGAGCCGGTTGCACACGCCGAGCCGGTCGAGGCTGGCGGCGACCAGGTCGAGTGCGTCACGCCGTTTTGCGGAAGGATGGATGTAAAGCACTCCGCCGCCGTCAGCGTGGGCAAGAGTGCGCACCCCGTGCGACGCTGCCTCGGCCGCGAGCGCGCGGGTGCTCGCGCCGCTGCCGCGCAAGATCACCAGCGGGATGAGGCCGGGCTCGCGGACCAGGGCGCGCGCCGCCTCCTGGCCGGGGGTGCGGATCAGTCCGATCGCGTGCGGGTCGAGGCCGTGGGAAGCGAGGGCGGGCGCGATCACGTGGTCGGCCAGCGCCGCGGCGGAACGCAGCGCGGCCGAGCCGGTGCGCAGCACGCCCGCGTTGCGTGACTTGATGAGCTGCGAGGCGATGTCGACCGTGACGTTCGGCCTGGCCTCGAAGTTCGCGCCGATCACGCCGACCGGGCGGCGCCGCTCGGTGACGGTAAGGCCGCCATCGAGGTCGCGGACATGCCGTTCGCTCGGCTCGTGCGGTATGCCTGCCAGCACGCCAAGCTGGTCCGCCATCGCGGCGAGCCGCTGGTTATCGAGCAGCAGCCGGTCGCGCATGGCCTTCGGCAGGCCGCTGTCGGCGGCCGCCCGCATATCCTCGGCGTTCGCCGCGAGCACGGCATCGGCCTGCTCGGTAAGCGCGGTGGCCATGGACCGGAGCACCGCGTCCAGGGTGTCCGGCCCGGCCGCGGCGAGTCCCGGCGCGGCCGTCTTGGCGGCGAGAGCGGCGGCGCGGACGGCGGAATCGGCACCTGGTGTGGCTGTCACGTTTTCAGTACACTACGTGCCATGCTCCGCTGTCAACAACCAACGGTCGACTGTTGAACAATATACCGGACCTACCCTCACTTGAGCCGGTACCGACGGCCGCCGAACGCGCCGCGGCGCTGATCCGCGAGTACATCTTCGAGGGCAAGTTCGAGCCGGGTGCGGCGCTGCCCGAGGCGGCGATCGCCGCCGCCCTGCACGTCTCGCGGAACACCGTGCGCGAGGCCTACCGGACGCTGATGGGCGAGCATTTGCTCGCGTACTCGCCGCACAAGGGCGTGACCGTGCGGTCGCTCACCCGGGCCGACGTGCGAGACATCTATACGCTGCGGCGGATGCTGGAGATGGCCGCGATGGAGCGGCTGAGTGCTGGCGACTCGTTCGATCTCGCGCCGCTCGCCGCGGCGGTCGCCGACGCCAGCGAGGCCAAGTCCGCCGGGCAGTGGCAGCAGGTGGGCACCGCGAACCTGCGCTTCCACGGGGCACTGGTGGCGGTGCTCGGCTCGGTGCGGGCGGACGAGTTCTTCACCAGGCTGATGACCGAGCTGCGGCTCGGCTTCCTCGCGGTGACCGATCCCGAGGCGTTCCACGGCGAGTTCCTCGAGCGCAACATCGTCCTGCGTGACCTGCTGTCGCAAGGCCGTTTCACCGAGGCCCGCACTCTGCTGGAGGCCTACCTCACCGACGCGGAGGGTCCCGTCGTCGACGCCGCGGGTTAGCTTCGGTGCCGCAGGTCGCGGCGGATGTGTGACCCGAGTCGCCGGGTTTCACGGGCATTCAGGTAGGCGCCCGCGGCGGCACCGGTCAGCAGCGGGCCGAGAGCGAACGCGCTGCGGCCTGCCCGGGCGGCGAGCCGGCGGCGCAGCAGCTTGCTGATCGGCGATCCGGCCGCGAAGACGATCCCGCCGGGGATGACCGCCACGCCGCTGCGCGAGGCCCAGGCCGCCACGTAGGCCCGCATCCGCTGCGTACCGGAGCCGGACGCGGGGACGCCGTAGAGCTCGTGCAGCTCCGCGATCAGCTTGATCTCCACGCCGACCACGACCAGGGTCTCGGCCACCACCTCGGCGGGGAACGCGGGCAGCACCGGCAGCACCGCGACCATTCCGGCCGCGCCACCCGCCGCCGCGGTCGCATGCGCCGCGCTGTCGACCAGCGCGTCCGCGATGTCCTCGGTGTCCCGGCCGGGGAACTTCGCGAGCAGCTCGTCGCGGCTGCGCACCTTGATCTTGGGCGCCATGGCGAGCACCTGGGCGGACAGCCAGTTCACCCCGTTCAGCGCGCCGCTGGCGGTACGGCGCGCCCGGCCGGCCGTGCGGCGCGTCGCCGCGGTGAGCGCGGAGAACCGCTGGTGCCGCCACGGCCGCCGGCGGCCGTCGAGCACGGCCGGCGGCTGCTCCGACGTACGCGTCGCGATCTCGGCCGCCCGTTCCGCGACCTCGTCTTGCGGGTTATCCGTCATGCAGGGTCACCTACCCGCCAAGCCCGTGTCCAGACCCGCGAGCCGCCCCAAACCATGCCGTGACCGACCGGCTACAGAATTTGCCGATTCGCACTACTTGTATCGGGCAGGTCGCCTATAGTGACGCTTGATATTGATTGCCCACCCCGTAGGAGCGAACATGAGCGAGCTGGGTGAACTGGTCGACGGGCTGGTGACGCCGACGTTCGACACCCGGCGTTTCGTGGCGGCCGGCCGGGATCTCGCGGCTAGCCAGGGTTCGCTCCCCGCCACGATCCGCGCACTGGCCGCCGACGCTCTCGCCGCTGCCAACACGGCCGAGGGAAACCTGCCCGCGGCGCTCGAGTCCCTAGCGGTTGGCTACCTGGACCAGATAGACCAGGCCCAGCGCTACCTCAACCAGACGCTCATGCACCAGGCGACCCACGACCCGCTAACCGGCTTGCCGAACCGTACCGCACTGATCAGCCGTCTCTCCGCCGCCAAGAGCCGGGTGGGAGTCTGTTACATCGACCTGGATGGCTTCAAGAAGGTCAACGACGAGCACGGGCACGACGCCGGGGACACGCTGCTCTGCACGATCGCCGAGCGCATCGGCCGCGTCGCCGCCGAGCATGGCGCTCTCGCGGCCCGGATCGGCGGCGACGAGTTCCTCGTGCTGGCCGAGCAGTACGCCAGCGCGCCCGCGCTAGCGCGCGACATCCTCGACGAGATACGCCTGCCGGTGCCGATACCGGGCGGCGAACTCCAGGTCACCGCCTGCGCCGGCATCGCGGTGGGAACAGCCACCAGCCTCAACGCGAGCGTCGTCGCCGACGCGGACGCGGCGCTCTACCGGGCGAAGGCGAGCGGCCGCGGCCGCTGGGTCATCCACGAGCCGGTCCCCGCCGACCGGACGCGGACCCCGGTCCGCTCGATGGCGGTATCCATCCGCACCGGACTCGAGCGCGGCGAGTTCGGGATCACCTACCTGCCGGTCGTGGACCTGTCCGACGGGCACCTGCGCGCCGCGCGGGCGATGCCGGTGTGGCGGCACCCGTCGCTCGGCGATCTCACGGCGAGCGTGTTCCTGCCGCTCGCCGAGGGCACCCCGGCGGCCGCCCACCTGACCAGCTGGCTGCTGGAGACGACGGCCGCCGACGCGGCCGCCTGGCCCGGCCTCCCGGTGAGCGTGGCGCTGCCCGCCAGCCAGCGGGTGCAGCCCGCCGCGCCCACCTACCTCGAGTTCTCCGAGTCGGCCCTGGCCACCCCGCTGCCCGTCGGCGTGCGGCTGGTCATCACCGACTTCGGCAAGGGAACCTCGGGCCTGAGCCGGCTGCGTGACCTGCCGGTGGCCGGCGTGGTGCTGCACCGCGACCTGACATCCCCGCCGGACGGGGCACTGCTCGAGCCGCTGGTCAGCCTCGCCCGCCGGGCCGGCGCGACGGTGGTCGCGGCCGATGTGACCGATAGCACCCAAGCGAGCCTGCTGCGCCGCATCGGCTGCGACGCGGCCTCCGGCCCGTTGTTCAGCGAGCCAGTGACCGCGGCCCGGCTCCGCCAAATGGCCCAAGCCCGCGAGCGCGCAGCCGCTTTATCCCGATTTGCCCCGCGCTCACGCCCGCGCCCGCGCCCGCGCGTGTGTGACATTTCCGACTTTCCCGAATTATCCCGCCCCGCGTTGCCGCACTCCCTCTCGCCCCGCCCCCCTTTCCGGCCGCCCGTACGCAATTTCGTCCCACCAGCGCCCCATTTCCGTCCGCCCGCGCTAATCCGGACAATTCTCCGCACATATCACAGAAAACCACTCCCGGTTAGCGCGAGCCCTTCTCGCAATTGCCACTAAAGGGACAATTCATTCGGAGCCCGACCCCATGGATGGCCCATCGGTAGCGTTATGGCGCCAGCGATGGGCCATCCATGGGGCTGGCACGGCGGCGGGGGCGGCGCCGGGGGGCTGAGCGGGCGGGTTAGAGGGTTAGGCAGATGCCTAGCGGGCCGATGTCTACGCAGGTGCCTGAGGTGGAGGTTGGGTGGGGGGTGGCGGTGGTACCGACCTGGGCGTTCGCGGTGATCCCGGCGGCCGAGACGCCCGCGCTGACCGTGATCGATCCCGGAGCGACGGCGGCTTTCGCCGAGACCGCGGCGGCGGCGCCGAGAGCCACGCTGACGTTGGCCGAGACTCCAGCGGTCGCGGTGGGCGCGGGCGTTGACCCGCTCGACCCGGTGCCCGAGCTCCCGCCACCAGAACCACCCGAGGACGAGCCGGATCCCGACGAGCCAGAGCCCGAGGAACCAGACGATCCAGTGCCAGTGCTGGACCCGGACCCGGAAGAAACGGAAGAGCCGGAAGAGCCGGACCCCGACGGGTCGTTAGCGCCGGAGCCCGAGGCCAGAACCACCCCGTCGGTGCCGGAGGAAGTGTGAGATCCGGTGCCCGGCGAGGTTACCGAGACTGCCATCTTGCTGGCTCCTGGCCGCGCGGTGAGCGGCTGGGTGGCACTGCCGAGCGCGGGTGGCGAACCGGCGGCACGGGAAGGTCCGTGCAGGATGTGCACCGACACCGAGGTCAGCAGGAACAAGACGATCAGCGACGCGAGGCCGAACATCGGAACGATGCTGCCCGCTGGGTGCAGCCGCACGATGGCCCCGAGGTTGCGCATTGACATCCTCGCCCGGTCCGCCACCAGGGCGATCGCGAGCGGCACCGGCGGAAGCGGCGGCTTCTGGTCACGGCGAGCGGCCTGACGCAAACGGCGCAGCGCGGCCTGACGCTGCCACCCGGACAATCCCGGTACGAAATAGACGACGACCCGCGATCCCTCGCGCACAGCATCAGCATTTATCCCGGGCTCAAGAATTCGATAGCGGATCTTGATCACGGCAGCATCCATTCACGCACGTCCATGCACCAGCTTTCGCGCCGTAGTGCACGCCCCCCCACGAGGCGTTTATCCGCCCTAAGATTAACGCAACACATTGCCACCTTGAGGTGAAATGAATAACTTGCCCGTCTTGTCGGTGAAGGTACCGTGTGAACTGGACGTTTTCGGTGGCAGCTAGGCTGCACTGGTGATCTCCACCCAGGTCGGACCCGATGAGCCACGGGGCGACGCCACGCAGGCGGAGACCGGCGGGCGCGGGCTGGCGGCTAGCGGCTGGCGCGGCACCCGGGTCGCGCTGCTCGTCGCGCTCGCGGGTGGCGGGCTGCTGGCCGCCGCGTTCCCGCCGCTCGGGATCTGGCCGCTGGCGTTCATCGGTCCGGCGCTGCTGCTGCTCGCGTTGCACCGGCGGGGACTGCGCGCTTCGTTCGGCGTCGGATTGGTGTTCGGGTTCGCGTTCTACGTCCCGCTGTTCTCCTGGGTAATCAACGTCGCGTGGTATGCCTGGGCGGCACTCGCCATCTCGGAGGCGGTCATCTTCGGCGTGCTCGCCATCGGCCAGCGGCTGCTGCTCGACTGGCCCCGCTGGGCATGGCCGCCCGCCATCGCGGGCTGGTGGGTCGCGGCGGAGGCGTTTCGCGACCGGTGGCCGTGGGGCGGCTTCCCTTGGGGCCGGCTCGTCATGAGCCAGGCGTCGTCGCCGTCGGCCGGGTGGGCCGCGTTCGGCGGTACGCCGTGGGTGACGTTCCTGGTGGCGCTCACCGCCGGCTGCCTGGCCATGATCGTGCTCGAACAGCCCTGGAAGCGGGCGGCCCATAAACAGGCAGCACAGAGCATCGCCTGGCTGGCCGCGCTGGTGGTCGCGGCGGCGGTCACGTTCTCCGGGGCGGCGCTGCGCGACGCTTTCGTACCGTCGGCGGCCGGCGATCCCACCACCGAGGTAGCCGCGATCCAGGGCGACGTCCCGCGCGGCACGTCGCTCGCCACCCAGCTCAACGACACGGACGTGACCCAGAACCACGCCGCCGCGACCATCACGCTGGCCCAGGAGGTCGCGGACGGCAAGGCCAAAGCCCCCGACCTGGTGATCTGGCCGGAGAACTCCACCAGCATCGATCCGTCGGAGGACCCGCAGATCTACGCGGCGATCATGGGCGCGGTGGACGCCATCGGGAAGCCGGTGCTGGTCGGGGCGGTGCTGGAGAACCCGTTGCGTAACGCGGGACAGTTGTGGCTCCCCGGCAAGGGCCCGGTCGCGGTCTACGTGAAACGCCAGCTGGTGCCGTTCGGCGAGTACATCCCGTTGCGCGGCCTGATATCCAAGTTCAGCTCGCTCCCCGAGCTCCAGCCGGAGAACTTCACCGCCGGAACCAAGAACGTGATCTTCCACATCGGCAAGATCCGGCTCGGCGTAGCGATCTGTTACGAGATCGGATTTGACGGCCTGGTCCGCTCCGACGTGACCGACGGGGCGAACCTGCTCACCATGCAGACGAACGACGCGACCTTCGAGCGCGACGGGCAGACCGGCGAGACGTACCAGCAGCTCGACATGGCACGGATCCGGGCCATCGAGAGCGACCGGGCGGTGGTCGTCGCCAGCACCACCGGCGCGAGCGCGATCATCGCACCGTCCGGCCAGCTCATCACCGCCTCCGGTCTCTGGCGGCGGGCAATCCTGGAGTCACAGGTCCCGCTGATCACGTACCGGACGCTGGCCGATGTGGTGGGCGGCTGGCCGGAGACGGTAATCGCCTTGCTTACGATGGCCGGACTCGGGGTAGCGGTGGTAAAGCGTTCAGCCCGTGCGGTAAGGAGCCGGCGGCTAAGCTGACGCTGATCACGAGAGGGGGTCGATCACCGTGTACGGCAGTCACGCACGGCGGGGCGCCGCCATCATGATCGCGATCGTCGTGGCGGCCACGGCGACCAGCCTGACCGCCTGCGGCGGGCCCACCGTCGCCAAGCTCAATCCAGGGGCGGTCCAGCGCTCCCGCGCCGCCGAGGCGGTCACGGACTTCGTTATCTCTCCCGACGGGGCCGACGCGAACCCATCACAGGGCATTACGGTCACCGCGGCTCACGGCAAGCTCACCAACGTCACCGTGCGCACCAGCGGCGACGCTGTCACCGGGACCATGAGCTCCGACGGCGAGTCCTGGCACAGCACCTGGGCGCTGGAGGTCGACACGACCTACACGGTGACCGCGACCGGTAAGGACGCCACCGGGCACCCGATCTCCACCACGTCGCAGATCCGCACCATGAACCCGTCGTCGTCGTTCTCCACGATGATCTTCGAGGGCTCCGGCCAGACCTACGGCGTCGGGATGCCCATCATGCTGACCTTCAGCCACCCGATCACCGACAAGGCCGCCGTCGAGCGCTCGCTGGAACTGGTCACCTCCAAGCCCGTCGTCGGCGCCTGGTACTGGGACGGTTCGCAGCAGGTGTACTTCCGGCCACGGGATTACTGGCCCGCGAACACGACCGTGGAGTTCATCGGCCACCTCAACGGGGTCGAGGGCGCGCCCGGCGTGTACGGGACGCACACCCTCAGCCAGACCTTCAGCATCGGCCAGTCCGTCATCGCGGTGGCCTCGACGACCTCGCATGAGACGCGGATCTACATCGGCGGCAAGCTCACCTACAGCTGGCCGATCAGCACGGGACGCGCCACCTTGCCGACTCCCGACGGCACCTACCTCACCGTCGACAAGAACAATCCGGTGCGCATGATCGGCGGCGGCCCGAAGGGCTCACCCGGCTACTACAACGAACTGGTCAACTGGGCGGTGCGCTTCACGTTCAGCGGCGACTACTACCACGCCGCTCCCTGGTCGGTGGTGGACCAGGGCTACAGCAACGTGAGCCACGGCTGCGTGAACCTATCCCCCGCCGACGCCGAGACGTACTACCAGATGGCGGTGCCCGGGGACCCGATCACGATTGCCAACAGCACGAAATCCGGCAAGTGGGACGACGGCTGGACCGAGTGGTTCCTGTCCTGGGATCAGTACCTCGCGGGGAGCGCCACCCACGAGGCGGTCGAGGCGGGGCCATCGGGAAGCTCGTTCGTCTCGCCGTCCGGCGTCCCGGCCGACACGGCCACCGCGCCGCTCGGCACCACCACCGCTGACAACTGGGTGGGCTAACCGGCGGGGCTAGCCGACGGGCTCGGGCTTGCGGTGGCGCTTGGGGACGGTGAGGCCGACGGCGACGATGAAGCTCCCGCTGTCTGCGTGATGTGCGTTACCGTCGGCTGCGATGAGACCGCGAGGATTATCCCCAGGGTGAGAGCGAGCGCCATCGGAACAGCCAGCGGCGCCGCCGCCCGCACTGTCGTGCGCCGGCGGTCTTGCCGCCGGCTAGACCCGCGCCGCTCGGGGTACCGGTCGCGGCCACTTCCCGCGAGCATCAGGCCACCTCCCGCCTCGCTTCCGCCAGAACCTCAGGAAGCCAGGGTAGCCCGTTACCGAATGGTTATCCGGAAAATCGGTAAAATAACAGTCGCTTAGGCGGCTTCCCAGAGCGAGGCGATGCCCTGGCCGACGCCGATGCACATGGTCGCGGCCCCGCGACGGGCACCCCGGCGCCGCATCTCGTGCAGCAGGGTGGTGATAATCCGCGCGCCCGAGCAGCCCAGCGGGTGGCCGATCGCGATCGCGCCGCCGTTCACGTTGACCCGGTCCGGGTCCGCCTTCAGCTCGTCGACCACCGCGACCGATTGCGCGGCGAACGCCTCGTTGATCTCCAGCAGGTCCAGGGTGCCGAGGTCCCAGCCCGCGCGGGACAGCACCCGGTTCATCGCGGGCACCGGGCCGATGCCCATGTAATCCGGGTGCACGCCGGCCGCGCCAGCGCCGGCGTACCGGGCCAGCGGTGTCACTCCGGTGCGGCGCACCGCGTCCTCGGACATGAGCAGCAGCGCGGCGGCGCCGTCGTTGAGCGGGGAGGAATTGCCGCCGGTCACCGTGCCGCCCTTGCGGAACGCGGGCCGCTTGGCGGAGAGTTGCTCCGTCGTTATGGCTCCGTTAATGCATTCATCTGAGGTAAGGTCCGAGCCCTCGACCGGGACCAGTTCGGCGTCGAACCGGCCGGCGTCGCGGGCGGCGGCGGCGAGCCGGTGACTGCGCAGTGCCCAGTCGTCCTGGCGCTCGCGGGTGACGCCGTAGGAATCCGCCACGTTCTCGGCGGTCTCGCCGAGCGTGATCGGCGGGTACTTCTCCTGCATCAGCGGGGACACCAGCCGCCAGCCGAGCCGGGTGTCCGCGAGGTCGAGCGAGCGCGGGAACGGGTCAGCGGTACGGGCGAGCACGAACGGCGCGCGGGTCATCGATTCCGAGCCGCCAGCCAGGCAGATGTCCGCCTCGCCCGCGGCGATCGCGCGGGCCGCGTCCGTGACGGCCTCCATGCCAGAGCCGCACAGCCGGTTGACGGTGGCCCCGGGAATCTCTACCGGGAGTCCGGCGAGCAGGATGGCCATCCGCGCGACGTTCCGGTTGTCCTCACCCGCCTGGTTCGCCGCTCCCCAGTAGACGTCATCGATCTGGCTGACGTCCAGCGCCTGGTTCCGCTGGGTGAGAGACGCGATGACGCCAGCCGCGAGGTGGTCGGGCCTGATCTGGGCGAGACCGCCCTTGATCTTCCCGATCGGCGTCCGGCAGGCATCTACCACGAACACTGTGCTCATGGCGCCATCGTAGTCCACGTTGCGCACAATCGTGCGGTTGCCGAACAGTCGTCAAAAGTGACTCAGTCCACCAGCATGCCAGGAGCGGTCGACCGTAGCTGCGGTTTTACTCAGAGTTTGATGCCAACGGCGGTGCAACCTGTTGCGAGGTACTAACGTCTTACTTAGTGGCGGTTCGAGCGCTAAGGGTCGTGATCTCATCTTGTCGGTTATGGGGGATCTCGACCTAGACTCGACCGTATTGCGAAGAAGGGTCAGGCGGAGCGAGGAGAACGTGCGGTGGCGCTGAAGGACGGCGACGAGGACGGGTTGGAGGCTGAGGACACGGCTGCGGCGAGCACCCCAGCCGAAGCCCCCACCGAGGCTATTCGAGTTGACAAGACTAATGAAGCTAGCGAGCTTGCCGAGACGAAACTTGATGTCCTCGGCGGCTCCACGATTGATGATGAAGCTGACCGCGTGCCGGAGGCCGACGAGACGGCCGACACTAACGCGATCGATGAGACTGACGAAACTAATCAGACTGACGAGCCCCTTGAGACTCCTGCGGCCCCTGTTAACGAAGGGTTCGCCGCGGTCTTCTCTAACGCATTTGAGTCGCTCGGCCGGCGCTCCCAAGAGCCGCCAACGGTCGTCGACCAGCCAATCTGGACCGAGCCCAGCAAGCCGGCCGCCGCCGCGAGCGGCACCGCGGTTGCGGGAGTGTCCCCGCTGCGCAAGCTGGCGGCAACCGCGACCGGCGGCGACCGGTCAAAGCGGCCACCGTGGATGATCGCTACCGCGGCGGGCGCCGCCGCGGTGATCGCGATCGCGCTGATCATCGTCGCGGTCGGCGGGTCTTCGCACCACACGACCGCGAACGCCGCGTCGACGAACACCGGGAGCACGCGCACCATCCACAAGGTAGCCACCAAGAAGGCCGTGGAGCTCACGGTGAGCTCGTCGAGCCCGTCCGATGGCGCGACCGGCGTGGACGGCGCCGATCCGATAACCATCACATACTCGGGAAAGCTGACCTCCGGCACGCCGCTACCGACCCTCAGCCCGAGCATCGCGGGAAGCTGGAAGATCGCCGGAAACCAGGCGATCTTCACCCCGGACGTCGGGTATACGGCCGGGACCCACGTGACCGTCAACATCCCCGCCACAACATCGGGGACCACGACGACCGCCGCGATGACGACCAGCTTCACCACCGGGCAGTACTCCACGCTGCGGCTTGAGCAGCTACTGTCCCAGCTCGGCTATCTCCCGGTGTCCTGGGCCGCCGCTGAGAGCACTGGCGATGTTCCGGCCGGCGACGCGAATGCGCAGCTGTCCGCCGCCTACAACCCGCCGACTGGCAGCTTTTCGTTCAACTCGGGCTACCCGTCAGCGCTGACGGACCAGTGGACCGTCGGGAGCGACAACGAAATCGTCATCGGCGCGGTCCGCACCTTCGAGGACGACCAGAACCTGACGATGGATGGCATCGCCGGACCGAGCGTGTGGACGCACCTGCTCACCGCCGTCAGCAAGGGTGAGACGAGCCAGCACGGCTACACCTACGTGTACGTCAACCAGAGCACCGGCGACGATGAGTACCTGGATCTGTACCACGACGGCAAGCTCGAGTTCCAGACCCCGGTGAACACCGGCATCGCGGGCCGCGGCACCGCCGACGGCACCTACCCGGTCTACGAGCGGTTCCCGGTCACCCAGATGCAGGGCACCAATCCGAACGGCACGAAGTACAACGACACCGTGCAGTGGGTCTCGTACTTCAACGGCGGCGACGCGGTGCACTACTTCGTCCGGTATAGCTACGGGTTCTACCAGTCGCTCGGCTGCGTCGAGACACCCGCGCCGTACGCCGAGGAGGCCTACAACTACATGTACTACGGCAACCTGGTGACGGTGGCCGGTCCGGAATCGTAAACACCCATCAAGGCGGCGAAACCTGACCCTGGGGCCAGCTCCGCCACCCGGTTCGCTGAATCAAAGGTGTCCACGTCGGTCAGTTCTGGCACCTGAGTCACCCGCAGCCCAGCCTCGCGCAGCCGCGCGAGCTGGGCTGCGCCCGTAGTGGCGACCGACATCGGGACGCCAAGCAGCAGCGACGGATCGGGCTCGCGCAGGCCGAGCAGCCAGAAGCCGCCATCGGCGGCCGGGCCGAACACCGCGTCCGCCGACGTCAGGGATGTCGCCGCCGCGGACAACAGCGCAGGCGTCACCTGCGGCGTGTCCATGCCGATGAGCACCATCGGTGAGCCGTCGTACGCGTCGTCGAAGGCCGCGGCCAGTCGCTCGGCGAGCCCGCCACCGCGCTGCGGGATGACCTCGAAGCCGTCGGGCAGCCACGGCCCGGGCGAGCCCGCCAGCGCCAGCACCCGCCGCGCGGCGGGAGTCTGTGCCTCCGCCGTCTGGGCAACTGCCCCCAGCGAGTCGGCGAGCGCGGCCTCGGCGAGCGCGGCGGCCTGCTCGGGGGTAAACGGCGGGGTGAGCCGGGTTTTCACCCGGCCCGGTACCGGCTGCTTGGCGATAACGATGAACGTCACGCGCATGCCGCGAGCACCCGCCGCATGTCTCTGACCGCCTTGACGGTGCCGCTCACGGTGCCGGTTACCTTGGACTTCCCGATGCGCGGGTAGTACGCGATGGGTACCTCGCGGATCCGCCAGCCGGCCTCGGCGGCCCGGAGCACCATCTCGAGCGGGTACCCGAAGCGGCGATCCGCCAGGCTGAGCGCGAGCATGTCCTCGCGACGGAACGCGCGCATCGGCCCCAGGTCGCGTAGCCGGACTCCGGCGCGATGCCGCAACTGGGCCGCGAGCACCGCGTTGCCGAACCGGGCGTGCACCGGCCAGGCGGCCGTCGTGGTCGCCTGGCGCCGGCCCATCATCAGGTCCGCGATGCCATCCGCGACCGGGCCGGTCACCAGCGTCAGGTCCTCGGAATCGAACGAGCCGTCGGCGTCCATCACGCAGACGATGTCGCTCTCGGCGGCGAGCAGCCCGGCGTGGCAGGCCGCGCCGAAGCCGCGCTGCGGCACCCTGACGACGGTGGCACCATAGGCCGCGGCGATCTCGGCGGAACCGTCGGTCGAGCCGTTGTCCGCCACGATCGGCCTGAACCCGGCCGGCATCCGGGTGAGCAACCCCGGCAACGCGCCTGCTTCGTTGAGGCACGGCAAGATCACGTCTATGTCCATGCCTTGGACGGTAGCCGCGCCCAGCCCGTTTAGTAGCGGAAGATCCCTTACAGAAGTATGACTTACGGAAGTCTGACGGTAACCGTCGGGAACGGCTTACGGCTGGCCGGCCGGCTTTGCTAGCTGCTATGCGAGTACTTGTGACCGGGGCAGCCGGATTTATCGGATCGCACATCGTCGACGAGCTGACAGCGGGCGGGCACGACGTGGTGCTGCTGGATTCGCTTCATCCCGCCGTACACAGCGGGCGTCCCTCCTATGTCCATAACGACGCGTGCTTTCACCACTCCGATGTACGTGACTCCGAGGCGGTGGTCCGCGCCCTCGAAGGCGTCGACGCGGTATGTCACCAGGCGGCGATGGTGGGGCTCGGCGTGTCACTGGCAGACCTGCCGATGTACGCCGATGTGAACGTGACGGGGACGGCGGTGCTGCTTGAGGCCATGGGACGTCTTGGGGTGGGCCGGCTGGTCCTCGCGTCATCCATGGTCATCTACGGGGAAGGGGCTTATACGTGCGGCTCCTGCGGGCCGGTACGGCCGCTGCCGCGCGCGCAGGCCGACCTCTCGGCGGGAGTGTTCGAGCCGCGGTGTCCCTCGTGTGCGGGGCTGCTGGTGTCCTCGGTGATCACCGAGTCCGCCGCCGCCGACCCGCGCAACGCGTACGCCACGTCAAAGCTGGCGCAGGAGCATCTGGCGGCGAACTGGGCCCGGCTGACTGGCGGGTCCGTGGTGGCACTGCGCTACCACAACGTGTACGGGCCGAGGATGCCACGCGACACGCCCTACTCCGGCGTCGCGGCGATCTTCAGGTCCGCGTTCGAGCGCGGCGAACCGCCGCGGGTCTTCGAGGACGGCGGGCAGCGCCGCGACTTCATCCACGTCCGCGATGTGGCCACGGCCAACGTCCTGGCCCTGGAAGCCGTAGCTCGGCAGGCCGTGGATGGCGCTCCCGGGGAACTGCGGGCTTATAACGTCGCGAGCGGCACGCCCCACACGGTGGGCGAGATGGCCTTCGAGCTGGCGAACGCGTTTGACGGCGGGATAGAGCCGAAGGTCACCGGCGAGTTCCGGCTCGGTGACGTCCGGCACATCGTGGCCTCGCCCGCGGCAGCGGCTAGCGCACTGCGATTCACCGCCACGACCGGATTCGCCCACGGCATGGCCGAGTTCGCCCACGCCGAGCTCCGCGCGCCGGTCCCGGCGACCTAGCGGCGGGCTCCGCCGGGGGCGGCTATCAGCGGGCCGGTGGCCGTGCGGGTGACCGCGGGAGCCGCCGGCCTTGCCAGCGGGACACGGATCACGAACTGGCAGCCCTGACCGACGTTGCGAACCGCGATCTGGCCGGTGTGCGCCTCGACGATGCCACGGGCGATGGACAGGCCAAGACCCGCACCCTCCTGGGGACCAGGGGTGCGGGCGCTCTCGCCGCGGAACGCCACGTCGAACACGCGAGGCAGATCCTCGGGCGGGATACCGCCGCAGGCGTCGGTCACGCTGACGCAGGCCTTGCCGCTGACGATCTCGCCGACCACCTCGACCATGCCCTCGGGCGGTGTGTGCCGGATGGCGTTGATCACCAGGTTGCGCACCGCGCGACCCATCTCGGCCGGGTCGATGAAGACCGGCATGCCACGCACCGCCGAACCACTCAGCCTGATTCCCTTGGCACGGGCGACCGGCTCGGCGGAGGCCACCACCTCGGCGACCAGTTCCTCAAGGCCGGTAACCCGGCGGTTCAGCCTGAGCGTGCCCGCGTGGATCCTGGACAGCTCGAACAGGTCGTCGATCATCGAGGATAGCCGGTCGGTCTCACGGCGGATCTGCGAGTGATACTGGTTCACCGTCCGCGGGTCGGTCACGACCTGGTCTTCCAGCGCCTCCGCCATCGCGCGGAGTCCGGCGAGCGGGGTACGCAGGTCGTGGCTGACCCAGGCGACGAGCTCGCGGCGGCTCGCCTCGAGTGCCCGTTCCCTGGTGCGTGACTTCCCTAGCCGCTCGTGGGCTGTTTCCAGCGCGTCGGAAATCTCCGCCAGTTCGGTCGGCAACTCGCGCTCCGGCGCGATGTAGACGCCGCTGTCCCCAACCCCGCGTACCGAGTCAAGTACCGCGTGACTGGCCCTGGTCAGCGTCCTGGCGGCAAAGATCGAGCCGGTGAACCCGGCCGCGGCCGCGATCGCCAGCAGCTCATACATGACCGTGCGGTCGTCGGCGCTGAGCATCAGCCGCGCGATCTCGCCGGTCGCGAGGATCGTCGTGACGACGGTGATGCCGGCGCTGAGTTTCAGCGTCAGTCCCATGGTCCGGCCGGCCGTCATGCGCATCAGCACCGACCCGACGCCCATGACCACCAGGACGGTACCTACTACCCATATCGCGATATGCACGAGGTCGGAGACCCGCACATAGTCGAAGACCTGAATGTTCACGCTGCCTCCGGCTCATAGCGATAGCCGACACCCCAGACGGTAACGATGCGTCGCGGCAGCGTCGGATCGGACTCAAGCTTCTCGCGCAGACGGCGCACGTGAACGGTAACCGTCGACGTGTCACCGAATGTCCAGCTCCATACCTCGTTCAGCAACTGCTCCCTGGTGAACGCCTTGCGCGGATTGCGCAGCAGGAACACCAGCAGGTCGTATTCGCGCGAGGTCAGCTGGATCAGCTTGCCCCGGACCCGCACCTCGTGCGCGGCCAGATCCACCGCCAGCTCACCGTCGCCCATCACGCCGGAGTCGGGCTTGTCCGGCAGTCCGGCGCCCCTGGCCCGGCGCAGCACCGAACGGACCCGCATCGCGAGCTCACGCGGGCTGAATGGCTTAGTCACGTAGTCGTCCGCGCCGGTCTCGAAACCCACCAGGCGGTCGGTCTCGTCACCGAGCGCGGTCAGCATCACCACCGGGATCGGCCAGCGTTCCCGTAGCCGGCGGCAGACCTCGAGTCCGTCCATTCCGGGCAGCATGAGATCCAGCACCACCAGATCAGGCGGCGCCTCCGCGATGCGCTTCAGGGCCTCGTAGCCGTCATGGACACACTCCACTGTGTGACCATCACGGACCAGGTACCTACCTACAACGTCCGCCACCGTGGGGTCGTCGTCGACGACTACGATGCGCCCGGGCTGGTCAGCATTGGTCACGTTTAAACGGTAAACGGTTATGCACCGCTACGACCAGCAATCATCGAAAACTCGTCATGATTACGTAAGCAACGTGACGATTCAGTTAGCAGGGCCCCCGATGACGGCAGATCCTGACGTGCAGGGTGAAAACTGTGTGGGTCCAATAGAACGCCGGCTGAAGGGAGACCGGGCGTGATCGGGGAGCTCTATACCCGCGCTCTGGCGGGGCAGGAACGCCCGGAGATCGAGCACATCGACGGCAGCCGCACCAGGCTCGCGGTCGATGACTGGCTCGACTCCACTCCCGGTGATGCATCCATCCTCGATCGATGTCACGGCCCGACACTGGACGTCGGGTCCGGCCCCGGTCGGCTCACCGTCGCGCTCGCCGAACGCGGCGTCCCGGCGCTCGGCATCGACATCACCCCCTACGCGGTGCAGATGGCCAGGTCGGCAGGCGCGCTCGCGCTACTGCGCGACGTGTTCGACCAGGTGCCAGGGACCGGACGCTGGGTGACCGTGCTGCTGGCGGACGGGAACATCGGCATCGGCGGCGATCCGGTCGCGTTGCTGCGCCGGGTCGCGGAACTGCTCATCCCGGGCGGGGAGGCGATCGTGGAAGTCCGGCCGCCCGGAGCCGCGCTGCGCAAGGAACAGGTGCGGCTGCGGCACGCGGACACGGTCAGTCCCTGGTTCCCGTGGGCCTATGTCGGCGCGGACCAGATCACGGACTTGGCCGCCAGCGCCGGGCTGACCACCGCCGAGAGCTGGGAGGCCGAGGGCCGCTGGTTCGCCGCCCTCAGCCCCGTGGGGGTCCCGGAGGACCCGCAGGAAATGGAAAACGTCGTTATGGACGAAGAAGTACTGGAGCAGGGATGAGAATCTGGATCCGGTTTGCCGCTGTCACCGCCTGTCTCGCCGCGCTGACCGCGCTGATCCTGGTGCTGGTGCAGCCGCGCCTCGATCCGGCCAGGATCCAGACGCTGCCGCTCATCGCGGGCGCGTGGCTGGTGTTCGGAGTCGCGGCGTACCTGCTGCGCAAGACGCCGGTGCACCTCGCGCTGCCGCTCATCCTGATCGGCGCGTTCGCGGTACAGATAGCCGCGCTGTCCGCGCCGCCCAATCAGAGCAGCGACCTGTACCGCTACATCTGGGATGGCCGGGTACAGGCCGCCGGCATCGACCCGTACGCGTACACGCCCGGCGACAAGGCACTGGTCAGCCTGCGGAACGACTTCCTGTGGTCCGGCAGCACCGGTAAGGGTCATTATGGCGGCTGCGTGACACCGTCGACGGACGCCGCCGACCCGGCCTACGACCAGATCGCCGGGTGCAGCCGGATGAACCGCGTGTGGGCGCCAACGATCTACCCGCCGGTGGCGGAGGCGTATTTCCTGGCTGTGCAGCTTGCCGCGCCCGCGGACAACTCGACCACGCCCATCCAGGCCGCCGCCGCGGCGTGCGCGCTCGCGACCACGCTCATCCTGCTGTTCGGCCTCGCCAAGCTCGGCAAGGACGTCCGGTGGACGGCGCTCTGGGCGTGGTGTCCCACCGTGGCGCTCGAGGCCGGCAACAACGCGCACGTC
The DNA here is from genome assembly GCA_050012355.1 of Streptosporangiaceae bacterium. GTDB lineage: Bacteria > Actinomycetota > Actinomycetes > Streptosporangiales > Streptosporangiaceae > JBEKHI01. The sequence goes on along the minus strand of JBEKHI010000071.1, from coordinate 3,162 downwards.
GACATCCTGGCGGTCATGCTCACCGCGCTCGCGCTGCTGATCCTGGCCAGGACCCGGACCCGGGGCCGTACTCTGCTCGGCGGCGTCGTACTCGGCTTGGCGATCGCGACGAAGATGACGCCAGTTCTGGCGGTTCCCGCCGTCCTTCGCCGCCGCCGGTGGTTCCTGCTGCTCGCGTCCGCCGCGGTCGCGATCATCACGGTCTACACGCCGCACGCTATCCGGGTGGGCGGCCGGATCCTCGGTTTCCTGCCCGGATACCTGCGGCAGGAGGGCTATACCAACGGCTCCCGGTTCGGCCTGCTGGACCTGGTATTCAAGGACAAGGTCGCTACCGGGGTCGCGGTGCTCATCATCGCGGCGACCGCGTACCTGGTGCTGCGCTACAGCGACCCGGACCGGCCCTGGCACGGGGCGCTGATCATGACCGGAGTCGCACTGGCGGTCACCACCCCGCTCTACCAGTGGTACTCATTGCTGCTGATAATGCTGGTGGTGCTGGACGGGCAGCCCGAGTGGCTCGGACTCGCGGCAGGCGCTTATGTATTCGCCGAGCCACTCACAGGGCCCCTTGCCTTGCCGGATCCGCAGGCGGTTGGCTACGGAGCCGGGCTGGCGATCGCGCTGGCAGGCTGCTACATCAGGTACCGGAAGCGGCTGGGCTACCGGCTGGCGCCGCGGCCAGCGATGCCGGTTCTGTCAGTTGCATCCACGCCGTCAGTGCCGATTCCTTCACCCGAAGCCGCACCCGACGGTACGTACCTGACCGCTGGCAGCTCGGCAGGTGCTTGATCACCGTGTCGTAGACGAACGACGAGGTGATCACCCCGAGGTCGGCGCCGGTCGCGGCCAGCTCGCGCTTGAGCACCGGCGCCTCCAGGATGCGGGCCGCCTGGATGATGGACTCGCCTGATACGCCCTCGGCGTCCGAGACCACCGGCCCGACGTGCAGCGCCACCCGGAGCTGCATCCTGGCCGACCCGTCGGCATGCTTGTTGTACGCGGCGAGGGAACCCGCCAGCCGACCGGTCAGCGGGTCGACCAGCAGGCTGGTCGGCGTGCCCGGCGGCACGATGACCAGCACGCCGTCACCGCGATCCTCGTGGTGACAATCGCACCAGCCCACGCCGGAGGAGTCGAACGCGTCCCGCAGCATCGCGTACAGCGCGTCGCGGATCGCGCGGCGGTCAGGATCGATCCGGCCGCGGCTGCCGAACGAGGCGACATCCGCGAAGAAGATCGTGCAGTTCTGCCCCGTCCAGTATGGTCCGATCACCGCTGGCGTGGCCGGTGACGGCGCGGCCGGTGCCGGCGTGGAAGGCACGCCGGCCGGAACGGTCGCGGCCGGCACCCGCGCGTAACGGGTCGCGGAATCGGGCAGGTGCAGTGGCCGGACGGCCGGTGTGCGGTCCTCGGTGAGACGCTCGTACACTTGCCGCTCCAGCACGTCGAGCACTCTCGGGTGCCGTTGCAGGAACTCCGCGAAGTCGACGGTCGCCACCACGAGCGCGCGCACCCTGGTGAGCGCCACTCCGCTCGCCGAACGTTGCTGCACCTGCAGCGCCGCCCGTTCGCCGACGACGTCGCCGGGGCCGCGGATCGCGATCTGGCGGCCGCCACCACCGCGCGCGACGCTGATGCGCACTCGCCCGGTGCGGATGATGTAGATGTGCCGGGCCGGATCGGCCTCGCGGAACAGCGTCCGGCCAGCGAGGAATGTGCGGTGCCGGGCCACCGCCCGCAGCGCCGACCGCTCGTCGGGCGTCAGCGACGCCCAGAATCTCACCGCTCGATCCGCCGTCTCCACCCGCGCTGGCCCGCGCTCTGGCCGGCGCGTGCTCCGCGCGACCACGGCGAGCGGTTTCGTGAACGCCTCGGCGTCAGCGTCCTTCAGCGACATCACCTCCGCCACCGTGGTCGCGAGCTTGCGCCCGGAATCTGTCAGAACCATCTGGTTACGGGTGAACGCCAGCACCGGCGCCCCGATCACCACGAGGAGGCCGCCGATTACGCAGCCGACTGGTCCGCCGATCAGCTGTCCGATGGACAGCGCGACGAGCGCCGGTACCACCGGCATCACCGCCACTGCCAGCCTCTCGGCGAACCCTTGCCAGTCCGCAGTCTGCGGACGGGCCCTAGATGTATTACCGGAGTCAGTCGCCACGTTCGCGACGCCCCCTTCCACGTTGCCTTCGCCAACCCCCTGGTTACGCCTCCACCTTCGGGCGCTGTGCGGCTTCGGCCCGGAAAGTTCTAGCATGACGCGATTGAGACAAAACGCGCAGGCAAGTGGAAAACTCTCAATACACTTCTTACCACGTGCTTACCGGGCGTTAGAGGGCCAGGCGAGACCGGTAGCCACATCCGTAAATAGGAGTATGAGCTTCCAAGCACCGCCCCGCAGTCCGCGCCCTCCGGCCTACGGCGGTACGCAGTGGTTCACTCCGCCGAGCGGGCCCCCGCGACAGGCCGGCTATGCCGATCAGGCGAGCGGGCCCCAGCGACAGGCCGGCTATGCCGATCAGGCGAGCGCCTACCAGACCCAGACCGCCCCGCCGACGCGAGGCTGGGCCGCCCAGCCCGTCATGAGCGACCCCGTGTACGCGACAGCCACTCCCGACGAGCCGCCCTGGCGCCCCCGGCGGCCCGGCGTGCTGGTCGGCGCGATGACCGGGCTGCTCGCGGCCGCGCTGGCCGTCGGCGTGGCAACCCTGGCGGCCGCGTTCGTCCGCCCGCAATCCTCGCCGCTCATCGCGGTGGGCGAACCGTTCGTCAACCGGGTGCCGCAGTCGCTGATGAATCTCGCGGTACAGCACTTCGGCGGCAACGACAACACGGCGGCGTTCGGGATCGTGGCGGCCGCGATCGCGGTCGTCGCGATGATCATCGGCGTTCTCGCCGTCAAGCAGCCCGCGGCCGGCGTCACCGGCATCATCCTGATCGCGGTGTTCAGCGCGTTCGCGGTGATCACCCGGCCGATGAGCCACCCGATAGACGTCATACCCTCCGTCATCGGAGGCGTCGCCGGGATCGCCGTGCTGATGTGGCTGATCCGCGCCTCCTACGCCGGGCTGCGCCGGTGAGACGACGCCGCTTCATCTCGGCCGGTGTCGCGACGGCCGGGGCGGCAGCGGCGGCCGGGGTCACCGGGAAACTCCTCTC
>JBEKHI010000070.1:0-25540 GCA_050012355.1 Streptosporangiaceae bacterium | reverse complement strand
GGCCTGCTCCGCAGGCACCAGCGTCTCCCGTCGTCGTCGTCGTCTTCTGCCGGTCTCTGTCCGCTGCGGATATCGCTCAAAACCCAGTTCCTCCAAGACCTCCCACCGCCGGTCCAGATCCTCCTGGTTCCCCGTCCTTTGCCTGCCCAGCCAGGCGTGTAGCAGCCGCTCGTACTCGTCGTCGTCGTACTGCCCCGGCTCGTCGTAGCGGCCGGCCGGGCCAGGGTCCGGGTGGGCCCGCCGGTATCTGACCGCGCGGGCTAGTTGCTCCAGCGTGCTATGGTCCGACGCCGGGGCGTTGTTCTTTTTCAGGTCTTCGTCGGTGACCTGGCTGGCCTCCGTGTACTGTCCCTCCGCTTGGAACAGCGCCGCGGCTACCAGAACGCCACCGGGACTGTGCTCGGGCACCCACCCGGCCAGGACCTTCAGCGCCCGCAGCGTAGCCAGCGCCCGCATCTCCCCGCTGACCGCCCGCCTGATCGCCGGCCACCGCTCCCCCAGCCCCGGCCCGGTGCCCGGATACCTCATCTGCGTCAGCACCTTCGCCACGACCGGTGAGATTCTGTGGAGCGGGACCTTCTGCAGGATCTTGGGCGCAGGATCGCCGTCCCCGAGCACGGATCCGGATGCCGGCATGTTCTCGAGGGTGCGGCCGCGGGTCCGCCACTGCGCTAGAGCCTCGGTCAGGATCCGTGCCGCGCCGCCGACCCTGACCTGAGGCAGGAACGTGCGCAGCCTGTCTAGCGTCTGATCGGTCCGGCGGACAAACACCTCCGGCACCGGACCAGAGCGGAACGCGTCTGCCTCCGCCCGCAACGCGTCGATCAACGCGCCAGCAGCATCATCGATGTCCTCAGCGGCTCCGGCCTCTTCCGGCCCGTCGGTACGCGCCCGCTTAGCCGCCCGGCCGCCCGTTCCCGTGCCGTAGATATCACGCCCGTCATGGGGAGCCATCACAGCGTGCTTGCCCGTTGAGCCGGCACCGCCGGTGACGGGCTGCCGTGGCTCGGGGTCCGTGCCTTGCCGGGCTGGGCCGGAGCCGTGCAACTGCTCACGCAGGGTGGTCAGCTCTGCCTGCCGGGCGTCTTGCTCTTTGCTCAGGGCGGTTATTCGGTCGATGATCTCCTGGTGTTTCTGGCGGAGTCTGGGCAGCGGGTCCGGGGACTGTTTGATCTGCTCCAGCTCTTGCAACCAGTTCTGCAGTTCGGTGTGCTGCTCGCGCAGCCGCTGCGCGGTGGCGGCCTGGTCCACGGCCTGGTCGGCTAGCTCCCGCTGCCTCACGCGCAGTGTTTCCAGTTCCTGCCGTGCGCCCTGCAGTTCGGGTTCCTGGGCGAGCAGTTGCTCGCCCTCCGCGCGCAGGGCGGCCATCTGCTCGGCTAGGCGGGCGAGTTCGCGGTAGGCGTCCAGCATCCGGTTGCCGCGGGCCAGTTCCTGTTCCAGCCGGGCTATCGTCTCGGAGTTGCGCCGCCGCTCCTGGGTGAGTTGCTGGATCCGGGAGTGCAGGGCTTGGTTCAGCTCAGTGCGGAGCTGCTGTGCCTGTGCCGCCAGCCGGTCCCGGCGCCCGGTCAGCAGCGCAGCGGTTCCCCGCGGTGACAAGTGGCCGAGTGCGGTGACGGCGTTATCGCTGGTTCCGTGGGCGCGGGCCAGCCGGGCCAGATACGGGTGAGCAGGGGCGGCCGGGACGGGGACAGCTGGGGCGGGGGCAGCGGCCCGGACGGACGGGTCCGGAGCCATGGACATGTAGTGGTTGTGGCCGTTGTCGAAGAGGTAAAGGCGGGGACCGGTGGCGGCGGGGTCGAGCTGGCGGCTGCTGGACGTCCCGTCGGACGGCTGCTCCACAATGACGATGTCCAGCCCGAGCGCACGCGCTGCGATCAGCGGCACGTGGTCGAAGAACGGGGTGTTCCACAGCGCTGTCTCGCGGATCGACCGCGTGACCAGCTGGCTCGGCAGCATCCGGGCGACGGCGGTGCGGTCCAGCCCGCGCAGGCCGGCCTGCAGGGCGGGGTACCGGTTCAGCAGCCGGTTCCACACAGCGTCGCCGCCGGCGTGGCCATCGGGCAGCGACAGCAGGCGGCGGATCTCGTCTTGGATGGCGAGGAGTTCCTGCTGGGCGATTAGCCCGCTTCTTTCGCCAGCGGGCGCCTGCGCGGGGTCGGGACGGAATCCGGGCAGCAGATCCCTTATCGCACCAGGCGGAAGGCTCCTCACCACTTCGCGGTCGCCGGCGTCGGTGAGCTGCCTGTCCAGTTCGGCCCGGAACATCGCGTTGTCCAGCTGGCGGTCGACGGCCGCCAGTTGGCCGGCGCTGAGGGCCGGGGGCCTATCTTGTCCGAGGACCTCAAGCAGCGCCTCGCGGTTGTCGGCGATGGCTCCGAGCAGGACGTCGGCGGGGCTGGCCCGGGCCTGCGGCGGGCCATCGATGATTTCCCGCATCGGCTGGGCCGCCTGGTCGCTTTCGAACCACCGGGCGATGTACTCGCGCAGGCCGGCGATGGCCTGATCTGCCGCCGCGGAGCCGGGGCGCTGCTGCCGCAGGCGGTCCAGAATCGCGGTGAACAGGAGGCGCTGCCGCTGCATGCCGTCCAGGAGCGAGATGATCAGGCCATCGCCGTCGCCTGGCACGTCGAACACGTTGAAGGACTGGCCGTCGGCCGTGACCCGCCGCGCCACGGCAAGCGGGGACGGCTCGTCCGCTGCCTTCTTGGCGGCGGCCGCGGCGGCGAGCTCGGCGGCTTTGGCGGCGGCCGCCCTGAACACCGCGGCGAGCCGCGGCTTGTTGTCCTTCTCCAGGGCCGCGATGACCTTATCGTGCTCATCGTGCGCGAGCATCCCGTGCAGCTCGACGTTCGGAATGCGTATGACGCCGTACGGACCGGTCGCGGTGACCGTCGCGGTGAACCGGTAGTAAAGGTCGGTCCGCGTGGATTCCTTGTTCTGCTCGTTGGTCTGGCCGACCTGGGTCTCGGGCTTGCTGCTGTCCTCCCATCCGCGCACCAGGAAGGGCAGCCGTCCGAAGACCGGCACGCCGTTGATCTCCTCGCCGCCTTCGGGGCCGAAGATGACCTTCCCTGAGTGGCTGATCTCAGACCCGGTCTTGGGCTCGGCGTCGACCTGCGTGTAGCGCTTGGTCTTGATCGTCACGCCCTCTTCGGGGCCCTCCCTTTCCCCGCCGGTAAGCTCCAAGCCGACCATGACGCGCTGGCCGGCGACCGGCACCCGGTAGCGGGCGCTGAGCAGCTTCTCGAACTTCGGGAGGAGCTTGTCCGGCCCGGTGTAGTGCTCATACATCAGCCCGTCGGAGGTGGTGACGTCCAGGCCAGGGGTCTGCACGGCGGTTAGTGCCGCGGTGTCGGGAGCCGTGCGGAACTGCACCGCGGCGAGCTTGGCCCAGCGCCATACCTCGGCCGCCACCTGGTTCAGGGTCCAGGGGTGCAGGTGCTCCGCCAGCGCCGCCAGTGACGGCGACGTCTCGCCCGCCACTTCGCTGGGGCGAGGTGCGGGGCTCCAGGTGGGCGTGCCCGCCGGGGCCGGCCGCAGCACCACCGGCCACGGCGGCGGCCCGCCCTCCGGTACCTCCTGCGTCAGGTGATGCGCGACCAGCAGTCGCACGCTGGCGGCCACCGGCGGCAGGTTGTCCTCATGCCAGTCCCAGTCCGTATGGCCGATATACCAGGCGGAGGAGACCATGGCACCGCCACCGCGGGCTAGATCAGCCAGGCCGGCCGGGAGCTTCTTCAGCAGACGCGCCGGCGCGGACAGAACTTCCGGCATCTGGCTGGTCACACCCATCTCGAGGCCGAAGAGCATGGGGTGCTCGAACTCGTCCGAGCCGTCCCGGGTGTTGGCCCGGTAGATATCTATCGTCTTGACGGCCTCTTCAAGGGACGTCTCCTTCTTACTCTCCCCCATCCAGCCCAACTCGCCGCCTCCGTAATCGGCACCACGGCCGATCTGGCCACGGGCGTCGACACCGCCGAACGTAGTCCGGGACGAGGATGTCTTGGGCGCCTCGGTGGATATGCTCTCCCCGCGCAGGGTCAGCTTGACGTCGGGCCGGTCCCGGTGCGAGGTGGCGGCCAGCGTCTCACCCGTGACCCGGACGAACAGATAGCGGGTGACGCCGTTCTCCCCGGGCACGGGCAGCCACGCCCACAGGCCCGGCCCGGACGACAGGGGCGGGTACGCGGTTTCCAGCGGCTCGGAGGCGAAGACGGCATCCAGCGACTGCCACAGCAGGTCGGGGAAGACAACGTTACCCTTCCCTCGCAGGATCTTCTCCTCCCGCAGTTTCGCGGTGATGGCGGGCATGACGTCATCGGCCCGCATCCGCTCGGTGACCGCGCTGGAGGACAGCAGCGCCGGAGGCACGAAACGCAGCGGCGCGGACGGCGGGGCCGGCCTGACCTGACCGACCGGGACCGCGGGCGGGCCCGGGGTGAACGCAGCGGCCGGGGCCGCCAGCAGATCCTCCCACCGGCGGTCGGGGACAAGCAGGTCCAGGGCGTCCCGGATCTTCAGATAGCCGATCTGCTGCTCGAACTCTTCGTCCTTCCACCGCATCAAGGTCACTTCGAAGACCGGGTCCGCGCGGGCAGTATGAACCTTGCCTTTCTTATAAGTGGAACGCCTGATCTGGATACTGCCCCCTTCCTCGCTCCGGCCTGTCTTCCACTCCCATTCGATGCCGCCCTGGCCCCGCACGACGATCGAACCGCCGAGTCCCTTGCCCGTCGTCTTTTCCGGCGTGGAGGCCGCCCCGGCCCCGGTCGGGCGCGGCGCCGCCTCATGCGTTTCCTCCGCACCTAGGCTGACCTGCATACCGAAGATCGCGCCCTCCGCACCCAAACCCCACATGTGCGCCCGGTCCAGTTTCAGCTGGGCGATCGCACTGGCATACTGCTCGACCTCCACCTCCTCAGTGGCAGGATCCAGCCGCCGGGGCCGGTAAGCACGCAACCGCAGCCGCAGCGCCTGCTGCCAGCCCTCATGATCAGGCAGCGACGCGACGTAACCTTGCGGGCCGACCTGCCGCCCGAAGGTGACGGCGCGGTTACGCGGGCTCGCCAGCCGCCTGATGAGCCGGGGCCAGCTCAGCCGGTCCGCGGCCCAGGCCCGGGACAGCCCGTTCAGGTCGGCGTACAACTCGGCGGCGAGCTCAGGCAGCTCCGGGATCACGAAGAACGCGGGATACAAGCCGGAGGCCCCGCCGCGGGCGAAATCGAGGAAATCGGTTCCCGCGACGCCGGCCGGCCAGTGCTGTCCCAGGGTTTCGTCACCACGGTAGACGCCCAGCCGCTCGGCCTTCCCCGCATCCCGCAGCTCCTGCGCGCTCGGCGGCTGCGTCGGCACGTGCGGGTGGGGCACGACGATATCCGCGATGAGCTCGCCGTCCTCACCCAGCAGCCACGCCTGCGCCAGGGCATCAGGGTCCGGGACCGGCCGCACCTCCAGTTCATAGACCATCTGGTACGAATGCGCGTCGACCAGTGTCTCGGCGTTATAGCGCCGGTAGGACATCGCGGTGTTGGTGATCTTGTCCTCCCCGGACCGGCCGTACTTCCCCGTGCCCTCATAAGACCCGAGGTAGAGCCGCAGCCAGTCCAGGACTCGGAACCGCCCGCCGCCGCCGAAGCCGAACCGGAACTCCCAGTCGCTTTTCTTCTGGCCCGCGACCGCACGGATCTGCGTGGCCCGGGCGCTGACGCTCATCCCGAAACTGTCCACGTCGGCGTCGTCATCCGCGGCGTCCGGTTCCAGACGCTCCAGCAGGTAGACGCGCGCCGCCAGCAGGTACTTCTTGCCGTCTACCGTGACCTCATGGTCGATGCCGGCCTGCACCTCTGACACGTCCGACTGCTGAGCCGACTTGCCGAAATGGACGATCAGCTCCCGTTCCACCTGAGCCCAGCCCTTCGGCGACGCATCACCGGAAATGCCGGCCATCCGCCGCAAAGCGGCGGTGAGCTGCTTGAGGGCAAGCTCCGCGCCGTGCAGGCCGATCCCCATTCCCAAGCCCTGGCCACGTCTGGTGGCAAGCGCCAGCGGTTCCCGCCGGTGCGGCCTGATAGCAGCACGGCGGGCAGCAAGCCGGTGCGCCGGGCTGAGCGCCGTCATCGGGATCTGCTCCGGCCTGGACCCGGCCGCGGGCCTGCCGGTGACTTGCGACGCGGGCACCGCGGGCGCGGGCAGCGCTGGAGTCCGGGCCGGGGCCAGCGCCGGTACCAGCGGCCCCGGCGCGACCGGACTCGCCAGGTCCGTGACCCCCCGGACCAGGCCGGGAGTGCGGGTCCGGCCGAGCAGCCGGGCCTCGAACTCGGCGGCCTGCCGCAACGGCACCGCGACGTTCGACTCCACCACCCGCGACACCGGGTTGATCCCCCCATGACTGGCCGAAGGAACGGCAACCGTCACCTTCACCCGGGACCGGTACCACGCATGCTTCTCCTTGAAGTTGAGCACGGTATGGCCCAGCGCCTCATCCGACAGCGAATGCCCAGCGGCTCGCTCCAGCGCGAGCTTCGCGCTGACCACTGGAAAAAGCGCCGAGTTCTTCGGGGCCGGGGACTTCCCGGAATCAACACCGCTGCCATACGTCGTGCGGGACCCGCCGCCCGTGTTGTAGCCGACACTGTAGGACGCCTTACCCTTCCCCTCATGGCCCCGCGTCTCCAGCTGGCCCTGACCCAGATCCTCCCGGATGTTCAGGTCCACCAGGCCAAGGAACTGCACGGCATCGAACTCAAGCCCCGCCACAGCGTTCCCGGCGAATGACCGCACCATCGGCCAGGCACTGATCTCCATTGGATTAGACGCATCACCGCCGCCGAACCACAGCACACTGCGCAACCGCGCGGTCCTCTCGTTCAGCAGCTCCTCCTGAAGCCGCCCGGAGATCTGCTTGACCCCCGCAGCAGGCAACCCGGCGTCCAGCAGCTCCTTATGCAACCCGGCCACCACCGGGATCAGGTCAATAGCGGTAAGCGCCACCCGGGCACGAGACACCCCGGCCGCGTCGACCTGCCCCGCAGGACGCGCCTCCACCGTGGTCCGCGCCGGCAGCCGTGGCGCACCGGCACCCGACAGCTCCTCGGGAAACCCGACAGAAACATCACGTGGCACGACCACGTCGTGCACTAGTTCCCGGCCATCGACGAACACCCGGACCGCCACATCAGCGAGGAAATCATTAGCAGGATCGATGAACACCACCCGCCCGGCGATGACAAGGCTCTTCCACTGCGCGGACTGCTCATCCCACGATTGCCCGCCCACGCTCGGAAGACCGATAGCGTGACCGAAAGAGACGAACGGCAGCACATCAACCCCGCCGCGGGACTTGTCAGTCTTCGCCTCCCCGCTGACCGATGTGGAAGCGAAATTCACCTCATACGTGCTCACCGCCGGCCGCCCGGCGGACGGCACATGACGCAGATTACGCAACACCGGGCGCAGCCACACCACATGACCGTCAACCACCAGAAGCTCGCCCACGTACAGCATCTTGTTCCAGTGATCCTTACCCGGCTCGTCCAGCAACTCGCGCAACGCCGCATCAATCCCATCCCCCAGCGGCTGCCCGGCGATCGGCGCGCCGTCCATCCGCAAGGCCGCCGTCACAGCCGTCGCATATTCGGCAGCCGTCCCCTCCCTCCACTTCCCGGCACCATTCGGCACCGCCATCCCCAGCACGTCATGATCCACATACCAGGGACCCGAAACAGCAGGCACCGGAACCGGCTCCTCCTCCTCCTTCCCCTCCCCCGCGCCGAGCAGGCCCGGAGCCTCTTGGGCAGCCAGCCAGCCACCGCCCGGATGCCGGATAACCGTCAGCGTCCGGTACGACGTAACCCCCGCCGGCCCGAAGTCCTCGGTCCTGCCGTCCTTCAGCACGACCCGGATCTTGCGGCCCATCAGGTCCGCGGCCAGCTCCAGCACCGCCAGATCCGCCTCCAGCCCGCCCGGCTCCTCCGCCAGCACCACCCGGCCCGCTGCCCCCTCCGGACCCGACAACCCGGGGGCAGTCCACAGCAACTCCCGAAGCCCCTCCCCGTCCGCCACCGCACCGTCCTCCTCAGGCCCCCGCCCCGCAGCCCGGAACCATTGCCGAACCAGCCCCGCCGCCACCACCACCGCACCCAGCGGATCACCAATACCCCCCTCAGCCGACAGCCGCTCTGCCACCGGCACCGGCATCAGCGGCACCCCCTTCCTTCCCAGCAGCGCCCTCCGCTGTCCCGCATCCAGCGCCTGCATCCACGGGGCGGCCTGGGCCACGCGGTCAGCACCGGGCTGGGTGATGGTGCCGGGCAGCTCGGGGACAGCGTGTTCCGGGTCGATCCTGCCGGGCCCGAACGCCTGACCGAAGCCAGTGCCCCCGGCAGGCCCGGCGCCGGCGCTGAGGACCGGGGTCTCCTCGGTGGCCAGCCAGCCGCCATCCGGGACGCGGATAACCAGCAAGGTCGTATGAGGCGTGACCCCGGCCGGGCCGAGAGACCTGATGCTTCCGTCCTCCAGCAGCACATCGATCTTGCGGCCCTCCAGCTCCGCCGCCAGCGCCAGCTTGGCCAGATCCGCCTCCCGCACCCCCGGCTCCTCCCCCAGCGCCGCCAGCTGCTCACCCGACAGGCCAGCCGTCTGCCACAGCTGGTCTCGCAGCACACCCCCGTCCGCCTCCCCGGACAGATCCCGCCCCCCGGCCCGGAACGGCTGCCCCGCCCTCTCTGCCGCCACCACCGCCGCCCCCAGCGGATCAGGCATACCCCCCTCACCCGGCACCCGGCCCTCCACCGGCACCGGCTGCAGCGGCCTGCCCCTGCGCTCCAGCAAAGCCGCCTGCTGCCGCAGGTCCAGCTCCTGCAGCCACGGCGCGGCCGCGGCCACCCGGGCAGCAGCCCCGCCAGCATGCTCCCCGTCAGGACCCGGCTCCGGTCGCTGCCGGTCTTGCCCCGGGCCCGCCGACTCGATCCGGTCCTCGGCCGGCCCCGCCGGCTCAATGCCGCGCTGGTCGCGGGCCGCCTCCGTCTGGGCGAGTGCTGTCTGCGCCGGCGGTGGGGCCCGCGGTGCCGGCTCGCCGACCCGGGCGAGCGTGTCCAGGATGGCGCTGTACTCGGGGAGCAGCGGATCGTCATCGATCGCGTACAGGTCAGCGGTCTGCCACCTCTCGGCCAGGTGGGCCGACAGGTCGGTTAGCAGGTCAGGGTCGGCGGCCAGGACCTCGGCGTCGTGGCCGCTAGCGGCCAGGGCCCGCAGCAGCCTCATGACCGTCTGACGGCCCGCGATCCGGCCGACCAGCAGCGGCCTGATCAGATCCCCCCACTGGCCCGGCTCATCTCCCGACAGGTGCCGGTCCGCAGCCCTGACCGCCCGGGCCAGGGGGAAGTGCCGCTCCAGCCACTGTTCGCCGGCGGCCTGGGCCGCGTTAGAGTGCCAGTCTGCGGCGTCCAGTACCTCCGCGGTCGTCTGTCCCCGGGCCGCTACCGCGCGCAGGTGGCTGATATCGGGTTCCTCCAGCGGGCTCAGCCCGGCCAGTTCCGGGGCCAGTTGCTCCAGCACGTCCGGCGGGGCGAGTTCGCGCACGTGCCCGGCAGCGAGCTCATCCCAGTTGCCGAACCGGCGGGTGACCACGGTCTCCAGGTCCGGGCGCAGCGGATCACCGTCCGGGATCGCCCGCTCCAGCACCGCACGCAGTTGCCCTCCCAGGCTGATGCCGAGCTGGGGGTAGACGACGTCGTCGAGGATCTCCAGCGCTGCGCGCCGACCTGGCCCGTCGGCCAGCTGGCTGATCAGGCTGACCAGACGCCCGGCGTCCAGGTGGCCTTCTTGCTCCATCAGCGCGCTCATGTCCGGTCCGCGGACGAAGCCCACCACCCACTGCAGCCATCCGGTGGCCTGGTCGCGGGTGATCCCGTCCAGATCTGTCAGGGCGGCGCCCAGTTCGTCGGCGTGGTCCTTGATGCTCAGCAGCTGGTCCGTGTTCAGGTCGCCGGTCCAGCCCAGGCCGGCCAGCCCGTCGATGCGGCCCTGCGGGTCGAGGACCGCCGGGCCCCGGGCATCTTCCCCGCGCCGGGGCGCCGGCGGCTCGTCCAGCCCGCCCGGGAACCGCAGGGCCAGCACCACCTGTACGGTGGTACCCAGCGAGCCATCCCGGGTCAGCGCGGTGAGGTGATCCAGGGACCCGTTATCACGCAGCTGGCCCAGCACCCCGGCGCGTGCCTCCCGGACCAGCTCGGTGATTGTGGCCAGCTCAGGCAGTGTCGGCTGCCCGGCCAGCAGCGCGCGGATCAGCAGCTCGTGCTGGTCGTCGGTCAGGTCCTGGCGGAACTGCCCGGCCAGGTACCGCCCCGCGCGGTCCGCCAGCTGGCCCCGCATCCACTGCACCAGCCGTTCCATGTGTTCCCGTTGCACCGGCGGCAGGGCCTGGCCCAGCTCACCCGCCAGATCACCGCCGGGCGCGCCCGCGGCGGCGACCCGGGCCATCACCCACAGCTGCCGCTCTGACGGCTCAGCCCCCCGGTCCAGGCCCGCCAGTCCCGGGTCCGCCCGTTCCAGCCCGGCCGTCGGCCCGGATACCCCGTCGGCCCGCACCCGCCCTGCCACCAGCTCAGCGACGCTGCCGAACCGGCGCACCGCGAAATCAGTGAACACTTCCCGCACCCGGTCCCCCTCCCCGAACGCCGCCGCCAGGTCCGCACCGAGCCGCGGGTCCGAAGCGAAGATCGCCGTCAGCTGCGCCGCGGGCAGCCTGTCCAGCACCACCAGCACCACCACCCGACCCGGGCCCACCAGCAGGCCGCGCAGCCGACCCAGGTCCACCGTGCCCTCCGACAGCACCTCCCGCGCCTCCTCCAGCGCCCGCGCCCAGCCATCCGCCATCCGCTGCTCAATTCCCGGCAGCCGGGCGTCCCTGACCTCCGGCACCCGCCGCAGGCTAACTCCACGCTCATAGACCTCGAAGACCTCCCCGTGCGCATGGACGTCGGCGATCTCACCCGGGGTCAGGCTGCCCCGGATACCCAGCCCGGCCGGCAACGGCCGGACCATCGCCAGCACGCCCGGGGAGAAGACCCCGTCCGGCGCCGCCGGCATCACCCGGCCCGCCTCCAGCGCGGCCAGCCCGCCATCAAACCCCTTAAAGAATCCCTCCAGCCACTGCGGGAAACCGTCCATTTCCAGCAGCTCACGCCGCGCCGACCGGGCCGCCTGCTCGTCGGCGGGCCCGGCATACAGGTCATCCTCTCCCCGGCTGATCCAGCGCTGCAGCTCGATGTGCCGCGCGGTGGACGGCGGCGGGCCGCCGCGGGCGGTCGCCAGCAGTTCCCGCCGCAGCCGCGGATCGTGCAGCAACTCGCGCAGCGTGCTGGCACCCGCTGTCTCCAGCAGATCCCGCAGCTGATGCCAGTCCCCCGCCGCCAGCAGGTCATGGACCAGCCCGGACTGCCGTCCCAGGACGAGATCCCCGGCCACATCACCGCGCCGGTACCGCTCGGTCTGGGCCGCTGATCCCGGCGGTGCCCCGGCTCGCAGACCCGCCCAGCCATCGCGCCACCGTGCCCGGACGAACACATCACGCCGCTCACGCAGTTCGCTGTCGGTGATCGCGGTCTCCAGCAGGCTCGCCAGCCCGCCAGCCCCCGCCGAGCCGCCAGCGAACAGCCGGGCCAGCAGTTGGCCCGGTGCCGCCTCCAGCACCCGCAACGCCATCCGCTGGGCCGCCGCCGGGCCGCCCAGCAGAACACCGGTCAGCACGCCGATCTCCGCCGCGCTCAGCCGCTCGCCCAGCCCGGCCGACAGGTCCGCGCCGGGGTCGGCGGCCAGCAGGTCATGCGCCCGCACCAGGGCCGCCCACACCGCCAGCGCACCCCCGTCACCGGCATCTGGCCCGGTCCCGGCCGTCAGCTCGGCCGGCACCCCCGGGTACAACCCCGACGCCAGCTCATCCAGCCGCCGCACCGCTGCCCCCAGCCGCTCCCGCGACCCAGCGTCCCCGGCCACCGACCGCGCGGCCGCCAGCCGCTCCCGTGCCCGGCCCAGCCAGGCCGCCGCCACCGACTGCTGCCACCGCGGCAACCCCAGCACCCGCTCCCGGAACACCTCAGACGCCCGGCGGTCCAGCAACGCGTCCGTCACCAGGTCGACCTGACCCGTATCCCACTCCTCGCCGTCGCCCAGCCAGCCAAGCCGCCGCCCGGCACCCGCCCGATCGCCATCACGCGGCCGCACCAGCAGATCCGGGTCAAACTCCCCGGCCGCCCCGGCGCCCGGCACGAGCCGCACATCCCCCGCCTTCAGCGCCTCCCAGCCACCCGCGAAATGCCGCCCCAGCGCGGCCGCCACCACCGGCCGCAGCACATCACCGTCCGGGAATAGCTCCTCCAGCCGCCGCGCGAATACCCCGTCCGCACCGAACAGCTCCGCCGACGCCTCCCCCAGCCCATCCAGCACACCCACCGCCGCCAGCCGCTCCCGCCACCCAGGAACCCCTGCCAGCAGCACCCCCACCGTCAGCCCACCCAGCACCCCCCGCTCAGCACCGCCCAGAACCCTCAGCACCCCATGGGCCGGCTGACCCTCCGCCAGGTCCGCCTCAGACACCGCACCCGCGCCACCACCCGTGACGGAAACAACCGGCTGGCCCGGCACCGGTAGGGGCCCGTGGAGTTGCTCGCGCAGGGCGGTCAGTTCGGCGTTCCGAGCGGCGTGGTCTTCCCGCAGCACGGTCAGGCGGTCACTGACCTCCTGGAGCTTGCGACGGAGCTGCGGCAGAGGGTCGGGGGACCGCTTGATCTCTTCCAGTTCATCGAGCCAGTCCCGCAGTTCGGTGTGCTGTTCGCGCAGCCGCTGCGCGGCGTCGGCCTGGGCGGCGGCCTGATCGGCTAGCTCATCTCGCTGGCCGCGCAGCGCTTGCAGTTCCTGGCGTGCGTTGTTCAGTTCCGGTTCCCGGGCGAGCAACTGCTCGCTTTCGCCTCGCAGGGCGGCCATCTGCCCGGCCAGCCGGGCGAGTTCGCGGTAAGCATCCAGCCGCCGGCGGCCGCGGGCCAGTTCCTGTTCCAGCCGGGCGATTGTCTCGAAGTTGCGCCGCCGCTGCTCGGTGAGGGCTTGGAGCCGGGATCGCAACGCCTGGTATAGCTCGGCACGCAACTGCTGCCTTCGAGCAGCCAGACGGTCCCGGCGCCCGGCGAGCAGCGCGGCGGTCCCGGCCGGTGACAAGCGACCGAGTTCGGTGATGGCGTTGTCGCTGGCTCCATGGGCCTGGGCCAGCCGGGCCAGGTACGGATGGGCCGGGGCAGCCGGGTCCGGAGCAGCCGGGGTCGGAGCAGCGGCCGGGGCGGAGGGGTCCGGGGCCATGGACATGTAGTGATCGCGGCCGTTATGAAACACGTACAGGCGGGGGCCAGTGGCGGCGGGATCGAGTCGCTCGGTAATGACCGCCCCAGCGGGCGGCTGCCGCACCAGGACGACGTCCGTCCCGAGCGCACGCGCCGCGATCAGCGGCACGTACTTGTAGAACGGGGTGTTCCACAATGCCGGCTCGCGAATGGCCCGCGTGACCAGCCGGCTGACCGGCATCCGGGCGACGGCGGCACGGTCCAGGCCGGGCAGGGCGGCCTTGACGGCCGGGTACCGGTTCAGCAGCCGGTCCCACACCGCGTCGCCGTCGGAGTTGCCCGCGGGCAGCGACAACAGGCGGCGGATCTCATCCTGGATGGCCAGCAGTTCCTGTGAGGCGGTCAGCCGGGCCCGGTCGTCGGCGGGCGCCTGCGCGAGGTCGGGGTGGTAACCGGGCAGCAGGTCCCTGACCGCCCCGGCGGGAAGGAGCCCGGCCACCTCGCGGTCCCCGGCACCGGTGAGCTGCCTGCCCAGTTCAGCCCGGAACATCGACTCTTCTAGCTGGCGGTCGACGACCGCCCGCTGGGCGGCGCTCAGGGGCACGCTCTTTCCCAGGACCGCGAGCAGCGCCTGGCGGTCGCGGGCGATGTCCCCGAGCAGGACATCGACCGGGCTGGCCCGGGTCGGCGGCGGGCCGTCGATGAAGTCCCGCGTCGCCTTGGCCGCCGGGTCGCGTTCGAACCACCGGGCGAGGTGCTCGCGCAGGCCGGCGATGGTCGGAGCCGACGCCGACCCGGCCTGCGGCCGGCCTAGACGGTCCAGGATCGCGGCGAACAAACGCGGCTGTCGCCGCATGCCGTCCAGGATCGCGTTGGGCAGGCTGTCCGCAGTGCCCGGCACATCGGCCACGGTGAAAGACTGGCCGTCGACAGTGACCTGCTGCTTCGCGCCGAACTCCGGCAGCTCGATTCCGGCCATCGGGTCAGCTGCCTTCGCCGGGAGCCTGGGCCGGGACCCGCTGGCGAGCACGCGGCCGAGTGCCTCCCAGACGGGTTTGTGGTAGGCCGGCACCCATAGCTCGACCCAGCGGATCTCGTCGTCGCGGAAGTACTGGCGCGGACCTGGCCAGTACCTGGAGAGCTCGGCAAGCCCCTTCGCTGGCTTGTAGGGGTTGACGCCGTAGACGTAGCGGACGCCGAGGAGGACCTGGACCATGCCGAGGTGGGTACGCTTGAGCCCGAGGTCGTGGCCATACCGCTCGCGGACGGCGGTAATGATGCTGTCCCAGGTGATGTGGTCCAGGTCGATGAGCGGCCCGAGGTCATTGTTGAAGTCGTAGGGGGTCTTGCGGAGCTGCCGGGAGAACTCCGTCCAATGCTGCCACAGGGTGCCGGAGAGGGCTTCGACCTGCTGGGTCACGGAGTCGGCGTTATTGTTGAAGATCTTGAGCATCTGGTTGGGGGTTTCCCGGCCGGTGAAGTGCACGTGCTCCACATCGGCCAGGTGCTCTAGGGTGACCGTCGGCCACTGCACACGGCCTGGCAGCACGATCTCCGCCGAGGCGACCCCGGTCAGCAGCTTGGGCAGCGAGGCGGTGAGGTAGGTGTTGCCCGCGAGCAGGGCGGAGTGATCCAGTGGAAGACCACGGGGGTTGTACAGACTGGCGCCCGCGGGGGCGCTGGCCACATAGTTGGCCCACAGCGCGGGGAGGTTGCGCCCCAGCGTCTGCGCACGTGCCTGGAGGGATGCCAGGTACCTCCGCCATGCCGCGCCCTGCCGCTCTGGCGAGGCGACGTAGGCGGCGGCCAGCGGCAGCAGCAACTGGGACAGCTTGTCATTCAGGCCCGCCAGCCGGCCCGGGTTGCGCGCCTGGGCCTCGGACAGTAGTTTCTCCATCAATTCCGGCCGCTCGTTCAGGCCCAGCCGCAGGGCGGCGAAGTCGTCGCCGCGGCCCAGTTGCTGAAACGTGACCGCCGAGGGCGCCGGGACCAAGGTGCCGGGCACAGACGGGCCGGGGCGGGCCGGGACGCCTTCGCGGTCCAGGGCGTGAGTGTCGTGCCGGGTGATGACCGTGGTCCTGGTGTCGTCGCTCTCCGGGACGGTGAACTGGTGCCAGGTCTGGGTCGCTCCGAGGGTCGGGGCGTCGAGCATGGCGGCGGGTGCGGTACCGACGCTCACGTCCGCCGAGAGCATGACATCGCGCGCGAACTGCGCCGGGCCCTCGGGCTGGCCCGGACCGCCGATCTCCGTGTCGGTGACCGTGCCGATGCTGTCCTCGGCCCACCTGCTTATCACTTCCTTCCGCACCGTCTGCCCGTACTTCGACCAGACCCAGTTGTTCCAGATCGAGTTGAGCGCCTTGTGGCTGAGGTTGAAGATGTTCCAGAACCTGATCAGGTCGGCGCCCTTTCGGGCCATCCGTGCACGGAAAAGCTCGTTGTACAGCTCCACAGCGGTACGCCAGCCTAGATAGTGCCGGGTCGGCACGACCCCCATGAACTGCTGGCCGCCCAGCCGGGCCTTCAGCACCAGCCGGATGACCCGGTTGGCGCGCAGCGTCGGCGCGTGCTTGCCACGGGGCAGCGGCATCTCGTAGTGGTCCGGGAACGGCACCGTGATCGGGACTCCGCCGTTGCTCATCTCCGCCAGGAACGCCGCCGACGTGTAACCGCCCAGGACCTTGCCGAGCTCTTGCTCCACTAGTTCCCGCGCCTTGGCACCCAGCTCGTGCTCCACCTGGCGCAGCGCCGCGTCCACGAAGTCCGTGAAGTCCGGGGGCCAGGACACCATCTCGGCGCCCAGGGCTGCCTCCTGATCATGGGGGATCCGGTATTTGACACGCTTGTCCAGTTCGACCCGCAGCCCTTCCGGCATCAGCCCGAGGGGTGTCGCGTCGCTGGCCGCCAGCACCGTGTGCCCGGTGTCGGCGACTTCCCGTCGCGCCGAATCCTCCGTGACCTTCGCGGGCGCCATGGGGCGCGCCGACGGACCTGCCGCGGAAGGGGCCGCCACGCCGTACTTGCCCTTCAGGTACCGTTCGTGCCAGAACTTCACGACGACGGTCCACTTCACGTCGGCCAGGGCCACGGCCAGCGGGCTGATCTCCAGGCCCATCCGCCCGACACTCGCCGCGATCTCGTCCCCGGTGCCCGTCGGCCGCTCCAGCCGGTAGTACTGCTGAGGCTGCGCGGTCACCGTGGCCACGGTGTTGGTGGACGGGTCGAAGTTTTCCGCCGGGGCCTCGTTCTGGTAGGCGTGGCCGAACTTCAGCGGCAACCGGACCCGCAGGCCGAAGAACCCCGACGAGGCAGTGAACGGGTTCCAGCCTGCCAGCGGCCAGCCGGTCTTCTCCGTGAACTTCCCGAGCACCGCAACCGTGCCGTGGTCGTTGTAGGTGCCATAGCTTTCCGGCAGCGCGATCGTCTCCGCCCGGGTCACCTCTTGTTTGATCAGCACCTCACCCATGACCGAGTGGCCGGTGATCGTCTTGTCGAGCGGGGCGGGTCTGGCGACGGGTCCCTCCCAGATCTTCACCGGCTCGCGAGCTTCGCGCAGCGTCATGCTTGCCCCGAGCGCCGCCGCCACCGCACTCTCGATCTGTTCCTGTGCCTCCGGCGGAAGCTGCTCGAACCCAAGCTCTTCGAACGCTTCCTCGATCGCCGGAAGGATGTCGTGGCCCTGGGCCGCCACGAAAAGATGCGACGGGAACTTGCGGTCCTCGGTGGGGGTGAACACCAGCGGCTCGCCACCCACCCCGGTGTCACGGCCCTGTCTGTCGGTGCGCCCGGTGTCGTAGGGAACATACCGTTGTTCGCCATCGGGACCGGTGACCGGCTTGGACGTCATGTCGGTGGGCAGGATCACCTCGTATTCGGACCGTATCGGAGGCGCCATGACACCCCGCTCGGGTGCCGGCATCGGGATGGCCACATCGCCCTCGGCCGGTGGGGCGGTGCTTGGTCCCGCCTCGGTGCTTGGCCCCGCCTCGGGGTTCGCGCCGCGGCGAAGCGCCGCCGCACCGCTCGGCTCGGCCCCGGTGGCGGCGATCACCTCCACCTCATCCACCTCCTGGATCGCGGGCCTCATGGGGTGCGGCGGTCCGCCTTCCCGCGCGGGCACCGTCCCGGTGAATGCCGCAAGCGGACGGGGGGTGTCGCCGAACCAGCTCAGGAGGCGCGGACCTAGCAGGTCCGCCGCGTGCGGGCCGAGTATGAGCAGCGCCTCGGCCGCCGAGAGCTCAAAGTTGATCACCACCAGCAGCGCGACGTGCACCGCCATCAGCAGCACGCCGGGAACCTCCCACGCCCGGGACAAGTGCCGCGGGATGCTCGCCGGCTGGCCAGGAACCGCTTCCACCGACACGAACAGGGTGATCGGCCCGCGGAACGCGTAGAGGTCGTCGATGGAGAAGCCGTGCAGCGCCCAGGATGCCAGCCCGGTGTACGCTCCCTTGACTATGACCCACCGGCCGTGCGCCATCGGCCGGACCTCCACCCCGTCCAACGACCCCGAGGTCGCCTGGCCGATCCCGACGACCACCTGGACGCCGGTCCAGTCCCCGGTGATCCGCGCCCGGGACGCGATGGTGTCCTGCTCCTCGGTGTAGTTCGCGTCCAGCTCGCTGTCCGGCAGCCAGGCCGTCGGCTCCGGCCCGGCCGCTATCCATTTCCCCGCATCGTCGATGTATCCCTTCCGCGCCCGGACCCGGACCAGCGCGGCCTCCCTGCGGAACCCGAACCCGTCGGCCTTCAGGACCCGGGCGGTGTAGCCGCGATCAGTCAGCGCGGTACTGATGTTCCCCCGCACCGTCTCCGCGAATGACCGCAATCTCTGCTCATTCGCGGCGGCGAACTTGTTCGCGAGGTTCAGCCAGTTGGGCAGGAACCCGATCATTCCGTCGCCGCCGCCCCGCCGCGGCAGGTACCCCGCGAAATGCTCCTGCAGGATGTTCGCCGCCAGCTCGTGGACGCGTTCCGTATTGGTCAGCTCTGATATCCGGGCCAGCGAACTGGCCAAGATGTTCTCCGGCGCCTGGACCGGCGGGGCGGGCCGGTTGGCTCCGCCCGGCTCATCCGGATCCAGCGGTATGTCCACCAGCCCGGACAGCAGCCTTCCCTGCTGGTCGTAGGTGGCCCGGACGTCCTTGGTCAGCGGCCGGACGAATACCGAGCCGGTGAGCATGCGGGGCTCGTAGTCCGGGGCGGACCCGGACTTGCTCATCCGCAGCGTGGCCCACAACTCGACGACGCTGGTCGGCTCACCGAGGTAGCGGATGCCGACCATCCGCGTCGTCGTCATGCCAGCGCCCGACCTGGAGTGCTCCGCGTCCAGCGACGGCCAGGCGAACAGGAAGGGCTCCAGCCAGTCCAGCCGGAGCAGGTTCAGCGGCACGGCGAAAAGCATCACACCGGGCGGTATGTCGATGGCGTCCTCATTGGTGACCGCCACGCCGTAGCTCCGGTGCTCCCGGTCGTCGATGTCCATCCAGGTCACGGTGTCCCGCAGTATCGTCACCCGGACCGGGACCAAGTCCACCCACCATCGCAGCCAGTGCTGCGATCCGGTGTCCGGGCCGCCGAACCGGATCTCCGAGCCCATCGGCTTGGACGCCTGCGGCACCTTTGTCTTCAGCGCCCGCATCGTCAGGCGCTTGTCCAGTTGCTGCCGGGCCCACGAGCCCGGGGGCGCAAGGTCTCCGGCGTAACGCTGGATCTGCTCGCGGATCTGGGCCGCCGCGTTGAGCGCCTCGACCCCGGCGTTGTCCGGTATCTGGTACCGCTGGCCGGGGCGCAGCAGCGGCGCCGGGTTCGCGGCCGACTCGTGGACCGCCTGCGACACGGCGACCGCCGCCGGGTCTTCTACGTCCTGCGCGTCGCGCCGCGGCGGCAGCGTCTCCCGCCCGGACACAATCCGCAGCCCATCGTGGAACTGCGGCGGCGTGGCCGTCGGCCGGGCAGCCCCCGGCAGCCGCACCTCCACCTGAGCCGTGTAGCTGAACAGGTAGCTCGAGAAGCTGGAGTTCTTGATGGTGCGCTCTTGGGTGGTCAGCATCCGGCTGTTCACCGTCTCGCTGTGCTCGGTCAGCACCAGCGTCAGCAGGCCGAAGTATCCCTCGGTCCCGGTCATCTGGACCGGGAAGGTGCCACGGACGGCGTCGCGGGAATAGGCCAGGTTGAAGTTAATGTCGGTAAAGTGGCCGTGGTTACGGGCCAGGTCCAGGTAGTGCCGCAGGTTCTCCATGGTCTTCGGTCGCATCGCGATGGCGTTCGAGACCTGCCTGCCGCGCAGCGGCCGCACCCGGACCTCTACCTGGACACCGTCGATCTCCATCACGTTACGGTTGCCGACCAGTTCCGGTGAGGTGCGCAGCAGTTCCTTGCGGCCGGTCTTGTCTTCGATCAGACCACGGATCCTGGTCTCCTTCTCCGGAGTGTCCCGCATCCGCTCCGGCAGTGCCTCGAACACCTGCTGCCGGATCGCGGCGATGACCGCGCCCGAGAACTCCACGACGGTGTCGGTACCAAGCGAGGGCTCGGTCGAGGCCAGGTGATTCGGCGGACCGAATTTCTCCGCGAACGCGGCCTGGCCGGGCAGCTGCGCCGGCTCCGCGCCCGCCGACGGCAGCGCCGCCGGAAGCTGATCGATCGAGATGTCCGGGACCTGGCCGAGAAGATCCTCGACCTCGGTCAGCAGGCTCTCGAGCTCGTCACGCGCCTCCCGCAGCTTCGCCACGGCCTCCGTGGCCGGGCCGTCGCCGGGATCGTCCGCCAGCGGATCGCGATCGGCGATCACTGGCGGTGCTGGCGTCGCGCTGCTCGGGCCGGCCGCGGGCTCGTCCGGCGCCGCGACGGTCAGCGCCGCGGCCTTGTAATAGGCCCGCCAGAGCCCGTCCACCGCGGCCGCGTACCGCTGCCGGACCTTCAGACGGGTCTGTTCCTCCCCGATGGTCACCGTGCCCTGGCCCGAGCGGGCGGGCATTGGCCACGGCTTCGACGGCAGTCTCGACAGCCGCGGCAACAGCGCCTCCGCCCGGCCAAGCAGCTCCGTGTACCACTGCGGACGTCCGGTTTCCGCCGACGGGAGGTCGCGCCGCAGTCGCTCAAGCCGCGTCGCCTCGAGCCCGGCCACCTGCGCGCCGATCACCGCGTCGGCCGCCTTCAGCTGATCGGCCGTATCGGACGCCCGCACCAGCACGTCCAGCTCTGCGTAAATAGCCGCCATCTGCCGTGACGCCTGGTCGTCGCCCAGACCGTTCAGCAGCCGGTGCCCGGTGGCTTCCAGCACCTCGATCATCGAACGCAGCCGCGCCCGCCTCACCTCGACAGGCTCATCATCCACCGCCGCTTGGTCATCCGCCCCCGCCGGAGCCTTCCCCTTCGCGCTCAGCGTCCGGGCCGCATCCGTGCTGGTGTTGTCCGGGCCAGCCACATCCGCACGCTCCGGGGTCTCAGCCACCGCAGGTTCCACCACTGAGGACGGGTCCGTCGCGCCGGAGAGTCCGGCGCCGGTCCCCGTAGCGGAGCCATCGCGCCCGTCATGGGGAGCGAACACCACCCGCCCGTAACCCGCACCGGAGAACCCCAGGTCATCAAGTGGAGCCATCGCGACGTGCCGTCCCAGCCCGCCGCCTCCGCTGCCGCTGGACGGTTCCTCCGCCGCCACCGCCTGGCTGCCCCGTCCCGCGGGCGAGGGGACTGCTGGCAGCTTCTCAAGCTCCTCGACTTTGCCGGGCATGAGGAACCGGACCTTGTCCGGCTCGGCGTTGACCAGCCCGGCCAGCATGGTCACGGAGCCAACACGCTGCTCCAGCAGCAGGGCCTGCTCGAACGAGAGATACCGGCCCTCGCGCAACATATCCAGGAACGGGGCGGGTTCGCCGTCGTCCCAGCCGTCTAGGTCGTACAGCATTTCCATCTTGCCCTGGACCCGGGCTAGCTTGGCGAGGACGGGCTGTATTACCTCCCTGAGCATCTCGCGGGGATCCACCCCGGCCACCGTGATCTCGGTCCGCTCCGAGGTAGTCCCCTCCACCCAGGCGTTGTACTGAATGGACGCGAAATCACCCAGGAAACTCTCTGCGAACGCCGGCCCGCCTTTCTGCGTGAAGAAGTGCCATATCTCGTGGACCAGTATGTAGAAGTTACGAACGATGTTATCCACGTTTGTCACGGGCGTCGGACGGAGCCAGTATGAGATGTAGAACCGGTTCCCGGACTGGACTCCTAGCGAGTCTCGGTGGATCTCCAACACGTCCACCGCGGTACCGTGCTGATCATCATCGATGAAACCGGGCTTGCCTATCAGCTTTTCGATCGCCGCGATAATATTTTTTCCTATCGCGTTGGGTTCGTTGTCCTTATCGCCAAAAAACGGAATGCTGCCGGATTCCTTGACGAGACGGGCGACTTTACCTACATAACCGACGTTATAGTAACGCAGTTGGTCTCCGGCTTTTTCGCGGAACCACTCGCGGTCTCCGCTATCTTCCGCCTTCTTCATTTGCGTGTCCACGAAGGTAAATATGTCGCCGACGGCATCGGAGAGGTCGATGTCGGGGAGGAAGGGGTGAGCATCCCGGAGCGTTTTCACGACCAGCGCCAGCAGCTTGTCGATATCCTGCTGATCAATCAGCAGGTCCTGGTCCTGGTGTGCCTCCCTCGCGCCGCCCGACGCGAGCTTCTCGTGTGCTTCAATGATGTCGTCCGTGAATGCCTGCAGGAAGTCCTCGACATCGGGTACCTGGCCGCCAGCGGCGGGCGGGAGGCCGGGCAGGTGGTCGAGGATGTCGGCGGCGGGGACGGTGAAGCGGCGCAGGTCATCGAGGGTAGTGAAGGACTGCGCGATGCGCTTATACAGCCTGGCCGTCACCTGCCACAGGTTCTCTTGTACCTCGTCGCTGGCGCCGCGGCGGGCCAGCACGGTGCGGGCCTGCAGCAGGCTGTGCGCGGCATATTCCAGCTCGCCCAGTCCCAGGTCGCCCAGCTTCTCTGCCGCGACATCTACTCCCAGTGCTTCGATCCGCTCGGCGACGCGGGCGGCCTGCCCGAGGGTGGGCGGGCCTCGCACGGGCAGTCTGGCCAGGTCCGGGTCAAGCAGCCCGAAACTGAACCGCTGCGCCGCGCCGGACAGTACCCCGTCCTGCCCGGCCGCCAGTGCTGCCCGCACCTCCTGCGCCGGCCGGCCCTCTGACCGTACGGACAGCAGGTCATCCACCCGCTGCCGCCACCGGTGCCCGGGGGGCACCGCGGCGTCCAGCCCGGCCAGCAGCCAGGGCGCCTGCATCCCGGACAGCCCGCCCAGCTCGGCGGTGCCCTCCAGCAGCAGCAGCGCGCCCACCTCCCGGGCCCGTTCATCGGCCGGCACATCCCCCGGGCTGGCCAGCAGCGCCGCCGCCAGCCGCAGCTGCTGGTCATCGGTCAGATCAAAACGACGGTCCCCCGCCGTCAGGTGACGCAACGCCAGATCCACCCAGGCCGGCCGCGCCCACGACCACACCCGCCGCCGGTCCACCGGCGCCAGGCCAGGCATGCCCCCGGTGATGTCCCCGCCTTCGGAGGACCACACCCGCTCAGCGAGCTTCAGCCCGCCGTCAGGCTTCAACCGCTGGGTCATGTCCGCCCCCGCCAGACCCGGATCCAGCTGGCCCGGCTCCAGTGTGGCCCAGTGCACCAGCTTCACTTCGGCGTCCTCGCCAAGATCGGTGAACCGCTCCAGCCACGCCTGGTTCAGCTGCGCCGCGTTGAGCCCGCCGAAGCCCCGCTGCATGACCTGCCAGAACCACCCGTCATCGTTTTGTTCCCTCAGCTGTTCATCTCCCAGCGACCGCAGCAGGTCCAGCAGCAGCCCCCGCTCCCTGGCACCCAGCGGCCCGGTACCCAGCAACTGCTCGACAAGCTCCCGCACCCGCGCGGCAGGCAGCACCGACCACCAGTGACCAGACAGCAACGACCGCAACTGCCCGGCCGCCTCCCAGCGCTTCCACCGCCGCTCCGCCTCAGGCACCAGGTCAGGATGCTCCGGCTCCCAGACCTCCTGCACGGCGGGATCCCCGGCGAACCCGTACCGGCGGGCAGCGGGGAAGTAATGCCGGGTGAGCCTGCGGACGCTGCCGGGCACCTCGATGTTGTGCGCCGACACCCACCGGATACCGGCGAGCTCCTCCTCATCCAGCGTGGCGTGGAAATACGCCAGCGTACGGGCCCAGGCTCCCGCCCGCCACGGCCAGGGAAGCCGGCCGATCCGCCGCGCCGCGGCCGGCAGGTACACCGCCCCGGGCCGGTCGGCCATCGCCACGTGCAACGACAGCACCGCCGTCCACACCGCCTCGGCGGCCCCCTCATCGGTACCGGGCAGCTGTTCACCAGATGCCTCGTCTAGCGCCCGCCAGCGGTTCTCCGGACTGATACGGAACGCTTGCGACGGCATAACCGCCAGGCCCTGCCCGGACCGCCGCGCGATCTCACCGAACAGCTCACCGGTCGTGCCAGTCCGCAGCAGAGCCTTGCGTTCCGCCGTCCCGATCCCGCCGGGCTGAACGTTATTGAGCAGCTCGTACACCTCCACGGATTCAGGCAGGGGCGAGTCGGGAAGAAGGTCGGCGTACGCCTCGTGCAGGAGCCGCGAGAGCACGTCCAGGTGATCCGAGGCGCCACTGGAGAGGGCCACCGACGCGAGCACCGCGTCCGACTCCTGTCCCGAGCTATCGGCCGCCACCGCGAACCCGGCCGTGGACCCAGCCGCCATTTCCGCCAACCGCTCAAGGTCCTCGGCATAGCCCGGGCCGAACTCATTGACCGTCCCGTCGTCGGAGACACCGCCGAACCAGGTCAGCCGCTCGCTCGCCAGAATCTTGCGGGCCAGATAGAGGCCGTCCGGGCCGCCCTGCGCCTGGGCCGCGCGGAACTCCTCGCTCAAGCGCATCGGATCGCTGGCGTTGAACACCTCATCCACACCGATCAGCAGGATGCCGTTCGCCCGGGCCACGTTCCGCATCCAGCGGACCCGCTCGTAGTACTCGCCCGCCGCGCCGTCCCGCGCGGCCCGGAAATCCTCCCGGGAAACATCCGTCCACAACAAGAAAGTGAAATCAGCCGCTGCCGCGGCCCGCGCCCGGGCCACGACATTATCCATGAACGCCTTCCGCGCACCCCCGTCGTCATACAGCGGACCACCCAGCCAGGAATCCTGAACGTGACGAGAAACCGTCCGCACCACCCCATCGACGGTCACGGAGATAACGTTCTCCGACGATGCCAGCCGGTCAGGGTCCAGGTCGCCCTCCGACGGGTCGGCATCATCGGTGGCCAGGTTGATCTTCTTGAAAAACGCCGCGTGCTTATCGGCGCTCAGCCGCGTGGTCAGGCCCCGTGACCAGAATTCCGGAGCCGGGTTAGGGGGAAGCTTGTCCGGGCGCAGCAGCGCCGACCACCCGCCGGCAGCCCGCGCCCACTGGTTGATCAGACCGGACACCGCATCCCCGGGAACCGGGACCGTCGCCGCCGCCCAGTCCGGCAGGGCCGGCAGATTCTCCAGTCGCAGGTCGCGGTCATCCCGCATCGCCAAACGCGCCAGCTCCACCAGCCCGGGCAGGTCCATCCCGCCGAACCTCGCACTGGACAGCTCCCGCAACGCCGCGACCGACTGCTCCGGCGCCACGGACTCCCAGTCCACCCCGGCGGCCCGCTCGCCTCCGGCCCCCAGTTCACCCGCGTGCACCGCGTTCAGCACCTGCAGCAGACCGCCGAGCCGCCCTGCCAGTTCGTCGTCCGTACCCGGCTCCGCCGCCCCCTGGTACACCGCGGCGAACACCCTCAGCAGAAGCACCGCCTGCTCCTGGTCATCCAGCCCCGTTACCCCGGCCACCCAGTCCAGGACCGCCTGGTCGTCACCCTGCACCAATCCGCGGTCCCGCCACCGCGCCGCCAGCCCAGCCGCATCCGGCAGCCGCGGATCCTCGGGGCCGGCTGGGCCATGAGTACGCCGTCTCTTCCGATCCGGGAGGCCCCTAGCCGAGGATTCGCCCGGCTCCGGTTCCTGCTCCTGCGTTTCCTGCCCCGCACCGGAACTGCCACCGGGCTGGGCACGTCCGTAGCCCGCGCCGGAGAACCCCAGGTCATCCAAGGGAGCCATCACCACGTGCTGGCCCAGCCCGCCGCCCCCGAACCGCCCTTCCAGCCGCCCGCCGTAATGCCCCGTGAGGTACATGGCCGCC
>JBEKHI010000069.1:0-31985 GCA_050012355.1 Streptosporangiaceae bacterium | reverse complement strand
GTTCCACCATCTGATCGCGATCCACGCGTGGGGCTGGACCGTCCGGCTGCTCCCCGGCGGGATGTGGGAAGCCCGATCACCCGACGGGAACACCGTCTACCGCAGCCACGCCCCGCCAGACCGAATGGCGGCCTAGCCGCCCCCGCCAGAACCGCACCGGTCCAGCCGCCCGGCAAGCACGATAGCCAGGTGGCTGGACCGGCATGTCTGGAGGCCTGGCAGGGAAGTTTTGCGATGAGTTTCCGCTGTCGACGGAGTCCTCCTGGCAATAGCCTCGCATCAGCGGAGGGATAGGTCATGGGAAAGCTGGTCGCCGACATCACGATGTCGCTGGACGGGTTCATCACCGGGCCGGACGACGCCCCTGGTCGAGGACTGGGCGAGCATGGTGAAGCCCTGCATAACTGGGTCATGGGCGGACCGTGGCGTTATGACGACGAAGCCCGGCAGTTTGCTCCGGGCGACGTCGACCGGAGCGTGCTCCAGGAGGCCATGGGCTCGATCGGGGCTGGAATCATCGGCAAGCGGATGTTCGATGTCACCGGGGGCTGGGGCGGCAACCCTCCTGGCGGCCCGGACGCCCGGTACTTCGTGCTGACTCACTCGGTACCCCGGGAATGGGCGGACCGCCAGTCCCCGTTCACCTTCGTCACCGACGGCATCGACAGCGCCCTGGCGCAAGCCCAGGCGGTCGCCGGGGACAAGGACGTGGGGATCGGCGGCGGAGCCAACGTCATACAGCAGTACCTGGCGGCCGGCCTGGTCGATGAACTCCGGCTGCACCTCGCACCGGTACTACTCGGCACCGGCAAACGGCTGTTCGACCACCTCGGCAACCAGACGATCGAACTCCAGCAGACCCGCGTCGTCGAGTCACCCTACGCGACCCACCTGTTCTACACCGTCCGCCACTGACGTAAGGGGCAAGGCCGTATCAGGACCCTTACGCGAGCCGTCTTGGCATGGCTGACGCTCGGGCAGCCGCGAAGTCACCTTGATCTGGGTGGCGGAATCCGGCGAGCACCTAGCCGGCATACTGAACCTGGCAGTGTTCACCCGGATGCCGAAGCCGGGTCAACCCGACGCCTGTTGGGGATATGTCGCGAATGTCGTCGTCCTCGAGGAGTTCCGCAATCGGGGCCCGGCGAGCCGGATTCGGCGCGGCCGATGACCTGATGCTGCGCCCAGGCCCGGAAGGTGCGACGTAAGGGTCTGAGCATATGCCAGCCCCTTACGCGGCTCTCGCGATAGCCTGCGCAGGTGATCGCTGCCGCCGAACTGCTAGGCCGCTGGGGCATACCGCCGGACGCCGAGCAGCGCCGCCCGGAGCGCGGTACGAACAACACCACACTTCTCATTTCCCATAACGACGCTCGCTGGGTCCTTCGGATCAGCCAGAACCTCACCGGCGCGCAGGTGGCCGCCGAGCACCGGCTGCTGGGCACGCTACGCCAGGCCGGGCTGCCATTCGCGGTCCCAGAACCGGTCGCGGCTCTCGATGGCCGCACCGTGATCGAGACGGAGTCCGGGCCGGCGACGCTGTGCCGGTGGCTGCCGGGGGTGCGGCCTGACCTGACCGATCTCGCCATGCTCACCCGGTTCGGCACGGCGCTTGGCCAGCTGAGCGTGGCGCTCCGTGACGCCCCGGCCGAGGACGCCCCGCACGACTGGCGGCGGGCCGACCCGCTGCAGGTCCATCCGGCGGTGTCCGACGTGCCGGACCTGTGCGCTCGGCTCGAGGTGGCCAGAGTGGACGCCGAGCCGCTGCGGGACGGTGCGCGGCGGGTCATGCGGTGGTGGGACAGCGAGGTCCGCGCGGAGTTGCCGTCGCAGATCGTGCACGGTGACTTCGCCGCCTCCAACATGCTCATCGACCCGGAATCGGGACAGGTCAGCGCGGTGCTGGACTTCGAGATCGCGGGTACCGACTTCCGCATCCAAGACCCGGTCGCGTCGCTCGGCCAGTCTGGCGCGCTGGACGGCCCGGACTGGGAACGCCGGGTGACGGCGCTGATGTCCGGCTACCGCTCACAGGTGACACTCTCCGAACCGGAACTGCTGGCGATACCCGACCTGGTGCTGTGGCGGTCGATCGGCACCGTCTTGTGGCGTTCTGGCCGGTGGCTGCGTGGCCAGGACCCAACGGATCTGGTCGCCGACCGGATCGAGGACCTGGCACGGAGCATGGACTGGCTCGATGCCCGCGGTCAGCGGCTCGTCAGCTGTTGCCGGGAGAGCGGCCCCGTGACACCCTCATGACCTATGGACGACAGCACCGAAGTCATCCGCGGCGTGATCCTGGCGGAGAGCCTGAAGCCTGGAACCGGGTTCGACGGGAACGGAATGCGCGTCATCCGCTGGAGTCGTTACGAGGTCGCGAACGTGGCCGATTACCAGCCCTCCACCTGGACCGCTATCGAGTTCGAGGCGCCGGAGGAGACCTCGCAGACGCTCGCCGACACGATGGCCGCCAGCCTGAAGAACCCCGGCTGGTACGCGAACTGGAACAGTGCGACCGAGGTGACGGTCGTCTTTCCCGGCAAGATCTTCCGGTACGCGCGGGGTGATCGCGCGGGCCGGGAGGACGCCCAGGCGCACGGCCGGCGCTGCCGGGTGCCAGCACCGCACCTTGACTGGACGGACTGCGGGCAGAGGACGGACCGCGGGCACCGATGGTTGCGGGACCTGCGGCACGGAGGCGACCCTGAATACCGCGAGAAGCTGCTGACCAGCTTCCTGTACCCGGTGCGAGACACCGTGCTGGACCGGGCGCGGCTATCGCCCGGCGAAACACTGCTTGACGTCGGCACGGGAGACGGCCTCATCGCGTTCGGCGCGCTAGAGCGGCTGGGACCGTCCGGACGGGTCATCTTCTCCGACATCTCGCAGGATCTACTCGATCACTGCCGGGAAGCGGCCACCGCCGAGGGGCTAGTCGACCAGTGCGAATTCGTGCTGGCCGCGGCCGACGACCTTGGCGAGGTGACCGCCGACGTGGTGACCACCCGGTCGGTGCTGATCTACGTGAAAGACAAGGAGCAGGCGTTCCGCGAGTTTCGCCGGGTGCTGAAGCCGGGTGGCCGGATCAGCCTCTTCGAGCCGATCAACGTGCTGATGTCGGTAGCCGACCCCGATCTGTTCTGGGGTTATGAGGCCGGCCCGGTCAGGGATCTGGCGGATCGGCTCGAGCAGCTCTACAAGTCCATCCAGCCGCTGGGAATCGACCCGATGGTCGACTTCGACGAACGGGACCTAGTACGCCACGCCCAGCAAGCCGGGTTCACGCACATTGACCTGGAACTCAAGGTCACCGTGCAGAGCGACACCGAGCCGGTGCCGTGGGACCGATTCCTGCGCATGTCCTACAACCCGCTGATCCCGCCGCTGGCCGACGCGATGGACCAGGTTCTGACCCCGGAAGAGGCAGAGCGGTTGACTCAGCACCTGCGCCCGCTCGTGGAGTCAGGGCGCGGACGGCGACGGAGCGCGCTCGCTTACCTGACCGCTCACGCCTGACGTGTTAACTGACGTGCTAAGCGGTACGGGTCGGTCAGGGTGATAGGGGTGCTGGCCGTCTCGAGGACCTGTTCGGGAAACCGTGGACCGGCCGTGTAGAACCGCGCGCGGGTCCTGCCCACGGACGTGAGGAGCCCCGCTGTGACCAGGTCACGCAGGTCACGCTGGGCCTGCTGCAGGCTGAGACCCTCCGCGTGCTGGTATCTGAGACGGCGTACCCTGCCCGCCATGGCCACGTTGTGCAGCGCCGTGACCATCCGCTCGTCGAGGCCGGCATCGTCCGCGAAGCTCGCGACGTCCCGCCAAACCTGGGCAGAGCGCCGCAGGCCGTCGCGGACAGTCTGGGCCTGCTGGTGGTAGGCGAGCAGGTTGAACTCGATCCACCCGGAGACATCCTGGTCCGGATCGTAGCTGGGACCGCGCCGCCCGAGTTCCCGGTAGTACTCCCAGGTGTTGCCCGGACTGCCAAGCCAGGCCTCGATGGAGGAGAACTCGGGTGCCAGGACCCCCTCGCGGGCGATCATCAGCGTCTGCAACGAGCGGGACATCCGGCCATTGCCGTCCGCCCACGGGTGTATCGAGACCAGGTGCAGGTGTGCCATCGCGGCCCGGATCAGTGGGTGGGTGTCGTCGGGATCGTTGAGCCAGTCAACGAGTTCGCCGATGAGGCTTGGTACCTCGGCCGCGTCGGGAGCGGTGTAGGCGGCAATCCGCGGATTACGGGGATCAGTGACATAGACCGGTCCGTTGCGCCAGCGGCCCGCGGGCTTGCGCGGGCTGTTCCGGTGCCCTTGGAGCATCCAGTGCAGGCCGTTGAGCAATCCCTTGCTGTAACAGAAGTCGGATGCGTCGTGCAGCGCCTGGATGTAGGTCATCATGTGCTGGTAGGCGAGCGTCTCGGCCCGGTTCTCCTCCGACACCTCGACGTCGTGTTCGCCCTCCATCAGGTCCGCCACATCCTGAGCGGACACCCGGAATCCCTCGATGGAGTTGGACGCCGCGACCGCGTCCGCGGTCAGGAACTTGCGCAGACCGTCCGTCCACTTGGCCGGCTGGCCGCCGATCTGATGCCGAAGCTCGTGCCGCATCTGATCGATCTCATCCAGCACCCGGTCGTCGTCGGCGTTGAGCGGCGAAATGGGAAACAGCATGATGTAATGATAGAATCATCACGTCATAGAGTCAAAGCGATTTATGCTAGGTGTCAAGTTCGCTCGTGATCGACGCGGGTATCGCGCTGGTGTCACCGAACGCCTTCGGGGCCAGGACCGCGAACCCGACGTTCCGGTATTCGGTGAGCCCGGTCTGCGAGAGGGTGTACATCACGAACGCGGTGGCCGCCGCGGTCGGCGCGCCGATGATCGTGATGTCGATGACCTGCGGCGACCCGGTGTACGTCTTACCGCCGATGGTGAGCGACGCCTGCTCGTAGTAGGCATCGTCGGCCGGGCTGCTCAGGTTGATGAGCTCCGGCAGCTTGATGTAGTCCAAGTGCAACTGGACCGCCTGGTTGATGAACACGCTGGCCGCGTCGAGCTGGCCGGATTCAAGGGCGGTGCCGAGCGAGGACTCGGTGAAGATCTGGCTCGATCTCGACGAGCCGAGGTCGGCGGACGAGGTACGCAGGATCTTGGAGATCGCGTCCGACGGCAGGTTGTAGTACTTCTGCGCTAGCTCCAGCATGAAGATGGAGTCGCGTCCCTGCGAGTCGGTGGCCGGATCCGTCCGGCCGAGTTTCAGGCCCGAGGTCTCCAGCAGCAGGAAGAGATCCTGCGTGGGCGCGGCGCCGTCGGCGATCGCCTGAAACTCGCTCGCGTACCTGGAGTCCGGGTTGTAGGCGAGGACGACCTGGGTTTCCGCGTACTGGATGTACCACTTGGTGAGCTTCGGCTCTAGCGGGGTGATGTCATCGGAGCCGACCGACTCGAAGACATTCGGCGTGATCTTGCCGGCGGCGATCGCCGCCTCGAGCGCTTCTGGCGGGTTGCCCTGGCCGGAGTACTTGTATCCCTCGGCGGCGTTGAAGGTCGGCCCAGCGACGTTCTGGTTGAGCGACTCCAGGGACGACGCGTAGGCGACGTTCGCCGTGCCGGACGGCCGGGCGCTGGCAGTGCTACTGGCGGCCGGGGCGGCAGCGGAACTGCCGCAGCCAGCGGTGGCGGCTAGCGTCGCGACGGCCAGACTGAGCAGGGCGAATTTGCCTGACCTGAGGGGATTCATGCCCAGACCATAGCCAGTCGTAGTTGGCCACCACAACTAACCGGACACCCCGCGTACGGTGGTCGACACGCCGGGTCGAATCCGATTTACTAAAGCGCGTGCGCCTGACCTTTCCGCTCGCGCCATTGCTAGCGAGCACTATGGTCGCGGGAACCCTGCTGGCCGGGTTCGGGGTCACGCCCGCCAGCGCCGCGTCCGCACCTTCCGGCATCGCCGCCCACGGCGCCGAGGTGGCCAGCGCGACATCCGGGTCGGTCCTGTGGAGCCGCGCCGCTAACACCGAGCGCCCGATCGGATCCATCGCCAAGGTGATGACGGCGTACCTGGTGATCGAGGCCGGAGACCTGAACCGCCGGATCAAGGTGCCGGCCGCGGTGCTGGCATACGTCCGTGAATACGACGCCAGCTCGGCGGACCTGGTGCCGGGGGACACGCTCACCGCCGAGCAACTGCTGTACGGGCTGCTCATCCCGTCGGGCTGCGACGCCGCCTACGTGCTGGCGTCGGTGTACGGCGGCAAGGGAGGGCGCACCGCGTTCATCGCGAAGATGAACGCCACGGCTCGCAAGCTCGGCTTGGGCCGCACGCACTTCTCGAACTTCGACGGGTTGCCGTGGCCGACCGAGTACTCGACGTACTCGACGCCGCGTGACCTGGTGATCCTCGGGCGGGACGCCATGAAGCTGGCGGTCTTCCGGCAGATCGTCCGGCTGCACAGATACCACCTGGCGGCCGGCTCCGGGCACCACGCCTACACCTGGCACACGACTAATCCGCTGATCAGCGCGTACCCCGGCGCGATCGGCATCAAGACCGGGTCCACCGCGGCGGCGGGCTACTGCCTGCTGTTCGAGGCGACGCACGGCTCGGTGACGCTGATCGGCGTCGCGCTCGGCGACTCCTCGATGACGGCCGTTGGCGATGACGCGAAGAAGCTCCTCAATTGGGGCTTCAGTCACTAAGGCCATCCGGGGCAGCAACACGGGTCCCGAGGCTATTCGCCTGTCACACCGTCCAGACGTTCCCGGAGCAGGTCAGCGTGGCCGTTATGCCGGGCGTACTCCTCGATCATGTGGGTCAGGACGTAACGCAATGAGAACCAGTAGTCTCCCCGGTGCCCCCTGGTCTCCAGTGCTGGGCTGGCAGCGACCAGAGCACGGGAGTGATCGCATTCTGCCCGCCAGATCTTGAATGCCTCATAGACATCGGCAGTAGCCGCGTCGCGGAACGCCCCTTCCCAGTCCATGTCCGGCGCGAAGATGGTCTCCATCTCCTCGCCGCCGAGCACCGGCCGGAACCAGTTGCGTTCAACTTCGGCCATGTGCCTGACGAGGCCTATCAGTGACAAGTTCGACGGTGGCACCGCACGCTCGCGCAGCTGATCAGGGGTCAGCTCAGCGCACTTGACAGCCAGCGTCTCCCGGTTGAAGTCCAGGAACGTCGTCAGCGTGGTCAGCTCGTCAGCTTCAAGCGGCGGATCGATACGAGGGTCATCCATGCTTCCATCGTTCCACTCACGCCCCCGGCCGATGCCGGAAACACCATCAGCGATCTCGGCAGCAACGCGGCTTGGTGCTGGCCAGGTGAATGCCCTATCGTCAGCGCATGCCAAACGAGGACGAACGAGTCGCCCAGTTGGAGCAGGCTCAGGCTAGCGCCATCGCGCTGTTCGACGAGGTGGCCAGTCGCGGCATCATCGCGGCCGGGCAGGGTGAGCAGGCGGTCAGCGACCGGATCAGGGACCTGGCCAACGAGATGTTCGGGAAGACCAGGCACTGGCACAAGCGCATCGTGCGGTCTGGCCCGCACACCCTGTTCCCGTACCGGGAGAACCCACCGGACCGGATCATCGAGCCCCACGACATCGTCTTCGCGGACTTCGGCCCGATCTTCGAGGAGTTCGAAGCCGACCTCGGGCGCACGTACGTGCTCGGCGACGATCCCGTCAAGCACCGGCTCGCGGCCGACCTGTCCGTCATCTTCAGCACGGGCAAGCGCTACTTCGTGGACCGGCCCGGCATCACCGGCGCCGAACTGTACGCCGAGATGGACCGGCTAGCCCGTCAGGCCGGATGGTCCCTGGGCGGCTGGCACGCCGGCCACCTCGTCGGCGAGTTCCCGCACGAGAAGATCGATGGCGCGAATGCCGAGTCCTACGTCACCGGCGAGAACACGACGCCGATGCGACGGCGTGACAAGGCCGGGCGGGTATGCCACTGGATCCTCGAGGTCCACCTCACCGACCCCGATCGCGGGTTCGGCGGCTTCTACGAACAGCTCCTGGACCTCGCCTGATCCGAGGACGTCCCTTCATCGTGCACCGTACGTAGTATTCTGGAAAACAACGTACGGTGCACGTTGAATTAGTCAGACGGGACAGCGCATGAAAACTATGTCCGCGACCATCCAGATCGACGCTCCGCCGGAGGCCGTGTGGGCGGTCTTGACTGATCTGAGCAGCTACCCGGAGTGGAACCCGCTGTTCCGCGAGGCATCTGGGCAGGTCGCCGTCGGAAACAGGATCAGGCTGCGGAGCGTCCATCCGGCCAACGGCGGCCTGATGACCGTTAAACCGAAGATCACCGTCGCCGACCCGGGCGCGGAGCTTAGGTGGGTAGCCAGCCTGCCCGGCATCATCAGCGGTGAGCACCATTTCACGCTGACCGCGGCGGACGGCGGTACTCGGCTGGAGCAAGGCGAGACCTACCGTGGCCTGCTGGCTGCCTTTTCCGGTAAGACCTTCGCCCGAGCCGAGGCGAGTTTCCAGGCACTGAACGAGGCCCTCAAGAAGCGGGCGGAGGGCCGCTTAGTTTTCTCGCGTAGGCGGTAAATGCTTCGAGTGACTCGGGGTTCGCCATCGCGCCGGGATCGGCGGCTTCCTGCGCGGCGACGCCGCGCAGGATGTTGCGCACCGGTACCTCTAGCTTCTTGCCGGTGATCGTGACCGGGATCGCCGGTACCTGGACGATCTCGTCGGGGACGTGACGCGGCGAGTACTGGCGGCGGAGCCGGGCCCGGATCTCTTCGGCCAGCGCGTCGTCCAGGACCTGGCCGGCGGGGAGCGCGACGAACAACACGACCTGCGAGGAACCGTCGGGTAGCGGGGCGTCGGTGATCAGCGAGTCGGTTATCCCGGGGATCTCGTTTATTACCGAGTAGATCTCGGCGGTGCCGATGCGGATGCCGCGGGAGTTGAGGGTGGCGTCGGAGCGGCCCGGGAGGAAACAGCCGCCGCGGGCATTGACGCGGAAGAAGTCACGCTGCCGCCAGGCCGACGGGTACCGGTCGAAATACGTATCGCGGTAGACGCGGTTGTCCGTGTCTCCCCAGAGGAAGACCGGCATCGACGGCATCGGCCGGGTGACCACCATCTCGCCGGTGGTGTCCACCACCGGTTCGCCGCGCTCATCCCACGCCTGCGCCGCGACGCCGAGGTTGCGGCGCTGGTGTTCGCCCGCGTAGACCGGCAGCGTGGGTGCACCGCCGGTGAAGCCGCAGCACACGTCGGTTCCGCCGGTGCCGACGTGCAGGTACAGGTCCCGCTTGACGTTCTCATAGACCCACGCGGCGGTCCGGGCGGAGACCGGTGACCCAGCCAGCATCATCGACCGCAGCGCCGACAGGTCCGTGATGTCGCGCGGGACGACGCCGCGCCGGGCGATGCCATCGAGGTAGGCGGGGGAAGCGCCGAAAAACGTGACGCCCGCCGCCGTCGCGGTCTCCCACAGCGCCTCCGGTCCGGGGTAGGCCGGGTTCCCGTCGTAGAGCACCGGCTTCACGCCGAGCAACAGCGAGCTGACCAGGAAGTTCCACATCATCCAGCCGGTGGTCGTGTAGAAGAACAGCACATCGCCCCGGCGTAGGTCCATCTGCAACCGTTGCAGCTTGAGCTGTTCCAGCAGGATGCCGCCGTGGCTCTGGGTGAGTGCCTTCGGCAGGCCCGTGGTCCCGGAGGAGAACAGCACCCACAGCGGATCGCCGAACGCGACCTGGTGGAAGACCAGATCCGGCGTGCCACTGGTGACCCGGCCTGGGTCGGTGATGATCGGTGGGTTACCTGGCAGCCGCCCGGCGATCTGCTCGATCGCCGGGCCGCGGTCGTGGCGCTTACCGCTATAGGAGTACTCGGTGGCGGCGAAGACCAGACTGGGCTCAAGCTGGCGGAACCGGTCCGCGACGCCGCGGACGCCGTAGTCCGGTGAGCAACTCGCCCAGACCGCGCCGATCGCGACGGTGGCTAGCATCGCGATGACGGTGTCCGGTGTGTTCGGCATCGTGGAGGCGACGCGGTCGCCGGGGCCGACGCCAAGCTCACGCATCCGCGCCGCGAGGCTCGCGGTCTTAATGGTGAGCTCGTCCCAGGTCATCGCCCGCAGCGGCCCGCCCTCGGAGCGGTAGAACAGCGCGACCTCGCCGGTGCGCGCGTTGCGGAAGACATGCTCGGCGTAGTTGAGCCGGGCACCGGGGAACCACCGCAGTTCCGGCGGGAACCAGGGGGTGCCTGGACCGCCGAGGCCGTCGAGCACGCGTTCCGGCCGGGCCGACGCGATGATGTCGTTGAAGTCCCAGATGGCCTGCCAGAAACCGTCCAGGTCGGTGACCGACCAGCGCCACAGGTCGTCGTAGCCGTCGAAGTCCAGCCCGCGAACGCGGCGCAGCCAGCTGATGAAGATCGTGATGTTCGCTTGTGCGACGCGCTCCGGGTCCGGAGTCCACAGCAACTCACCGTCGTTCACATGCGTGACACTCGCACGTCATAACCACGACAATCAAGACCTATTGGCATCAAATCGCTGTGC
The DNA here is from genome assembly GCA_050012355.1 of Streptosporangiaceae bacterium. GTDB lineage: Bacteria > Actinomycetota > Actinomycetes > Streptosporangiales > Streptosporangiaceae > JBEKHI01. The sequence continues at coordinate 21,450 of JBEKHI010000069.1, read as the reverse complement.
GGACAGTCCACATGCACCGTGTGTTATCCACAGGACATCGCTGCCGGTCGGGCGGTTGCCGTGAGCCGGCTATCCACAACACGCCCGCTACCTGGGAGGCGTCGCTCACAGCTAAGAGGGAGAAACGCACACTGTTATCCACATGGCCTGTGGATAACAGGTAGCCGAGCAGGCCGGTGATGTCGTCGAGTATCACGGGAGCGCCCGCTTTCGCTAGGTCATCGCGGGTCGCGGAGCCGGTGAGCACACCCGCCACCAGGCCAGCACCAGCCCGCAGGCCGGACTCCACGTCGCTGGGCGTGTCGCCCACGACCGCGAGCTCGCTGACCGCGCCGCCACCCAGCCGCAGCAAGGCCGTCAGCGGCATGTCCGGCCACGGGCGCCCCCGCCCGGCGTCGGCCGGGGACAGCACCAGGTCGGCCAGCGGCCGCCAGCCGAGGGCGTCAAGTATCGCGTCCCGGGTGACGGGGGAGAACCCGGTGGACAGGCAGACCCGCACCCCGGCCGACCGGCAGGCCCGCAGCACGTCCTCGGCGCCAGGCAGCGGCTCGACCGCGCCCGCGCGCACCGCCACTCCGTAGGCGTCCTCGAAGGCGGTGTTAGCAGTCTGCGCGGCGTTCTCGTCGCCCAGCAGGTGCCGGAACACCTCGATCTTGGATTGCCCCATGGTCGCCCGGACGTACTCCATGGCATCCGGGCCGGCGTCTCCGACCGCCGCGCGGAACGCGTCCATCACGACGCCGTCGTCGCGGACGGTGGTGCCCGCCATGTCCAGGCAGGCGACGCTGATCGCTGTCATATGAAGGTCTCCTCCGCTATCGCTGGAGCGCAGGTCATGCCGCGTCCTCCTGGGGCGGTCACCAGCACTACGCCGTCGGCCACCTCGCGGCGCAGGTACAGTGCCCCGTCGGTGGTTTCGCTGTAGACGCCGGCCCAGCGCCGCTGTACCGGCGGCAGCGGGACCCCGAGCACCGCCTGCGCCCGGGCGAGCAGGTGATCGTAGGCATCGGAGTCCACGTCGAACGCGAACGGCTGGTCGTACTCGTGCGTGTCGCCTATGGTCAGTGAGCCGTCGGCCCGCTGCACCAGCAGCAGCTGGGCGCGGGCCAGGGCGGCGACCGGGTCCTGCGGCGCGAGCTGGGCCCGGCCGGGCAGCTCGTAGGCGGGGTAGTAGCGCAGCGAGTCGCCATCCGCGAGCGCGGTGGTCAGTTTTGCCGCCAGCGGCGCGGTCTGCATCATCTGCAGCCGCACCCGGCGGGCGGGCAGCCCATCGATGAACCGGGCGGCCGCCCCGGTGCACAACGCGACCAGATCGCCGCGGTGCCAGGTGCCGGTGTGATCGAGCACGGCCCCGGCTCGCACATCGGTGATCTCGCGCCCCGGCAGCCACTCATACCCAGGGCCAGCCAGCGCGGCCCGCAGCGACGGCAGCACCAGTCGCGGCTCGACGATCGCGTCGGCCGGGCAGTACAGCCCGCCGAGGATATCGCCGCGCACAGCCGGGTTGACCGACCGTACCCCGGCCGCGTCGAGCAGCTTGAAACCGCGCTGGGCGGCGTCCGGCAGCGCGGACGCCTCCTTCATCAGCCCGAGCTCCGCCTCACTGGCCGCGACGGTGACCGACCCGGCCGGGCGGAAAGCGATACCGGGCACCTGTTCCCACAGCTGGCGGGCGCGCAGCGCGAGAGCGAGTTCATCCCCAGGACGCCTTCCGCTCACCCAGATCAGCCCGAAGTTCCGTACGCTCGCCCCGCGGGCCTCGGGCTCCCGCTCCAGGTGCGTGACCTCGAACCCGCGCTGCCGGGCGGCCAGCGCGTGCATCGTACCGAGGATGCCGCCCCCGACAACCACCACTTTTCCGACCATGCACACTAGTATAGCCAACTGTGAACTTGTATAGCCAACTTGTCGAATCCGGGGAGCTGGTGCTCGCGGGCAGCCGGTTCCCCGCCATCTGGCTGCGGGACAACTGCCCGTGCCCGTGCTGCACCGACCCCGGCAGCGGTCAGCGTCTGGTCGACGTCCTCGATATCCCGAACGGCGTGACTGTCTCCGCGGCGCGCCCGCTGGATGATTCGGCGGTGCTGGTGACCTACCAGCCCGACGGTCACCAGTCGGAGTTCTCGCTCGACTGGCTCGCCGCGCACGCGCCCGACGGCTACGGACCCGGCGATCCGCGCACCGCGGACGGGAAACAGCTGTGGCGGGCCGCCGACCTCGACGGGAGGATCCCGGTCTGGACCTGGCAGCGGTACCTCGATGACCGGGAGCCCGCGCTCGAGTCGGTACTGCGGGTGGGATTCGCGCTGCTGCGCGAGGTTCCCGTCCAGCCCGGCACGGTCACCGAAGTGGCGGAGACCTTCGGGTTCGTGCGAGAGACCAACTACGGCCGGATCTTCGACGTACGCGTCGAACCGGACCCGGAGAACCTGGCGAACTCCGCCCGCGAGATCACCCCGCACACCGACAACCCGTACCGGGATCCAGTACCCACCATCCAGCTGCTGCACTGCCTGAGCAACGCGGCGGGTGGGGGGCACACCGGGCTGGTCGATGGTTTCGCGGTGGCCGAGTTGCTGCGGCAATCCCACCCGGACGAGTTCGAGGTCCTGACGAGTACGCCCCGGACGTTTTGGTATAGCGGAGGCGGGACTGAACTACGGACCTCGCAGCCGCTCATTCACCTCGACCCGCGCGGCCGGATCCGTGGTGTGCGGTTCAACAACCGGTCGGCCGGACCGCTGCGCGCGCCGCACGACGAGGTGGAGCGGTACTACCGCGCCTACCGGCGCTGGACGCGGCTGCTCTGGGATGAGCAGGCACGGCTGACGCTGCGGATGGAGCCCGGTGACTGCCTGATCTTCGATAACACCCGCATCCTGCACGCCCGGACCGCGTTCACCGACGTGAGCGAGCGGCATCTGCAGGGCTGTTACGCGGACCTGGACGGGCTGGAATCGACCATGGAGGTGTTCCGATGCTCGAAGAACTGACGGCTCTGTTCGCCGGGCCGGGCGCGGAGGATTACCTGGGCGAGGAGGTGACGATCGGGGTCCACATGCGGCAAGCCGGTGCGCTCGCGCAGGCGTCCGGTGCCGCCTCGGCGCTGGTGGCCGCCGCGCTGCTGCACGACGTGGGCCACCTGACTGGCGCCGATGACGCCCGGCACGGCGCTGCGGGCGCGGACTGGCTGGCGGGCTGGTTCGGGCCAGCGGTGACCGAGCCGGTCCGGCTGCACGTGGCCGCGAAACGATACCTGTGCACCGCGGAGCCCGGGTACTTCGAGCTGCTGTCAGCCGAGTCGGTGCGCACGCTCGCTGCCCAGGGCGGACCGATGAGCGCGGCCGAGGCGGCGGAGTTCGAGCGGCACCCGTATTTCACGGACGCGGTGGCTGTGCGGCGCTGGGACGAGGCGGCCAAGGACACGGCTGTCACGCCGCCGGGATTCGGGCAGTTCGCCGAGCTACTGCGGGACCTGCTGCGAGGTACGTGACAGCGCGTTGACCGTGATCGAGTTGCGGACGCTGAACGCGACCGCGCCGCCTAGGTAACGGTCGTCGGACCACTCGACGGGGATTCCCGCCTGGTCGGTGGTGTGCCGGCGTTCGCGCAGCATTGGCACGCCGCGGGTGACGTTAAGGAGCCGCGCGTCCTCGGCGGACGCGGGGACGGCGTCGATGATGTGCTCGGAGTCGGTCCACACGATGCCGAGCGCTTCCAGCCGCTCGGTGATCGACTCGGCCTCGAGGTCGAAGCCGGCCAGCAGCGCGCCGACGCGTTCGGGGTAGACGCCGCGTTCGATCATCACCGGGTGCTCGGACAGCAGCCGGACCCGCACCATGTAGTAGACGATGGCGCCGGTCGCTATCGACAGCCGCTCCGCCTCCTCCTCGGTGGCGGGGCGGCGGTCCAGGCTGACTAGCTGGCCGGAGGGGGCCTCGCCGAGGGACTTGGCCCACTTGGAGAAGGACAGCAGCTCGCTGAAGGATTGCACCCGGGACCCGCCGACGACGGTGCGCCGGGCGCCGCGCCGCGACGCGATGACCCCGTCGGCGCGCAGCGCGGCGAACGCTTGCCTGATCGTGCCGCGCGAGACGCCATACCGCCCGGCCAGTTCGCTCTCGGACGGCAACCGGGTGCCGGTTCCGTACTCGCCCGCCGCGATCGCGGCCCTCATGTCGTCCGCGACCTTGCGGTACAGGGAAGGCGCGGGATCGCCGGTGGTCACGATACCGACCTTATCGGCTCACTGCCCGGAAGTCGCCTGCTGTTAGCCTCGTGTGCATGGCGATGGGCGGTCATGATCCTCAGTTAGAGGAACTGGCCCACGGGTTGCCCGCTGGCCTCGTCGTTCCAGCCCACGGCCACGATCTCGGCCGGGTCGATCACCGTCCAGCCGGACTCTCGTTCCAGCCGGACTAGGCCGTCGTCTCGGACTTCTACGCTGGTCAGCTTGTGGTTCTCGGTAGCGGCGAACCTCACCTGGCCGCTCCGGCTGACGACAAGCAAGATCGACCCTGGCTGGCCGATGAGGGGCTGGAGCAGGTCACGGATCGTCTCGCCCGTCATACACCACCTCCTGATGTATCGGAGAGCATGCCCGCAAACCGCAGATGCATGCCGCGCTGGATGCCTTCACGGCGCGGGCGTGAGCCCTGCCGGGGTGAGGAGGTAAGCGAGCTGGTCGTGGGCTTGATCGGTGATCAGGGCGGTGACCGCGGTGGCGACTTGTTCGACGGTGAGGGCAGGGCCGGTTGGCGCGTCGGTTCCCTGGCGGGCGGCGTAGGCGGCGACGGCGGCCGATCCCAGCGCGGTGGCGGGGGTCAGCTGGGGGAGCACCGTGCGGAATGTGATGCCGAGACCGGCCCGCTCGGATTCTTCTGCGGCGTAGGCGGTGATGAACCTGATGGCGGCCTTGGCCCCGGCGTAACCACCCGACAACGGCGAACCACGCAACGCGGCGCCGCTGGAGAGCGTGATGACGGTGCTGCCGGGGTCGAGCGGGGTTAGCAGCGCTTCCCGGACCCAGCGGAAGACATGCTGGGTGTCGACATCCCAGTTCTGGCTGAAGGTCTGCCAGGTGTGCTGGTGAAGCGGGCGGCATAGCGGAGCGGCACCGGCGTTCAGCACCAGGATGGTGGGGCGGTAGGCGTCGATGAGCTGGCCGGCCGTTACCGGAGCGGCCGCGTCGGCGGTGACCGGGATGAACGAGTCGCCGAGCTCGGTGCTCACCAGCTTGAGCTGGTCCTTGTCACGGGCGACTCCGATGACCTGGGCGCCGGCCTGAGTGAGTGATGTGGCGATGGCGCGGCCGAAGCCGCGGCTGGCGCCGGTCACCAGCGCGGTGGCGCCGGAGATGTCGATGGTGGGCATGGGAACCTCCTAGATATTGGCAGTCGCCGCGGCCTCTAGTGGCGGAGCGGCTTGGGTGAGTTCGGCGCGGCGGATGAGCACGAGGCCGACGGGGACGGCGGCCAGCGCGGTGAGCCCGCCGATCCATAGCGCCCAGTGGAAGCCGCCGGTGAGCGCCACGGCTGCGGAATGACCTTGGCCGAGGAGGACGCGAGAGTGCGCTTCCGCCACCGTCGAGGCGATGGCTATGCCGAGCGCGCCGCCGAGTTGCTGGGACGTGTCGATGAGCCCGGAGGCGACCCCGGCGTCTCGCTCGGTGACGCCGGTCAGCGCCCCGATCGACACCGGGATGAACGCCCAGGTGACAGCGCCGGCCAAGAAGAGCGGACCGGCGAGGTTGGCCCAGAAGTGCCCGTCGGCCGGAACCTGGGTCGCCCACAGGATCCCGGCACCGACCAGGGTCATGCCGACGGCGATGACGAGCTTGGCCGAGACCCGGGTGACGAGGAGCTGGGCTGGTCCGGCCAGCGCGATCGCGGTGACCGAGGTGGCCAGCCAGGCGAAGCCGCACTTGAGGGCCGAGTACCCGAGCACCTGCTGCATGTAGAGGGTGCCGATAAAGATGTAGCTGTAGAAGCTGGCCCCGAGCAGGAAACCGACCGCGTTCGATCCGGTCAGGGTCCTGAGCCGGAATAGGCGCAGCGGCAGCAACGGCGCCTCGGTCCTGGTCTCGATGACGGGGAAGGCGATCAGCATGACCGCGGACGCCGCCAGCAGCGCTAGGGTGCTGCTCGCTGTCCACCCCACGGCGGGCGCCCGCGAGATCGCGTAAACCAGTAGCACCAGGGCGCCGGTAATGGTGATAGCGCCGAACGGATCGTAGCGTCGCGGCACGCCGCGCAGTCGGCTTTCCGGCACCACCCGCCGGGCGAGCAGCAAGGCGATCCCGCCGATGACGACGTTCAGGTAGAAGATGTACTGCCAGCCCGCGTACCTGGTGAGGAAGCCTCCGGCCAGTAGCCCGACGGTGGCGCCGCTGGCTCCGATCCCGCCCCACAAGCCCAGCGCCTTGTTGCGCTCGGCGCCCTCGCCGAACATATTCATCACGATGGACAGCGCCGCAGGCAGCACCACGGCGGCGCCCAGGCCCTGGACGCCGCGCATGATGATCAGGAACGTGTCACCGGTAGCCAGCGCGCAGGCTAGCGAGGCTCCGGCGAAGATCGCCAGCCCGATCATGAACAGGCGCCTGCGGCCGAGCAGGTCGGCCGCCCTGCCCCCGAGCAGCAGGAACCCGCCGAAGGTGAGCGCATAGGCGGTCACCACCCATTGCAAGTCGGATTCGGGGAAACGCAGCTTGATGCCGATGGTGGGCAGTGCGACGTTGACGATCGTCAGGTCGACGGCCGTCATGAAGTACGTCACAGCGAGCAGCGAGAACGCTCGCCAACGATGTGTCTGTGTGGGAATCACACCGGTTGAAGCCCCGGCCTGGCCGGCGAGTCACCGATGAATTCGCGGCGCTGGCGGTGTTGCATGTACTGGGAGGCGTTATCCATGACCGAGGCAACACTCGCCAGTGCCCAGGCAGGCGACGGCGAGGCATTCCGCGAACTCGTCGAGCCCTACCGGGGTGAGCTGCTCGCGCACTGCTACCGGATACTCGGGTCGTTCCACGACGCGGAGGACATGCTTCAGGAGGCGCTCTTGGCCGCGTGGCGCGCGATCGGCCAGTTCGACGGCCGCTCGCTGCGAGCCTGGCTGTACCGGATCACCACCAACCGCTGCCTCAACTACCTGCGCGGTGAGTCCCGCCGACCGCAGGCCGCGAGCCTGCCCGACCCATGGTGGCTGGAGCCCTATCCGGATCTGCTGCTCGACGACGTGGCTCCCGGACCAGAGGCCAGGTACGACGCGAGGGAGTCGATCGCGCTGTCGTTCGTGGCGGGCTTGCAGCACCTGCCACCGCAGCAGCGAGCGGTCTTGGTGCTCAGGGACGTGCTCGGGTTCCCAGCGGCCGAGGTCGCCAGCATCCTCGGGACCAGCGCGACGGCCGTCAACAGCGCCCTCATCAGGGCTAGGTCCGGCCTCCGTTCCGACCGGGATATCGGTGACGTGCCGCTGCCGAAGTCCCCGGCCGAGGCCGAGGTCGTCAGCCGTTTCGTGGACGCCTTCGAGCACTTCGACCTCGATCGGCTGGTGGCTTTGCTGACCGAGGACGCCAGGCTCACCATGCCGCCCGAGCCCGCCGAGTTCCGCGGACCCGAGGCGATCGCCGGGTTCCTGGGGCAGCTTCCGTTCTGGGGCGGCCAGGAGATCAAGCTTGTCTCTACCCGGGCCAACAACCAGCCCGCGCTGGTCTACTACCTACCCGACCCGGCCGCACCGATCTGGCGGGTCGGCAGCCTCATGGTGCTCGCGCCTCGGGGTCGGCAGATCGGCGCGATCACTCGCTTCGGAGACCACGGGCTGCTCGCCCGCTTCGGGCTCCCTCGGACGCTGCCGAGAGATTGAGTCGCTGATCAGCGGGGCGCGCGGCAGCGGACCGTTCCTGGGCGGTGCGACGCTGACCAGTAAAGAGCCTGAGCAGAGCCGCACCGCCCAGCAACGGCACACCCGGGCCGGCGGCTTGACCGCGTTCATGAGCACCACAAGCACCAGCAGCGACATCCGTCCGGGTGACTGATCAGGCGAGCAGGGCGGTGCGCAGCCGCTGCTTGTCGTCGGCGCTGAAACCGAGACCGTCGGCGAGGAAGTGCTCGAAGCTGTCGTACCGGATGGCTACCTCATCGAAGGCGGCGTCTAGGTAGGCCGGGTCCTGGACGAGCAGCGGTTTGAACACGTTCAAATCGATCTGATGGAGCCTGGCCAGCGGGTGGAGCTGCTTTTCGTAGGCGGGCCACACGTAATCGTTGGTGGCCAGGTAGTCGGCCATGATCGTCTCGTGCGGTACGTCGAGCGCGGTGAGCAGGATCGCGGTCATCCAGCCGGTCCGGTCCTTGCCCGCGGTGCAGTGGTACAGGACCGGTCGGCGGGCGTCGTCGGCGATCAGATGCAGTGCCCGGGCGAACTGCTCCCGCTGCGTGTCGTTGGCGACGAAGTCACGGTTCACCCGCTCCATGAACTGCGCGGCCTTGCCATCACCGAGCTGTTCCCGCTGCCGGCCGACGTGGCCGACGAGGCCGATGAACTGGTCAAGGTCGGCGGCGTTGACCGGCAACTCGGCGGCTTCCGCGTCCGGTGGCAGCCGGTCGGGGCCCAGGCGGGCGACCTCCGCCAGGCTGCGGAAGTCGATCACGGTCCGCAGCGACAGCATGCCCAGCAGGTCCACGTCGGCGTCGGTCAGCTTGCTGAGCGAGTCGCCGCGGATCAGTTGGTCGGAAACCAGCTTCTGGCCGGAGTTGGTGGCGATTCCGCCGAGGTCACGGAGGTTGTGGGCACCGTGAAGCGCGATACGTGGCACTAACCATTCTTACCAGAAGCATCAGAAGGCATCTGCCACCGCATCGAACGTCCGGTGATGCTCGGGTGGCACCGCCAGCGAAAGGCGCAATTCGCGTGATCGTCACCTTATTGAGCTGCGCACGCCACCAGACATGGTTACCGTCCAGCACATGAGGTCCCGCGTGATCGCCGCGCTGCTTGGCGCGCTGGCCGTTGTCATCCCCCTCGCTGTCACCCTGGGCGTCACGAGCCCCGCGCAAGCGGCGGACACCGCCACACTGACCGCGTCCGTCTCGTCCGCGCCGGACGGGACCGCCATCACCTTTACCTACAGCGCGCCGGCGTCCGAGGCGAGCCCGTACAACGTGGTGGCGATCATCCCCGCCGACCAGCCGCAATCATCTGGCTACGTGACCGGTTACGAGTCCGCGTCCGGCACCAGCGGCAGCGTCACGTTCCTTACCTCTAGCGTCGGCGGCATCGGCACCTACTACGCCTACCTGGCCAACGAGGTGACCGACGACATCTACGCCGGGCCGGCGCCGTTCGCTGTTACCAAGGGCACGGTCTCGCCAGCCCCCCGATACGACCGTTCCGTGGGCCCGCTGGACGGCCCGTACGGTGTCGCGGTGAGTTCGAGCGGCGACGTGCTGGCGTCCGATACCGGCCGTGACCGGATCGCCGAGTTCACTCAGGCGGGACGCCTGGTCAAGGAATTCGGTCAGGGCAAGCTCGACCATCCGGAGGGGATCGCGGTCGCCGGCGGAGACATCTGGGTCGCTGACACCGGGGCCAACGCGATCGCGGAGTTCTCCGCCAGCGGGACGTTGCTCTCGACGTTCGGCAGCTCCGAGCTGAACAGCCCGGAGGCGGTCGCCGTATCCGGCGGCACGGTGTACGTAGCGGACTTTGGCAACAGCCGCATCGACGAGTTCACCACTGCGGGCACCCACATCGGCGAGATCAGCGTCCCCACCCCAACCGGCGTCGCGGTCGCACCGAACGGCAACATCTGGATATCCAGCGCGAGCTACACCTACGGCAACGGCATTTACGAGTACAGCCCATCCGGCACCCGCCTGCTAGCCGAGGAATCCACCCAGTCCGCCTACGGCTCCTTCGGCGACCCCGGCGGCATAGCCGTCGCCACCAACGGCAACATCTACGTAACCCAAACCGACTACAACCTAGTCTCCGAGTACACCCCAGCAGGCACCTTCATAACCGAGTTCGGCCTAGGAACAGCGCAGAACCTAGAATCCCCCGAAGGCATCGCGATCGACTCCGCAGGCCACATCTGGGTAGCCGATAACAGCAAGAACCGCCTGAGCGAGTACGGCCCGAAGGTGGTAACCGCGAGCGCGGCGACAGCAGCGGGACAGGGGACGCCGCTGAGGTGGATTGGTTTGACGGTGATGATGGGTCTAGTGGTGCTCCTGCTAGCCGTCGCCCTCGTGTGGCAGCTAGCCCGAGTCCGCCGCCACCGCCGTCCCGCTCTGGTCTCCGAGGGTAATGCCAGTCCGGCTCCGGTCTCAGGCGGGTGCGGTGGGGATGGCGCACCGCGTTCGGCAGACATGCGGGACGCCAGCCACGCCGCACCCACCCCGGCGGTCAGCCGTAGAAGCGTCCTCACGACAGCCACGGCCCTGTCCGGCATCGCCGCCGCCGGAGTGCTCCCAGCCAGCCTCAGAAAGGCGATCGCCGCTACACCCACAGGAATCAGAGGAAAACTCGCAGACATCGAGCACATCGTGATCCTCATGCAGGAGAATCGCAGCTTCGATCACTACTTCGGCACCATGCCCGGAGTGCGCGGCTTCCGTGACCCGACCGCGATCAAGCTTCCCTCCGGCAAGAGCGTCTTCTACCAGCCGGACTCGAGCCGCGCGGATGGTTACCTGACCCCGTTCCACCTCGACACCAAGACGACGGCCGCTCAGGTCGTCACGAGCCTGGACCACGGCTGGGCGACGCAGCATCAGGCCTGGGACAACGGCGCGATGGACGACTGGGTCGCCGCGAAGACCGACTTCACGATGGGGTACTACACCCAGGACGACATCCCGTTCCACTGGGCACTGGCCAAGGCGTTCACACTGTGCGATAACTACCACTGCTCGGTGCTGTCCTCGACCGATCCGAACCGGCTCTACATGTGGACCGGGATGATCGATCCCAACGGCACCGGCGGCGGACCGGTGATCAGCAACGATGAGGCGGTGAACCTCAGCTGGACCACCTACCCGGAGCGACTCGAGGCGGCGGGGATCTCCTGGCAGGTGTACCAGGAGGAGGACAACTACGACGACAACGCCCTCGAGTGGTTCACCCAGTTCGACCAGGCCAGCACCAGTTCGCCGCTGTGGCAGCGTGGCATGCAGACGCGCCCGGCCGGCTGGTTCGAGGCCGACGCGCGGGCCGGACGACTACCACAGGTGTCCTGGCTGGTCGCACCCTCGGCCCAGACCGAGCACCCGGACTACATGCCGGCGGCGGGCGCCGAGTACATCGCGCAGAAGCTGGACGCGATCGCCTCGAACGAGGACCTGTGGCGCAAGACGCTGTTCATCCTCACCTACGACGAGAACGACGGGTACTTCGACCATGTGGTGCCGCCGACCGCCCCGGCGGGGACGGCCGGCGAGTACGTCGAGGGCCTGCCGATCGGGCTTGGCTTCCGGGTCCCGTGCACGCTGATCTCGCCGTGGACCGCTGGCGGAAACGTCTACTCGGGGACGCTGGACCATACCTCGCTGATCAGGATCATCGAGACTAGGTTCGGCGTGCGGGAGCCGAACATCTCCGCCTGGCGCCGTGCGACGTGCGGTGACTTCACCCAGGCGCTGAGGTTCTCCGGCCGCTCCGCCGACTGGCCGCGGCACAACGACGCGATTAGCCTCGCCGCGGCCGAGGCCGGCCTGCTCGCCGCGCAGGCGGAGGTCTTCAGCAATCCCCGGCCGGAAGTACCGGCGGTTAACGAGCCAATACCGGAGCAGTGAACCCGTTACCATTGTCGGTCGTGACGTCCTTTGACATGACCAAGCCGAGTATCGCCCGGATCTACGACTACTGGCTTGGCGGCAAGGACAATTACGAGGCGGACCGGGTGGCCGCCGAGGCGATCAGGAAGCAGCGGCCCGACGTAGCCGAGCTCGCGATGGAGAACAAGAAGTTCCTCACCCACGCGATCGGCTACGTGGCTACCCGGTCGCGGTGCTGCACTCGGAGGTCCTGCTCGCCAAGGGACACGGCGGTGTCACAGCGTTCCAGGGCGACATGCGTGACGTGGCGGGGATCATTGACACCGCTCGCCTCGCGGGGTTCCGGTTCTCCAAGCCGGCTTGCGTGATCTTCGGCTCGGTGCTGCACTTCGTAGACCACGCCGAGGCCCGCCGGATCGTGTCCGAATTCGCGGCGGAGCTCGTGCCCGGCTCCTACGTGATCATCTCCGTCGGCTGTGACGGCGACGTGCCCGACGACGACGGGGACTTCATCGACGCCTACAACGAACGGGGTGGCCCGCGTGTCTACCGGCAGACCAGGACCGCGGTCCCGGAGCTGTTCACCGGCCTCGAACTTGTGCCGCCCGGCATCACCGACGCCGCGGTCTGGCACGCGGCAGGCGAGGGGGCTCGTCCGACGAGTGCCCCCACCCTCCTCGGCGGAGTAGCCCGCCGCTCCTGACCGCCGACGCTCCGCGACGCGCAGGGGTTGGCTAGCCAAGTCGGTATGGGATGGCTGAGCCGTGGCCATCGGGACGTCATCACACGTTCACGTCTGCCCGGCAGGATCTCAACTTGTCTAGCCAAGCTATCTAGAGGAGTTAACCTTGCGCGCAACCAAGGCGATCGCTGTCGCGGGCGCCGCGGCGGTGACTGTCCTGCTCGCGGCCGGCTGCGGCAGTTCCGGTGCCACCACTACAAGCGCCAGTTCAGGCGGGGTAAGCGAGTCCACCGCCGCGTCGGCGACCTCGCTGGCCGCGTTTGGCGGGATGAGCGGCCTGGTTAAGGCCGCCAAGGCCGAGGGCCAGCTCAACGTCATCACGCTGCCCGACGACTGGGCTAACTACGGCACCATCATGAAGGACTTCACTGCCAAGTACGGCATCAAGATAACCGATGAGAACCCGGACGGCACCAGCCAGGACGAGCTGAACGCGATTGCTCAGCTCAAGAATCAGTCCCGGGCTCCCGACGTGGTGGACGTGGGCACCGCGTTCGCCGCCAAGGGCGAGGCGGACGGCGACTGGGCCCCCTACGAGGTGCAGAGCTGGTCCGACATCCCGGCGTCGGCCAAGGCGGCCAACGGCGACTACTACGCCGACTACGGCGGCTACGTCGCCATCGGGTGCGACACGGCCAAGGTGAAGGTCTGCCCGACCTCCTTCGCGGACCTCCTCAAGCCGGAGTACAAGAACGAGGTCGCGATGAACGGCAACCCGACCGAGGCGGGTGCCGCGTTCGCGGCGGTGTACGCGGCGGCGCTGGCCAACGGCGGCTCGCTGTCCAACATCGCCCCGGGCGTCGCCTTCTTCAAGAAGCTGGACCAGGCCGGGAACTTCGTGCCGGTCACCGGGAGCGCGTCCACCGTGGAAAGCGGCCAGACCCCGCTCCTGATCTGGTGGGACTACCTGCTCGCCTCCGAGGTGCAGTCGAGCGTGAAGACCTTCAAGATCGTGATCCCGTCCGACGCCGCCTACGCGGGCTACTACGACCAGGCGATCAGCAAGTACGCTCCGGACCCGGCCGCTGCCCGGCTATGGGAGGAGTACCTCTACTCGGTCACCGGCCAGAACCTGTGGCTGGAGGGTGAGGCGCGCCCGATCGAGCTGAGCACGCTGATCAGCAATGGCACCGTGGACAAGACCGCGTACGCGGCGCTGCCCGCGGCGCCGTCCACCCCGCTTCAGCTTCCGACGATCGCGCAGCAGACCGCGGCGGAGAACGTTGTGGCTCAGCAGTGGTCGAGCGTCTCGGGCTGATGACCGTCACCGCGCAGACCGCGGTCACCCCGGAGGCCCAGCCGGCCTCCGGGGTGCCCCGCGTACTGAGCCGGCTTGCCCGGGTAGCTGGGGTAGCGCCGTTTGGAATATATGTATTGCTTGGCTTGGTGATCCCGATGATCGCCGTCGCGGTCGGCGCGTTCACCGATCCGACGAGCGGGCGTCCCACCCTGAGCAACGTGAAGCTGGCCACCAGCGGTGTCTACCTGCATGGGTTCGGCGAGTCGCTTTTGTTGTCGATCCTGGCGTCGGTGCTGCCCGGGATCCTCGGGTTTCTCCTGGCGTACGCCATTTTTACGGCAAAACGAGGGACGGTACTTCGCCAGGTATGCGTCACCGCCTCCGGGGTGTTCGCCAACTTCGGCGGGGTTCCGCTGGCCTTCCTGTTCATCGCCACGCTCGGGACGACGGGGATGGCGACTCGCTGGCTGACCGACCTCGGGTTCAACCCCTACAACCACGGGTTCACGCTGTACACGCTGGCCGGTGTCGTGGTCGTGTACATGTACTTCCAGATCCCGCTGATGGTGCTGGTCATCCTGCCGGCCCTGGAGGGCCTGCGCCCGTCGTGGCGGGAAGCCGCGGAGAACCTGGGCGCGGGCGCGTGGCGTTACTGGCGGCACGTCGGCATCCCGGTGCTGCTGCCGTCGTTCCTCGGCAGCGTGCTGCTGTTGTTCGGCAGCGCGTTCTCGGCCTACGCCACCGCCGAGGCACTGACCAGCGGCACCATCCCGCTGACCTCGATCCAGATCGGGTCGTTCCTCAACGGCAACGTGCTAGCTGGCGAGCAGAACGTCGGGAAGGCACTCGGCCTGGGCATGGTGCTGATCATCGCGGTGGTGATGGTGTTGTACGTGATACTCCAGCGAAGGGCGGCCCGGTGGTTGAGGTGAAAACGGTGGCTCAGGTGAGGCTCCCCTTCTGGCGGTGGATCATCCTGGTGGTCGCCGCCGTGTACTTCCTGCTGCCGCTGTACGCGGCGCTGCGGTTCGCTGGCTTCTCCTCCTTCGGGTCGGTGATCAGCCAGCCCGGATTCACCACCGCCCTCGGCCTGTCGGTGCGGCTGGCTGTCGTGACCACGCTGATCACCATCGCGCTGATGCTGCCGACCACGGTGTACGTTCACCTGCGGATGCCGCGGCTGCGGCGGCTGCTCGAGGGCATCACGATCCTGCCGATCGTCATCCCGCCGGTGGTACTGGTCATCGGCGTGCTGCAGGTGGCACCCGGCTTCCTTAAATCGAGCGTGTACCTGCTGGCTCTCGAGTACGTGGTGCTCGCGATGCCGTTCGCGTACCGCACCATCGACGCTGGGCTGCGGGCGCTTGACCTGCGAACGCTGACCGAAGCGGCGTCGTCGCTCGGCGCCGGGTGGCTGACCACGCTGTGGCGGGTGCTGCTGCCGAACCTGGTCACCGCGCTGCTGTCGGCCACCGCCTGTTGCTGATCACGCTGGCCGGCACTCGCCAGGCGCGGCGAACTGGACGAAAGGTATCGCTGTTCTGATGACCGCTGGGATGACTGCACTGACGCTGAAAGACCTGACCCGCTCGTTTGGCGGGGTGACGGCCCTGGACGGGCTGTCGCTTGAGATCGAGGCGGGCGAACTCGTCGCGCTGCTCGGCCCGTCCGGCTGCGGCAAGACGACCGCGCTCCGGATCGTGGCTGGCTTCGAGACCGCCGACAGTGGCGCCGTGCACGTGAACGGCGCGGACGTGTCGCGGGTGCCGGCCGCCAAGCGGGACATGGGCATGGTGTTCCAGAGCTACAGCCTGTTCCCGAACATGACCGCCCTCGACAACGTGGCGTTCGGGCTGCGGATGCGCCGGCTCGGCGCGGGCGACCGGCGGTCGAAGGCGGCCGAACTGCTGGACATGGTCGGGCTCGCGCCGCAGGCCGGTCAGTACCCGCATCAGCTGTCGGGCGGGCAGCAGCAGCGGGTCGCGCTGGCCCGTGCGCTGGCCATCGAGCCCCGGGTGCTGCTGCTCGACGAACCGCTGTCCGCTCTGGACGCGAAGGTCCGGCTGCAGCTTCGCGAGCAGATCCGCTCACTGCAGCAGCGGCTCGGCACCACCACGCTGTTCGTGACCCACGACCAGGAGGAAGCGCTGTCGGTCGCCGACCGGGTTGGCGTGATGCGCGGCGGGAAACTCGAGCAGGTCGCGTCCCCGTCCGAGCTGTACAGCCAGCCGGCGACGGCGTTCGTCGCCGAGTTCGTCGGCACGATGAACCGCGTCCCTGGCACCCTGCTGCCCGGCGGGGCCGTCGAGGTGCTCGGCGGTACCGTGCCCGCGCACGGGGAGATGGGCGGAACCGGAACCGTGGACGTACTGGTGCGGCCGGAGGCGCTGACGGTTTCCGGCGCCGACGGTGGTAACGGGATCGTGTCCGGCACGACCTTCCTCGGCTCGGTCACCCGGATCGCGGTGCTGCTGTCCGGCGACACGACGGTGCTGGTCGACGTGCCGAGCGCGTCGGCGGGCACGCTGACGCCCGGTGTCTCGGTCCAGGTCGGGCTCGCGGCTCACGATGGCGAGGTGCTTGTCACGACCCCAGCAGGGCGGTAACTCCGGAACCTGTGTGCGATGATCGGCATGGTGAGCGCCACGCCTTACACGTACACGAGTCCGCACGACCCGGCCAGGGAAGATGACGGCTTGTTCGGTCCGGGGTCGGTGACCTGGCGCGTGATGAACGCCCGGATCATGTGGGTGGCGATCGTTCGCGCGCTGTACCTGCAGGCGCTGCATCCTCGGGTGATACGTGGCACGCTGCAGAACGCCGACGCCCTCACAGAACCGGTGGACGCCTGGGCCAGGCTGCGGCGGACCAGGAAGTTTCTCGAGACACGAACGTTCGGAACGCTCGCGGAGGCCGAACGCGCGGGACGCCGGGTGCGCAGGATTCATGACGGGCTGACCGGGACCGATCCCGATAGCACCCAGTACCGGGTCGACGAGCCCGAACTGCTGCTGTGGGTGCATTGTGGCGAGGTCGCCTCCTGCGTCGACATCGCCCGCCGCGCCAGGCTGCCGTTCTCGGCCGCGGATCTCGATGCCTTCGTGGCCGAGCAGCGCGCGAGCGCGGAGCTGATCGGTCTCGACCGCGGGTTGGCTCCCGCGTCGATGGCCGAGCTCGACGCCTACTACGAGGAGATCAGGCCGAGGCTGCAGGTGTGCGATGAGGCACGGGAGACGCTGCGGCTGAGCTTGCACCCACCGGTGCCTGATGGCAACCGTGTCCTGAAACTAGGGCTGCCGCCGGTGAGCGTGCTGGCGTTCTTCACCCTGCCGAGGTGGGCGCGGCGGATGTTTAGCGTCATTGCCGGGGTAGTCGCCAGAAGAATTCGAGCTGAATATTGTCTGGATCGCGGAAGGTGACCATGGCGTTGGCAGTGTATGGGGGCTCCTTGACGCCGGAATGAGGTATTCCGAGTTCGTCCAGGCGCGCCACCCATGTATCAAGCTCACCGCGATGAGCTACCAGAAACTCCAGGTGATCCAGCCCGATCTGGAATTCGTCGAAGGTGGCCTGCCTGGATTGGTGATCCACCAGGCATAGTTCCACGCCGCTGAACTGCTCAGCGAGGCACACCTGCGCGAGGTGGCCGTCCGGCTGGACGTAGCGGCCGGTTTCATCCATGCCGAGGAGATCGCAGTACCAAGCTGCGCTCCGGTCAACGTCGGTGACGGTGAGGATGACAATCTGGCCGGCTATGCGGGGCATGGGTTAACTCTGGCCGTCGCGGCGCTTAGCTGGCAAGCAGCGCAGTTCGAGTAAACCTTGGCTACAGCGGGCCGACCGGTTAGCGTCGGATAGATGAGCCGGGTTCATGACATGGGCGGGCAGACCGGGTTCGGGCCGGTGCCGGTGCGGGAGAACGGTGAGGTGGCGTTCGCCGCGGACTGGGAGGCCCGGGTGTACGCGCTCGCCGCGGTGCTGCGCAAGCACGGGCTGTTCAACAGCGACGAACTGCGGGACGCGATCGAGCGGCTGCCGCCGGCTGAGTACCTCCATGCGTCGTACTACGAGCGCTGGCTCGGCGCCCTGGAGACCCTGGCCGACGAGAAGGGGCTCGGATGAGCTACCCGGCGGGGGCCAGGGTCCGGGTGCGGACCGTGGACACGGACGGGCATACCCGGGCGCCTCGTTACGTGCGCGGACAGCCAGGGGAGATCGTCGCGGTGCTCGGCGACTGGGCGCTGCCGGACGCGTCGGCGCGGGGCGTGAACCAGGTGGAGACCTGCTACGCCGTGCGGTTCCGCGCCGGTGACTTGTGGGGGACCGGGGATCACACCGTCACCGTCGACCTGTGGGAGTCCTATCTTGAGCGAGCATGACGACCTGCCCGCGGCGGCGCGGACGCGGCGGCTGGAGGAACGGCTGATCGCCGCCGGGCTGGTGACCGACGAAGAGATCGACGGCTACCTGACCAGGCTGTACGCGGACGCGTCGCCGGTGAACGGCGCGCGGATGGTGGCGCGGGCCTGGACCGATCCGTCGTACCGGTCGGTGCTGCTGTCCGACGGTAACGCCGCGGCGGGGGAACTGGGGTTCGGCTCGCTCGGTTACCAGCTCCGGGTGGTCGCGAACGAGGCGGAGGAGCACAACGTGATCGTCTGCACGCTGTGCTCCTGCTATCCGGTGTCACTGCTCGGGCCGTCACCCGGCTGGTACAAGTCGTTCGCCTACCGGTCGCGGACGGTGCGCGAGCCACGGGCGGTGCTCGCCGAGTTCGGCGTCAGTCTCCCGGACGACACGAGGATCTCGGTGTGGGACTCCACGTCGGAAGCCCGCTACCTGGTGCTGCCATCACGGCCGGCCGGGACGGCCGACCTGAACGCCGACGAGCTCGCCGCCCTGGTCACCCGCAATGGGCTCGTCGGGACCGCGTTGGTGTAGCCCCGCCACCCCAGCGGTGGGCCATCGATGGGCCTATGGCGCTAGCGATGGGAGGAAGCGCGCATTTCGGGCAATTGGGGCGTCGGGCGGAGCGGGCGTCAGCGGCTCGCGGCGTAGATCCTGCGCACGACGTCTTCGATGTCGGGTTCCTCCACGGTGAGGTCGACTACTTCGGCCTTATCGGAGACGGCCGCCAGCACCTTCGCCGCCGTGGTCTCCTCGGCGTCGAACGCGAGCCGTTGCCGGAGCCCGTCGGCCTCCGAGGAAAGGTGCCGAGCACTGTCCAGGCCGGTCAGGTCCGGCCCGGGCTCGGCTAGGTCGACCACCAGCACCCGCTCGGCGCCGACGGTGCGGGACAGCCCGGGCAGATCCCCGTCGTAGGCGAGCCGGCCGCGGTCGATCACCAGGATCCGGTCGCACAGCCGTTCCATGTCTCCCATGTCGTGCGTGGTGAGCAGCAGGGTCGTGCCGTGCAGGCGGCGCTCGCTGATCAGGAACTCCCGCAGCCGCTGCTTGGAAAGCACGTCGAGGCCGATGGTCGGCTCGTCCAGGATCACCAACCGGGGTGAGTGCAGCAGCGCGGCGGCGACCTCGGCACGCATCCGCTGGCCCAGGGACAGCTGGCGTACCGGGACCGACAGGAAACCGCCGAGCTCAAGCTGTTCGACGAGTTCGGCGGTACGGTCGTTTTCTTCGGCCCTGGTGAGCGTGTGGATCGCGGCCAGGATACGGAACGACTCGCGGACCGGCAGGTCCCACCACAGCTGCGAACGCTGGCCGAACACGACCCCGACCTGCCGCGCCAGCCGCCGCCGGTCCGGCACTGGGCGCAGCCCGCAGGTGAGGACGCGGCCGGCGGTGGGTACCAGGATTCCGGTGAGCATCTTGATGGTGGTTGACTTTCCGGCGCCATTGGCACCGATGTAGCCCACCGCCTCGCCCGGCTCGATCGCGAAGGTGAGGCAGTCGACCGCGGTGAGCAGCCGCCTGCGCCTCCCGTCGCGTATCCGGAACTCGCGAGTCAGGCCGTCGGCATCAATGATCGCGTCGCTCATCCGCCGCCTCCTTGGTAGTGGCGCAGTCCCCACCGCCAGCACAGCAGTCCCATCAGCCATGCCCACACCGCGGCGGCCGGAGCGCACCAGCCCAGCCAGGCTGGCAGCCAGTCCGAGCCGGGCAGGCCGAGCATCGTCACCGTCGGCAGGTAGGCGGTGAAGGCCATCGGGAAGAAGAACCCGAACACGAGCTTGAGTGGCCGGGACCAGACCGCGGCGGGCTGGGTGGCGGCATAGCGCCCGCCGTACACGAAGGCGTTGGTCATCTCCGCGCCGTCCAGGAGGAAGAACTGCAGTCCGGCCGCCCATACGAACAATCCCGTGAACGTGCCGTACCCGCTGACCAGCCCAAGCACCAGCAGCACCACGGTGTGCGGGCCCCAGGACACTCCCGCGGTGGCTAGGCCGATGCCTAGGGCGCTGGCGCCGACCGCTGCCCGGGCGAGCCGGCGCAGCGAGATGTCGCTGGTGATCAGCTGCAGCAGGATGGGCTGCGGGCGCAGGTAAAAGGCGTCGAGCGTACCGGCCCGCAGGAAGTCCGGCAGGGTGTCGAGGTGGCCGAAGGAGAGGTCGGCCAGCGAGAAGGACAGGTCGGCCATGCCGAAGACGAGCAGTATCTGGTTGAAGCGCATCCCGCCGAGGACGGTGACATTGCTGAACAGCACCCAGATCTCGGCCAGTTCGACCAGGCCGACTAGCAGGGAGCTACCCAGGTCGATGGCGAAGCTGGTCCGGTAGGCGCGCTGCGAGCGGGCGCGCGAGGCGAGGACGGCCCGGTAAGGCCGCAGCCGCTCGCGCAGCCCGGCGGTCTCAGCCACCTTGCACCTCCAGCCGACGGCGGCCCGCACGGGTGAGCAACTGGCCGATGGCCGCCACCGCGGTCAGCCATGCCAGTTGCGCCAGCACCAGCTTGGCAGCGCTGCCGGCACCGCCGAGTCCGGACAGGACATCGACGGGATACATCATGATGGAGGGGAAGGGCGTGGCCGCGGCGACGGTCCGCAGCCACGCCGGGAACAGCGCGATCGGCACGTAGAGCCCGCCCAGGAAGCCAGACGCGAGCATGTACAGCATCTGCGGGCCGCGCGTCTCCACCAGCCAGAACCCGGCCACCGCGACCAGGTAGACCGTCGCCGCGGAGATCGTGACACCCAGGAGCAGGCTGACCGCGCCGAGCAGGTAGAACACCGGGGACGTCGGCAGGAGTATGCCAACGGTGACGGCGCCGAGCAGCACCGACGGCAGTCCGCGCGGGATAAGAGCGAACAGGGACGCGCCCGCCTCGGTGGCGATCGTCGCCGCCTGCAGGTCGACGGGCCGCAGGAAGTCGACCGCGACCTGGCCATCCTTGACCCGCAGCGCAAGATCGGTGCGGCCGGTCAGGTTGACCGAGCCGAGCAGCCCCTGGGAGAGCCAGACGTACGTGCTCATCGAGGCGGTGTTGTATCCGTGCAACTCGCCGCCCGCGGCCCGGACGGTGGCGAACAGTATCGCCACCTTCAGCAACCCGAAGGTCAGGTTGGCGACGAGACCGCCCAGCGCGGCGAGCCGGTAGGCCGACTGGCGACGGAAGCCGGCGACCAGGAGCCGCCAGTACACCCGGGCCGTCGCGCGCATAGAAGTGCTGATCCTACGCCGCCGCCCAGTGATTCTCGAACGATTATTTCTCCAGCGAAGGAGACACCCCAGTAATGT
>JBEKHI010000068.1:0-36502 GCA_050012355.1 Streptosporangiaceae bacterium | reverse complement strand
CTCGTGGTGACCGCGGCGGCGACCGTGGCGCCGCAGGTGAACGCCCAGTGGCCACCGAACGGCTACAACTCCCCGACGCTCACTCCCGAGCTCATGGCGTCAGCATCGGACTCCGACGGCGACTCGCTGGAGTACGACTTCACGCTCCTTAGCGCCTCCGGATCCACGATAGACAGCACGGGGTGGGTCTCGTCGGATGACGGGACGGTCCCGTCGGGGGACCTGACATGGGGCCAGACGTACTACTGGACGGTGCAGGCCAGCGACGACGGGACCACCAGCGCGGCCCCGCAGATATTCTCCCTGTCCACGCCGGTGCCGCAGTCGCTGGTGTATTCGGGGTTCGGGCAGGACGGTGCCGCGCCAGCTGGCCAGAACGAACCAGCTGGCCAGGACACCACGGACAGTACGACGCCGACCGACGTGGCAGGCAGCTCCGTCCCGGGGTTCAACCCGCAGAACGGGAACTTCACCACCCAGGCGACCGACCTGAACGTGGCTGTCACGGGTCCGCCGCTGTCAATACAGCGGACCTACAACAGCCTGGACCCGCTGGCGACGGGGGCGTTCGGGACCGGCTGGACGTCGGTGCTGGACATGAAGATCATCCCCGGCCCGACGGCCGGGACGGAGGTGGTGTTCTACCCGGACGGCGAGCAGGTCACCTTTGCGCTGAACTCCGCGACCGGGGCCTACACGCCGCCGCAGGGCCAGTACGCGACCCTGGTGCCGATGACGGGCGGGTTCGAACTGGTCGACAAGACCGACGCGATCTACGAGTTCACGCGGGCGCTCACGTCCGGGGGCTACGCGATCACGGAAACGAATGACCCGATGGGGCACGCACTGCACTTCACGTATTCCTCCTCCGGACAGGTCACGGAGATGACGTCGGCGGCCTCCCAGCGGTCGCTGCACCTCACCTGGTCGACCCCGTCGGGCGCGAGCTTCCCGCACGTCACGTCGGTGTCCACCGACCCGGTCACGACCGGCGAATCCTCCACCGCGATCACCTGGCAGTACGACTACAGCGGCGATGAGCTCACCGCGGCGTGCAACGAGTCGGAGTCCGGGCAGCCATGCACCGCCTACACCTACCAGTCCGGGTCGGATTACCCGGCCGCCGTGCTCGATTCCGGGCCGCAGTCCTACTGGCGGCTGAACGAGGACTCCGGGAGCACCGCGGCCAGCTCGGTACTGACCAACGAGGGCGCCGACAACGGCACCTATACCAACGTCGTGCAGGATGAACAGCCGAGCCCGCTGGCCGGATCACCGTCGTCGGTCGGGGTCGCGGGCTTCGAGGATGCCTACGTGCAGGTGCCCGCCAGCCTGGGCGACGAGGCCGCCACCATGAGTATCTCGCTGTGGTTCAACAGCACCGCCACCGACGGCGTGCTGTTCTCCCAGTCGGCCGACCCGATCACCGGCTCCACCACCACGGACCCCTACAACCCGGTCCTGTACATCGGCTCAGACGGCAAGCTGCTAGGGAGCTTCGCCGGCACCGGCACCCCGATGTCGTCGGCCACGGCGGTCAACAACGGGAACTGGCACAACGTCGTCCTGACCTCCAACGGTTCCCAGGAGGTCATGTACATCGACGGCGCCCAGGTCGCCTCGGAGACCGTGACGGTATCCCCGTTCATGCAGCCGTACACCTACCTCGGCGCCGGCTTCCTGGGCGGCTCGTATACCGACGAGCCGCATGCGGGTCAATCCACGGCGGTCGCCACCTACTTCTACGGGGCGATGTCGGACGTGGCCACCTGGGACCGGCCGCTGACCGCCGCCGAGATCACTGCCCTGTACACCGCTGGGACCACACCGGCGGCGCTGGCCACCACGATCACTCGTCCGTCCGGGAAGACCTACGAGCAGGCCTCCTACAACCCGGTGACGTCCCAGGTGACGCACGTGACCGACACCAACGGCGGGTCGTGGACGGTGCCCGCGCCGACCGTGACCGGGTCGAGCCGGGTGTACGCGGCGGCGGTGGAGGGCGCGCAGCCGGAGGACTACTGGCGGCTCGGTGACACCGGGACGAGCACCGCGGTGAACCAGCTCAAGGCCGGGACCGCCACCTACAACAACGTGACCCAGGGGGTCTCCGGCGGGCCGTTCGCCGACACGACGGTCGACGGCTTCAACGGTTCCTCCTCTTACCTCGCGCTGCCCAATAGCCTGATCGGCCCGGGCAGCCAGTCAGTAAGCCTGTGGTTCAAGACGACCGCCACCGACGGGGTACTGCTGTCGTCGTCCGTCGATCCGGTCAGCGACTCCAGCACAGCGAACGCCTTCACACCGAACCTGTACGTCGGCCAGGACGGGGACCTGAACGGGGAGTTCTTCTACGACGACGCGCCGATCAGCTCCAGCACGCCAGTCAACGACGGCAAGTGGCACAACGTCGTGCTGGCCGCGGGAACCAGCGGGCAGTCGCTGTACCTGGACGGCAAGCTGATCGGCACCGCGTCCGGGACGATCACCGGCGGGTACAGCGACGGCGAGAACAACGTCGCCGTCGGGGCCGGGTTCCTCGGCGGGATTTGGGCCGACCAGCCCTACTACTCGACCACTAACCCGACCGGGTACCAGGCGTTCTTCAACGGAGACATCGCCGAGGTCGCGGTCTACCCGCAGCAGCTTTCCGCCGGCAACGTGACCACCGAGTGGAACGCCGCCCAGCACTCCCCGGGCCTGACCCCCGTCGAGACCGCTACGGTCACCGACCCCGGCGGCCACACGCTGACCTACCGGTACGACCCGCTCAACAGCGAGCGGATCCTGTCCTTTACCGACGGGCTCGGCGACACCACGACGTACGGGTACGACTCCAACGGGTTCCAGGACAGCGTCACCGACCCCGACGGGGATGTCACCGACACCGGCTACGACGTACGCGGCAACATGGTGTCCAAGACCACCTGCCAGGACCAGGCCACCGGGCAGTGCTCGACCTCGTACTACACCTACTCCCCGAATGACAAGACCGCCACGCTGACCGCGCCGTACTCGGCCAACGACGAGGTGCTGACGGCTAGCGACCCGCGGTCGTCCTCCTCGACCGACACCACGTATCAGACCACGAGCGTCTACAACTCGGTGGGCGAGCTGCTCTCGACGACGACCCCGCCGGTGCCGGGGTACCCGTCGGGGCGGACGACGACCTACGAGTACACCGACGGGACGACTACCGCGGGCGACACTGACGGGACCACGATCGTGCCCGGCGGCCTGCGGTGGAAGACCACCAGCCCCGGCGGCGCGGTCACCGAAACGCTGTACGACGCGGCCGGCGACATAACGGAGACGATCAACGCCGACCGCCTGACCACCGACTACACCTATGACGGGATCGGCCGGAAGACCTCGCAGACCGTCTACTCCGACACCTACCCCGACGGGCTGGTCACCAGCTACGTCTACGACGCGAACGGGCGGGTGACGCAGGAGACCGACCCGGCGGTCACCGACCGGGTCACCGGCGCGGTGCACACCCCGCGGATCACCACCACCTATGACGCCGACGGCGACGTGCTGTCCCAGACCACCGCGGACACGACCGGCGGGGACGCGTCCCGCATCGTGTCGTACACCTACAACAGCTTCGACCAGAAGGCGTCGTCCACCGACGCGGCCGGCGCGGTCACGCACTACACCTACGACGCGTACGGAAACCTGGCCAGCGAGACCGACCCGGCCGGGAACGTGACCGGCTACACCTACGACCCGAACGGGAACCTGCTGACCACCACGCTGGAGAACTACACCGGCAGCCCGCCAGGTTCCCAGTCGGCCGCTCCTCTGATCGAGGAGTCCCGTGTGTACGACCCGGCGGGGCGGCTGGCAACGGTCACCGACGCGATGGGCCGCATCACCTCCTACGCGTATACCGACAACGGCCTGACCGCCACCATCACCCGCAGCGGCCCCGGCGGCGGCAGCTTCGTGCAGGAAGAAGACACCTACGACGCGGCCGGGAACCTCGTTAGCAAGGTCACCAACAACAAGGCCACCACCACGAACTACGTGGTGGACGCGGCCGATCAGGTCACCAGCCAGACCGTCGACCCGAACGGCCTGGACCGGGTCACCGCCTACACCTACGACGCCGACGACCACGTCATCACCCAGGCCGTGTCGCAGGGCAGCGCGTCACCCATCCAGACCACCTCCTACACCTACGACCCGATGGGTAACAAGACGTCCCAGACGATCAACGACCCGAGCGCGGGAGGCCCGGCGGGCTGGTGGACGCTGACCCAGTCCTCCGGCACCACCGTGACGGACACCTCCGGCACCGGGAACACCGCGACCGCCTCGGGGGTGACCTGGACTGGCAGCGCGGCGAAGCTGACCGGGCAGTCCGGGCAGAAGATCACCACCCGCGGTCCCGTGGTGGACACCACCGGATCGTTCAGCGTGTCCGCGTGGGTGGACCTGGCCGCCATCACCGGCAGCGACGAGGCCGTGCTGACGCAGGACGCGGGCTCGATGTCCGGGTTCTACCTCGGGATCGACGGCGGCAGCGACAGCTGGGGATTCGCCCGGCCCGAGGAGGACGAGAACGACCCGCCGGACTGGGCCATCGCCGGTACCAGCGCCGCGGCCAAGACCGGCACCTGGACGTTCCTGACCGGCGTCTTCAACGCGAACACCGGCGCTGTCCAGCTGTACGTCAACGGCACCGACAGCGGCGGCGACGCGACCGATCCGTCGCCCATCGCCGCTCACGGCCCGCTGGAGATCGGCGCCGAGAAGTGGGACGGGCAGGCCGGCACCGGCAACTTCGACGGGTCCCTCACCAACGTCGAGGTCTACCCGACCGCACTGTCCGCGGCCGAGGTCAGCGACCTGTACGGACAGGGCCAGAGCGGCGGCGACATCGTCCGGGGCGGGCTGACCACCAACTACCAGGTGGACGAGCTCGGCCAGACGATAGCGGAAACCAACCCGGACGGGGTTACCACCGGCTACACCTACGACGAGGCCGGCCGCCTGGCCGTCACCACCGGGCCGTCAATAGCCACCGAGACCGAGGGAAGCGCTCCGGTCGCGGCGCGGGCCATCACCACCACCGGGTACGACACGTTCGGCGACGTCACCGAGACACAGGACCCGGACGGCAACGTCACGACCTACGCCTACGACGCCGACGGACGCCAGGTGTCCAAGACCCTGCCGTCCTACACCCCGATCGGGGCGTCCAGCGCGATCAACGGCACGTCCACCACGCAGTACAACTCGCTCGGCGAGGTAACCGCCCAGACCGACCCGGACGGCAACACCACCAAGTACTCGTATGATCAGCTCGGCGACCGCACCGGCCAGACCGATCCGGACGGCGGTGTCACCACCACCGCCTACGACGCCGACGGCGAGCAACTGTCGCAGACCGGTCCTACCGGTGCCCAGACGACGGCCACCTACGACAACCTCGGCCGGCAGATCACCGCCACCCAGGTCGAGAGATCTCCATCCGCGCCGTACACGACCGTGACCTCCTACGCGTCCACGACGGCGGACCCGAGCGGGACGTGGAAGTCCTCGGTCACCTCCCCGGACAAGGTGGTCACCTCCTACGGGTACGACGCGGCCGGGGAGACCACACAGGTCACCGACGGGGCCGGCAACACCACCCAGTACTCCTTCGACGCCCTCGGCCGGCAGACCGACACCGTCAATCCCGACGGCACCTCCACCTCCGTCACCTACGACCCGGCCGGGAACAAGGTCGCCCAGTCCAGACTCAGCATCTCCGGGCAGGTGCTCACCACCCAGACCGCGACGTTCAACGGCGAGGGCCAGCAGCTATCCACCACCGACGCCCTCGGCAACACCACGACGTACACCTATGACCCGGACGGGAACCTCACCGCCGAAACCCAGCCCGTGAGCAGCTCCGCGGGCATCATCACCTCCTTCGGCTATGACGCGGCCGGGAACCAGACCCGCTACACCGGCGGTAACAGGAACAACTGGATCACCACCTACAACAGCTGGAGCCTGCCAGAACGTCAGATCGAGCCGACCACCAGCCAGTACTCGACCGCAGCCAACTCCACCACCACGGTCGCCTACAACGGCGACGGGAACCCGGTGACGGTGACCGAGCCGGGCGGGGTCACCTTGACGTACTCCTACGACAACATGAACGACCTGACCGGCCAGACCGGATCCGGGGCCACGGCCACGACCGCGAACCGGTCGTTCAGCTACGACGACGCCGGGAACATGCTCACCGCCGCGACCTCCAGCACGGCGGCGAGCGGACAGCCGTCCAACGCGACCAGCGAGACGTTCACCTATGATGACCGCGGCCTGCTCCTAACCGCCTCCGGGTCGGCCGGATCCACGACAGACACGTGGAACGGCGACGAGCAGCAGGCGTCGGTAGTGGATGCCGCCGGCACCACCAGCTACAGCTACGACAGCGACGGGCGCCTGCAGACGATGCAGGACCCCGCCAGCGGCGCCACCCTCACCTACTCCTACAACGACATGTCCCAGGTGTCGCAGGTCGCCTACGGCGCCGGCGCCGGCGTGCAGGCCTTCGGTTACAACAGCCTGCACCAGCTCACCAGCGACACGCTCACTTCCGGCAGCACCACCGTCGCCTCGATTGCCTACGGGTACGACGCTGACGGCGATCTGACCTCCAAGACGACCACCAAGTTCGCCGGGGCCGGGACCAACACCTACACCTACGACGGGGCAGGCCGTCTGACCTCCTGGAACAACGGCAGCACCACGACCAGCTACGCCTACGACGCCGACGGAAACCGCGTCCAGGCCGGGAGCACTACCTACACCTACGACGCGCGCGACGAACTTACCTCCGACGGGACCAGCACCTACTCCTACAGCCCCAATGGAAACCTGTCATCGGTGTCCGGCCCGTCCGGGACGGTCACTTCCACCAGCGACGCCTACGGACAGCAGGGTTCCCAGGGCACCCAGTCCGACGTTTACGACGCGCTCGGCCGGGACGTGCAGCTCGCCGTCACCGGCGGAACCCCCACCACGCTGTCCTACGAGGGCACCACCGGACACCTCACCAGCGACGGGACCAGCACCTACACCTGGACCCCGGGCGGCGTTCTGACCGGCACCAAAACCGCCGGGACCGGCGTGCTCGACTTCACCGACGCCCACTCAGACGTCACCGGCCAGTTCACCGCCACCGGCACCAGCCTGGCCGGATCGCAGACCTACGGCCCGTGGGGCACCGTCATCGCCGCCGGCGGAATCACCGGGACGCTCGGCTACCAGTCCCAGTACACCAGCCCCGTTACCGGCCAGACCGACATGGGTGCCCGCTGGTACAACCCGTCCACCGGCGACTTCGGCAACGAGGACACGGTCGCCAACAACCCGACGCCCAACAGCGCCTCTGCCTCCCCCTACGGCTACGCTGGCGACAACCCGCTCATCAACACCGACCCCACTGGGCATTCCCTGCTGGGTGACATCACCAACTCGGTAGAAGCCCTCGCCCTCACCGCCGCAACGGACGTTCTCGCCACCACAACGGGCGCACTGGCCGTTGCTGATGGCCTGCAAGGGGGCCTCGACCCGCTAACCGACGCAGCAACGGTGTTGTTGGCCGGGGCCACCGCTGCGACGGCGACCCTCGCGGTGAAAAAATCCACTGACGCCATCGACGGCATCATTTCCGATTTGTCGTCTTCGTCGGCGGGTAGCACGGTAGCTGCTCCCTCAGTCTCCAAGTCTGCTGCTCCGGTCGCGTCTGCTGCTCCGGCTAAGTCTGCTGCTCCCGCTAAATCTGTTACCCCAGCTAAATCTGTTACTCCAGCCAAGCCTGTTACTCAGGCCAAGCCTGTTCCCTCAGTCTCCAAGCCTCCTGCTCCGGCTAAGGCTGCCTCCCCGGCTAGTCCGGGTACGACGGTCTTCCCGGGTGAGTTGGGTGCGAGTGGTTCAACTTCGACGGTCTTTCCGGGTGAGTCGGGTGCGAGTGGTTCGAGTACGACGGTCTTTCCGGGTGAGTCGGGTGCGAGTGGTTCGAGTACGACGGTCTTTCCGGGTGAGTCGGGTGCGAGTGGTTCGAGTACGACGGTCTTCCCGGGTGAGTCGGGCGCGAGTGGTTCGAGTACGACGATCTTCCCGAGTGACCTTAGTGCAGCTAGCCTGAACTATTCCAGCGAACAGGCCGCCGAGGAGGAAGGCGAATCATGCGCGCTTACCTACCAGCGTTGTGGTCCCGGCGAAGTCAGGATCGGTGACGTAGACGGAAACATTATTAACGACGGTGGAATGATTAGGGGTAATGTGCGCGGTGTGGTGGTGAACATAAACGGCGGGACCATTATCGGGAACGCCGACGTCGTGATCCAGATCGGCGCTGACCAGACCACTGACCTGATCACCGGCCAAGGCTCTGACCAGTTCGCTGACGAGGTCTCTGAGATAGCTGCCCAGAACCCCGGCCAGGTAACTCAACAGATAAACAACTACGCTGATCTGGGTACGACGGTCAAGAATACCTTTATTGGCGAAGGCCTCGGTATCAACATCGGGATGGTTGGTGAAAATAGTGAAATCGTCAGTAACGGTGTGAGGCTGTGGCCGCCTGCCTAATCGCGGCAGTTGTAGTTCGTTACAGCTGCGGCACCTCGTCGTCGGCCTAGACGTGCCAGCACTTCCGGGTCGCGGCAACCCGCTCATCAACACCGACCCGACGGGGCACATGATGAGTGACCACTCGTCGTTATGGATAAATTGACTGTCCATAACGACGGTGGCGACTACTCCGGCGCCTTCGCGCGTCGGCTTACTCGAATGCCGAGGTGTCGCCCGCGCCGCGGCGGATGATCTCCGGCTCCCCGGAGGAGAAGTCGATTACCGTTGTCGGATCGGTGCCGCAGTCGCCCGAGTCGATCACCGCGTCCAGGACGTGGCCGAGCTCTTCGTTGATCTCCCACCCCTGGGTCATGGGCTCGTCCTCGCCTGGCAGTAGCAGGGTGCTTGAGACGAGCGGCTCGCCGAGTTCGGTGAGCAGAGCCTGGGTGGCCACGTGATCGGGGATTCGGACTCCGGCGGTCTTCTTCCCTGGGTGCTGCAGCCTGCGTGGCACTTCCTTGGTCGCGGGCAGGATAAAGGTGAACCTGCCGGGGGTCGCTGCCTTGATGGCGCGAAACACCGAGTTGTCGACGTATACGAACTGCCCGAGCTGGGCGAAATCCCGGCAGACGAGCGTCATGTGGTGCCGGTCGTCGAGGTGGCGGATCGACCTGATCCGTGCGATGCCGTCGGCGTTGCCGAACTGGCACCCGAGGGCGTAGCCGGAGTCCGTGGGATATGCGATGACACCGCCCGACCGCACGATGTCGGCGATCTGGGTGATCGCGCGTTGCTGCGGGTTGACCGCATGGATGTCGAAGTACCTGGCCATACGGTGAGCCTACGGGTGTTGCGGCAGGACCGGCGCCGCGACCTGACCGATGAATGTGCGCAGGTCGCTGAGGTTAAGTCTGCCGCTGGCGGGGTTCGGGACACCCATCGATGGGCCATCGCTAGCGTTCTCGCGCCATCGATGGGTCATCGCTAGGGTCGCTGCCCACTCCGCTGGAACATCCCCTGATCGAATGGTGCCTGTACGAGTGGGACAGCCACCCCCGCAAGTCCCGGGTCAGGCGCCGCTGAAGATCAGTTGGCGGGGGCGTTGGCGATGATCCAGTGCATCAGCGGGAGCAGTAGGGCTGAGAGCTCGCGGCCGCGGTCGGTCAGGCTGTAGTCGACGTGCGGCGGGATCACCGGCCGCTGCTCTCGGAGCACCAGGCCGTCGGCTTCCAGGGTGCGCAGCGTCTGGGCGAGCATCTTCTCGCTGATGCCGCCGGCCCAGCGGCGCAGTTCGCCCCAGCGCATCGTCCCGGTGGACAGCGCCACCAGGATCAGGACGCCCCAGCGGCTGGTGATGTGATCCAGCAGCACCCGGGTCGGACAGTCCGGGCTGAAGTTGCCCGGTGTGCCACGCAGCTCCATGAACTCTGCCTCGATACTTACCTCCATACCAGTACCTTACCTGTAAGCGGGTACCAGCAACATGGAACGTGCCGCGCGACCTGGCTCAATCACTGCTGCCATGCCCACAGCATCGCGGCCACGGGCAGCCGTGCACATCGGGCGAACGCAGGGCCGGCCGGCTGATCCTCTCCACCGATCGGTTGACTGTTCCCGAGTCAAGCCTGGACCTAGCCGGTCATGCCATCGACGGCATGACCGGCCCGGCGCGCATGGCGCTCGTCAGTCGGCGGGATGCCAGTCAGCAAACCAGCCGTCGGGCATCGCGTCGATGACGTCTGTCAGTTGATGGTGTTCAGCTCATCCAGCCGCGCCCGTGCGTCGGCGACCGCGCTCGCGCGCGCAGCGGGATCGAGGGTGGACACCGCATCGCGCCAGATGGAGCGGCCCGCGAGGTAACCGGAAGCGCCGGCCTTGCAGGCGAGTTCCACCTGGACCTTGAAGTCCGCGTAGCCCACACCGGCGGAGAGAATCACCCACGGAACGTTGACCCCGGCGTCCAGTTCCTTGCAGGCCGCCGCGGCGTTTGTCCGGCCTTGCTGGCTGTCCACGTATCCAGGGAACTCCACCTTCAGCATGTCGACACCTAGCGCGTTGGCCTCGAAGGCTGACGCCAGGATGCCGTCGACCCGTGCGGACCGCCACTCGTCCGACGCCGGATCTTCGCCGGGCAGCGGGTACCAGATCGGCTCGACCACCAGCGGCAGGCTCAGCCGGGCGCACTCGTCGGCCAGGCTGTGGACCACGTAACGCTGGTGCTCGGCGGTCTCCGCGTCGCCGTCGGGCCGGTAGAACCAGAGCAGCTTCGCGACGTCAGCACCCGCCAGCTTGATCTGGCGAAGGCTCCAGCCTTCGCGGTACCTGGTACGGCGCGGGCCATCGGGAATGGAGTAATCCTCGTCCTCGATGGTGGACATCAGGCCGGTGCGCCCGGGCAGCGCCCCGCTCGCCACGGCGTGCAGGCCGTACCGCGCGTCCAGCAAGAACGCCGAGACGCTCGGCGACAGTGCCCTGACCAAACCATCTTTGGCCATAACGACGTCGCCGAATGTCACGGTCGCCGGATCTGTGGCGAGTAGTTCAGCGAAGTCCGATAGATGATCGAGCGCACAGATCTCGAAGAAGCCGGCATCGCTGGTGACGCGCTGCAGTCCGCGGATCTTGCCGATGTCCTGCGGGACGGCTGAGCTTGACATTTTCAGGTTCTCCTCGTGATTTCGGGGGTCGATCCGGGGGTCGGGAAACGTCAGGGAGGAAGGCTGTCCGCGAGCAGTACCCCGGCGACGAAGGTGTCGCCGAGACCGATCGTGCCGACCGGCTTGCGCAGGTGCGGCGCGGGAACGCAGCACGCGTGCCAGCCGTCGCCCATCGCGCCGTCGGGCGGACGGTCGTCGACGTAGCGGGCGTCGGCCGGCGGGGCGAGCGCGTCGGTGGGCCGGCCCGCTCGCGCGCGGGCGGCGGCGAGCAGATTGCCGGTGAGCAGTGCGAGTTCCGGGTCCGGCTGGTCGTCCCGGCTTACGGCCAGTGCCCAGTCGTCGGCGTGCACGATGACCCGGCCCGCGCCGCTGCGTTCGCCGAG
This sequence comes from Streptosporangiaceae bacterium, assembly GCA_050012355.1. Classification (GTDB taxonomy): domain Bacteria; phylum Actinomycetota; class Actinomycetes; order Streptosporangiales; family Streptosporangiaceae; genus JBEKHI01. The sequence continues at coordinate 24,879 of JBEKHI010000068.1, read as the reverse complement.
GTCGCGGGCTAGGACTCGCGGATCCCCGCGGGTGCCCGCCAGCATGAAAAGCTCGGACAGGCTGAGCCCGACCGAGGTCACCGGAGCCAGTTCCGCCGCCTCGCGTAGCCGGCGGATCGACGGGAACTCGGCTAGTTCGTGATGGATGACGGAAAGGCCAGAACGCGACCACGCGCGAGCCAGCCCGAGCACCCAGTCCTGAGCTGAACGATCATCGTCAGGCGGCCCGTTGAGCCCGGACACCAGTCCCGCGCCGGCGGCGGGCGCCAGGTCCGCGGTCGTGGTCAGGTACTCCTCGTCCTGCTCGACCGGTTCGTCGCCGAACCGCAGGATGACGCGGCTTGACCGGCTGATCGTGACCGCGCCGCTGGTGGTTCCCGCCGTGAACTCCAGGATGCAGTGCGGTTCCTTCGACGGCTCGCCGCTCGGCGTGATCGCCGCGGCGGGCACCACGGTGCCCGCCGAGCACAGGCCAGCCCGCGGGTCGATCACGGCTAGCTGAGTGGCGCTGCGGTCGGCCAGCGCGAGAACGCTGCGCGCGCCCAGCGTCGCGAGCGCCCACGATGCCTGCGGCCCGGTGCCGCCGACCTGGTACCGGTCTGGCTCGCCCAGCAGGTCCATGATCCAGTCCGGTCCCGATGGCCACCGGGTGAGCAGTTCGCCGCCGCGGCCTTGACCGATCCTGTCCAGGACCCGGTCCAGCAGCGGGGTGCCTGTCCTGTCGTCCGCGGTGGATGCCGGCCGGCGGGCGGCGATCCGCGCCAGCCGGTCAGCATCGACCAGGAAGATGGCATCCACGCACGCGTTGGTCCCGGTGAAGACCGGCCGCGCGGCCGGCGCACCCAGCAATACGCGGGAGGCGGTCTCGTGGTAGACCTCTGGCCAGCTCACCGTCGTGGTCGTCCTCATCCCTTCACCGCTCCCGCGGTCACGCCTTCGACGATCCGCCGCTGGAAGATCAGCACCAGGACGACGAGCGGGACGGTGACGACGACAGATGCCGCCGCGATGTCCCCCCAGGGGATGGAGTACAGGCCGGTGAAGTTGGCGATCCCCACTGGGATCGTCTGGCGGGTCGGCGATGTCATCAGCGACAGGGCCAGGAGCAGTTCGTTCCAGGACGCGATGAAGCCGAGCAGCGCGGCCGGCACGACCCCCGGCAGCGCCACCGGGATGATGACGCTCCATAGCGTGCGCAAGGGTCCGGCCCCGTCGATCCTGGCCGCCTCGTCCATCTCTTTCGGGATGGTGCGGAAGTGACCCCAGAGGATGTACACCATCAGCGGTAGCGACAGCCCGATGTAGACACCGGACAGGCCTGCGTAGGTGTCGATGAGGTGCAGGCTGATCATGATCTGGTACAGCGGCGTGACGATCGAGATCTGCGGGAACATCGAGACCGCGAGCACCAGGCCCAGCACGATTCCCTTGCCGGGCAGCGGCAGCCGCGCGATCGAGTACGCGGCCAGTGCGGCGAACACCAAGGCGACCGCGGTGGCGCTCACGTCGACGATGACGCTGTTGAGTATGTAGGGCGCGAAATCCTTCGCCACGAAGACGTTGCGGTAATGCTGCAGCGTGCCGCCGGGGATAGGCAGCCAGGTGGGGGTGAACCGGGCCAGATCGCGGTCCGGCTCGAAGGAGGTGATCACCTGCCACGCGAACGGGAACAGCGACCACACCGCGATCCCGATGACCAGCAGTCCGAACGCTGTGCTTCCCGCTCGCTTACAGTGCGCCTTAAGCCGCCGCCTTCCCTCGTCGCTCGTTCCTCGCTCCTCAGTCCAGGCAGCGGCGCGCACCGTCAGCTCGCTCATATTTAGCCCTCCTGCCGTATGCGGCGGACGATGAACAGCCCGAAGGCCCCGGCGATGAAGACCTCCGTGACGAACATGGCGGTCGCGATGGCCGAGCCGTAGCCGATCTCCAGTCCGGAGAAGAGGATGTTGTACGCGTAGGTGGACATGGTCTGGGTGCTGTTGGCCGGCCCGCCGCCGGTCACCACGTACGGCAGGTCGAAGACACGGAACGCGTCCAGCGCCCGTAGCAGGGACGCCACTAGCAAGGTGGGCATCAGCAGCGGCAGCCGGACTCGCCAGAAGTAACTCCAGGCCGAGGCTCCGTCGATACGGGCGGCTTCGTTCAGGCCCGCCGGGATGGTCTGCAGCCCGGCCAGCAGCAGTAGCGCCATGAACGGCGTCGTCTTCCAGATGTCGGCCGCCATCAGCGTGGGCAGCGCCAAGGTCGTCGAGCCGAGGAAGTTGACCGGCTGGGACACCAGGTGCGTCTCGACCAGCAGGTAGTTAATCAGCCCGCCCTGGTCGAACAGCCAGCTGAACATCCGCGCAGTCACCACCGTCGGGATCGCCCAGGGCACCAGGACCGCGGCTCGGACGAACCCGCGGCCACGGAACTTCTTGACCAGCGCGAGCGCGATCACCAGGCCGAGCAGCGTCTCGACGATCGTCGTGACGGCGGTGAACTCAAGGGTCTGCCGCCAGGCCTGCCAGAAGGTGGCGTCGTGAAACAGGCGGGTTACGTTCGCAAACCCGGTGAACTGGCTGCTCTGGGTCTCCAGGCTGGTGTTGGTGAAGGCCAGCCAGATGGTACGCAGCACCGGGTATAGCGACACGGCCAGCAAGCTGGCGAGCATCGGCACGATCAGCAGGAACGGGATGAGCCACTGACGCCAGGCCCCGGCCGTCATCCTGACCTTCCGCCGGTGCGGGCCGCGTCGGCCGGCGCCGCGCGTCAGCCCATGACCGCTAGCGGGCGGGGTCGCGGTCTCAGCTACCGATGTTGAGGACACTTGCGATCACCCGATGATCTGCTCGATCTGCGCCTTGGTCGACGACAAGTTGGACTGGATGTCGCCGCTGGCGAGTGCGGCCGACACTCCGGACTGGATGGCCAGGCTGATCTGGGAGTACTTCGGTGTCTTGGGCCGCGGCGTGCCGCCCGGGAAGATGTTCTGCAGGGACACCATGAAGGGGTTGACCTGCGCGAGCAGCGGCTCGGAGTAGACGGACGGCCTGCTCGGGGCCAGCCCGAGTTGCGTCGCCCACTTGAGCTGGGTCGCCGGGCTGGACATCCAGGTGAGGAAGTCGACGGCGGCGCTCTTGTTGTTGCTTGAGGCGTTCAGCCCGAACTGGTAGCCGCCCAGGCAAGCGGTGCTCTTGCCACCGGGGAACGCGGGCAGCTTGGTCACGCCCACCTTGCCGACGACGTCGGAGCTCGACTTGTTCTGCGCGTCGTTCCAGACAAACGACCAGTTGCGCAGGAACCCGGCCTTACCACCGAGGAACGGAAGCTCGCTCGGCACCTCGTCCCAGGAGAGCACCGCCTTGGGCGTGATCTTGTCCTGGTTGAAGGTGTCGTACATGAACTGGACGGCCTGGACCGCCGCCGGCTCGGCGATGGTCACCGTCTTGCTGTCCGAGGACAAGATCGAGCCGCCGTTAGAGCCGATGAACTCCACCAGGTCGCAGACCAGCACCTCTTCCTGCTTGGCCTGCCAGTTGAACCCGTCGCTGACCTTGCCCTGGCTGGTCAGCTTCTGCGCGGCGGTGACAAGCTCGCTCCAGCTCGATGGCACCGGCAGGCTCGCCGCGTCCAGCAGGTCCTTGCGGTAATAGAGCATGCCCGCGTCGAGGTACCAGGGCAGCGCGTGCATGGTGCCGTCGTAGGTGCATGCGTCGATGACGCCGGGGAAGTACTGCGCCTTCACCGATGCGGGGAAGTAGTCGTCCAGCGGCGCGGACCACCCGGCGCCGGCGAACTCGGAGATCCAGATGATGTCGCCGGTGTAGACGTCGATGCTGCCGTCGCGTGCGGACAGTGCCTGGACGAGCTGCTGGTGTACCTCGGTGCTCTGGCTTGGCGTCGGTAGTTCCTGGAACTGCACGGTGACGTGCTTCTGCGAGTTGTTGTACTCGTCGACGATCTGGCCGATCGACTCTTGCGCGAAGAACTTCGCGCTGGCGAACGTGATGGTGGTCCTGCCCCCGATGGTGCTGGCGGTGCTACCGCCGCTGCCGCAGGCCGCCAGGGCGGGTGCGGCGGCGCCCGCGGCGAGAACGGCCCCGGCGCCCTTCACGAAGTTACGTCTGCTCAACGGGGAACCATCGCGGCGTTGCGACACAGGCATACGGACTCCTCAGACGATCGTGCAGGAAGACGCAACATGGTGCGTTACTCTGCAGGTTCATATGCTGATCTATGCCGAACTTAGCTGTATGATTTCATCGAGTCAAGCTTAGATCAGCATCGACTTGCATAGATATGTACTGCGGCCGCGGATGACCGTGGCTAGAGTTGCCTCGTCGAAGGAGGTACGTCGTGCCCGTGCAGGAACGGCCGACCGATCGAGATGCCGAGGGTGCGCTGCCGGGTCGCCGTCGCGCCCTGCTGACCGCGTTCATCGACGAGCAGGGCCAGGCCACGGTGGCCGAGCTAGCGGAGGCTTTCAACGTCTCATCTGACACGGTGCGCAGGGACCTGGAATGGCTGGCCAAGCGCGGTGCGGTGTCCCGTACCTACGGCGGCGCCGTGTCGATAGGCGCGCCCGCCACCGCCGACACCTCGTTCAGCGACCGGTCCTCGGTTCATCGGGATGAGAAGGACCGCATCGCGCTGGCGGCGGCCGAGCGGATCGCTGACGGTGAGACCGTCATATTCAATGGCGGCACCACGACGATCGCCGTTGCCCGTGCTCTGGGTGAGCGCCGGAACCTGACGATCGTCACCAACAACCTGCGCCTGCCGTCGGCGCTTCCGTCCAGCGCGGTCCGCGATGTCTACCTGCTAGGCGGTAGCTGCCGGCTGGCGTCCAACGTCACCATCGGCCCGGTCACCTTCCCCGGCACCGAGGGCATCAGCGCGGACATCGCGATCATCGGCGTCGGCGGGGTATCGGCCCGCTCCGGGTTCACCACGTCGAACCTGCAAGAGGCGCAGATGATGGCTGAGATGATCGCGTCCGCCCAGCGCACGATGGTGGTGGCCGATTCGTCGAAGTTCGGCCGCAGCGCCTTCGCGCACATCGTCCGGCTCGAGGCCGCCGCGAGCCTGATCACCGACAGCGGTCCTGGCGAAGAGTTGCTCGACGCGTTGTCCACCGCCGAGGTGGAACTGGTCGTCGCCCCCAGCTAAAGTGCGCAAGGTAGGGGGCAAGGGGAGGTGGGCGGGGTACCGGATTGATCGCTGGGAGGATACGGTGAGCGACGAGGGCCTGTTCGACCATTGTCCGTGGCTGTTCGCCGGCCAGGCTTCCGATGCGGATCGGGCGGTCCAAGGGGAGCGGCGGCGCCGGTTGTCCGCGACCGGACGGGTGCGCTTCGGCGAGGGATGTTTTGTCGCTGGTTCGGCCGCCGTGTACCCAGATGCGCTCGAGCTGGGCGATCGGTCGTATATCGCCGCCCATGCCTACGTCACCGGCGATGTCAGCATCGGGGCGGACAGCACGGTCAATCCGTTCGCCACCGTGCGAGGGACGGTCCGGATGGGTGACGGCGTGCGGATGGGAGCGCACAGCTCGTTGCTCGGATTCAATCACGGTGCGGAGCCGGATCTGCCAGTACACCGCCAGCCGGTGACCAGCAAGGGAATCACGGTTGGTGATGACGTGTGGATCGGGTCGCACGTGGTGGTGCTCGACGGCGTGACGATCGGTGATCATTGTGTCGTCGGCGCGGGAGCCGTGGTGACCAAGGATCTGCCCGCTTGGACGATAGCGGCGGGCAACCCCGCCCGCCGCATCCGTGACCGGCGGGCCGTCTCCCCTGGGGGCGGCACCGGTCGGCTCGCGGCCGACCTGGCCGCGTTCGGCGAGACCGCCCGGGTCCAGGCGGTCAGCCTGCTCGAACGTTGCTGGCTCGATGAGCAGGGCCGCTACGTCGACCGGCCCGGCGAAGCGCCGACGGTCCGCGCGCAGTGCGACGCGGTGGAGATCGCGGACCTGCTGCTCGGCCAGGCACCGCCGCGGCTGCCCGCGGATCAGCCCGCGGCGATACTTCGTGGCTGGCAGGATCCGGTCACCGGGCTGGTGCCCGAGTTTGGCGATCCGGCCCCGGACCCCGACCCGGCCGGGCTGCCCGTCGGCGGGCCCGCCGTCTATCACGTGCTGTGCGTCGGCTACGCGCTGGATCTGCTGGGCAGCGAGTTCGCGCACCCGGTGCGCACCGTCCAGGCGACCGCCGCCGACCGGTTGCTCGCCCGCCTGGAGGCACTGCCATGGCGCGATCGGGCCTGGCATTCCGGCAGCTGGGTGGACGCGTGGGCCACGGCCGCGTACTGGAACCAGCGCCTAGAGGCCGAACCGGACACGCCGGGGGCACTGGAAGCACTGTTTGGCTGGCTGTACACGCGGGTCGACCCGTGGACGGGCATGTGGAGTTCGCCCACCCGCCAAGAAGGGCGGCTGCAGATGGTCAACGGCTACTACCGGCTGACGCGCGGTTCGTTCGCCCAGTTCGGCCAGCCGGTGCCGCAACCGGAACGCGTCATCGACACCGTTCTCGACCACAGCCGCGACCAGCGGTGGTTCGGGCCGGACCGGGAGAACGCCTGTAACGTCCTCGACGTCGCCCACCCGCTGTGGTTGTGCTCCCGGCAGACTGCCCACCGCGCCACCGAGATCCGCGCCTGGGCAGTGGCACAGATCCCCGCCGCCCTCGCCCGGTGGCAAGCTGGCCAGGGATTCGGTTTCGGCCCCGCATCCGGGGGCGCTGGACCAGGGCGGCACCCCGGACTTCAAGGCACCGAGATGTGGCTAGCCATCGTCTACCTGCTCGCCGACATCATCGGCGTCGCGGACGTGCTGGGCTACCGCCCGCGCGGCGTGCACCGCCTGGAACCGGCCGCCCGGGCACGCCGCGCTGAAGCGTTCCTGGTGGGTGCTGCACTACCCAGCAAAGACTGTGGCTAGTGCAGCACCAACCAGCAAAGCCTGCCTCGGCCTGGGGGTGCCGTTGCTGGGCGGTGTGGCACTGCCCGCGCTCTTTGCTGGTCAGCGCCGCACTGCCCAGAATCGGTCCGCTGTCGCGCGCCGGCCCTTAAGCTCCCGTCTTTGGGTGGCGGCGGGGCTGAGCCCAGTGCCTTATGGAATGCAGAGAGCGCGGAGAAGTAAATTACGTGAGTTAACCAGCGCGAGCAATTAACGGCAGCCGTTCTTCTGGCGATGGCAGCGTGGCCTGCGCGTTTACCGGCCTAGCCCTCCGTGCGCCGCCCTGGTCGGGGTTATCGCGAAGGCGAACTGGCGCAATAGGACTATCAAGATTGATAGTGCGTCGCCCAAGAAGGAGCCGTACGGTAATGAACCCGGTCGCGGCGTAGGCCCCACGCAGCGACCCGGATCATCTGAGCTCGGGCTGTCAGGAGGTCTGTCATCAGCCGTGAAATCATCTCGCGTTCCAGACTGTTCGAACGACTCCACAATGCGGCGCGGATTGTTCGTCTCTCGGCTCCGGCCGGGAGCGGTAAGACATCGCTGCTGCGGTCCTGGATCCGCGACCGAGGCCTGACCAGGCAGGCGGCCTGGGTTGTGTTGTCGGCTAAGGAAAACGATCCACGGCGGCTTTGGGCGCTGGTGGCTGGCGCGTTGCGGAGTACGTCCACCGGTTCGGTAATCGCGGGGGACCTGACCCTTATGCCTGACGACGGGTGGGTGGCCGTAGACATACTGCTTGAGGCGCTGACCGCGCTGAAGGACCCGGTCTGGCTGGTTATCGACGACCTGCACGAGTTGCGTTCGCCCGAGGCATTGCGGCAAATGCAGCAATTCCTGAGGAACGGTCCCGACGGCCTTCGGATCATCTTGTCGGCCCGTCGTGATGTGCCGCTCGGGCTGCACCGGCTACGGCTGGAAGGTGAGGTTACCGACATTCGCGCTGCCGACCTTCGCTTCGTGCCCGGCGAGGCGCGGGAACTGTTCGCGGCCGCTGGGATACACGTCTCCGACCCGGCGCTCACCGAGCTGGTCGACCATGCCGAAGGCTGGGCCGCGGGCCTGGGACTGGCCGCGCTGTCGCTGGCCGGGCATCCTGACCCGGAGCGGTTCGCGGCCGAGTTTTCCGGCCGGGAACGGACGGTGGCTGAGTACCTGCTGGCTGAGGTACTGGAGCGGCAGAGTGAGCAGGTCAGGTGGTTCTTGCTGCGCACATCGGTGTGCGAGCGGCTATGCGGGGAACTCGCAGACCTGCTGACCGATGGTTCCGGTGGAGAACGTATATTGCAGGACCTGGAGGACTCCGCCGCCTTCGTTGATTCGCTGGACGGGCAGCGGTCTTGGTTCCGCTATCATCGCCTCTTCGCGGACCTGCTGCGACTGGAACTACGACGCAGCGCACCTGAAGAACTGCCCGCGCTGCATGCCGCGGCCGCCCAGTGGCTCGCGGAACACGGTCACTCGGATGAGGCGATCCGGCATGCCGAGGCCAGCGGTGACCTGAGCCTGGCCACCCGGCTGCTCTCCGATAGCGGGCCCGGCCCGGTGCTCGACGGGCGGACCGCGACGGCTGACGAGCATATGAACGGGCCGCTGGAGGGCACCAAGCGCTACCTAGCCGAGGGGGTAGCCGCGCTCTGGTCGCTTCGCCTCGATGAGGCGGAGCGGTGCCTTGAATACGCTGAGCGCGGGCTCCGGAACGGTATCTCGGCAGCGGAAGGAGTGCTGCTGTGCTACGCCCGCGGGCTAGCCGACATGGCGCGCGGTCGTTACCAGCACGCGGTGGAAGCGTTCCAGACCGCCGAACGGCTAGGAGGGGCGCAGCCGCGATCCGTCCAGGTACACGCATTCTTGCTGCTGGCATTCGTGCGCTCTGGTGACACACAGCGGGCCGAGCGGGCGCTTTCCGACCTGGACGACCAGCAGCGTGCATCGCCGCAGATGCGCGTCGCTCTCGCGGGGCTGAGGCTCGCCCAAGGGAAGCCGGAAGCGGCGACCGCTGCCGTGGCTTCGATTCTCGAACATCCCAGCGCACCGGCTGACCTGCGCGGCTGGTTCGTACAGGCGTTCCTGCTGGAGGCGATCGCCCGGGACTCACTGGGCGAGCGGACCGCCGCGGAGCGCGCTCTGGAGCGCGCGCTCGACCTAGCTGAGCCACATGCCATGCTTTTGCCGTTCCTGCTGCACCCCGCCCCCGCGCTAGCCCATCAGCACCACTGGCGACAGTCGCAGCACGCCACCGCCGTCGCGCGCATCCTCAGCCTTCAGGCCGGAGTACCAAAGCCAGCCCTGCCGCTCGGCATTGAACGGGGGCGGCTGGAGCGGCCGGCCCGGCAGCTCAGCGAAAGCGAGATCCGTGTCCTGCGCTATTTGCCGACCAACATGACCGCGCCGGAGATCGCTCGCGAGCTGTGCCTGTCGGTGCATACCGTCACTACCCACATCCGTCATCTGTACGAGAAGCTCGACGTGCATCGCCGTCGCCAGGCGGTGGAGCGGGCTCGCGTTCTCGGCCTGCTGGCAACCTCGGAAAACCGGCTGTAGGACGGCGGAAACGATGAGCGAGCCCGTTAACCGCGTTCCCGGCCGCGGGACCTGGTGTCTGCTGGCCCGTCCACCCAATCGGGCGGCTGCTCAGCGAACCGCCGGGCAAGCTCGACGCGTGAACTGATACTGAGCTTGCGGAAGATCTGCCGCAGGTGAAACGCGACGGTGCTCGCGGTTATGTACATCTGCCCGGCCACTTGCTGGTTGGTCATTCCCTGGGCCACGAGAGCCGAGGTGGTGACTTCTGTTTCGGTGAGGCTTGCCCAGCCGGAGATGGGACGCTCGGCCGACACCCAGTGCCGCCGCCGTATCCCCAGTCGGCGTAGCCGGCGCCGGACCCTGGCCAGGTCTCGTTCCGCGCCGGTGCTGCCGTACCCGCCAAGAGCCTGATCGAAGTGCTCCACCGCCTCACCCGCATCGGTGGTCGTGGCCAGCACCATGCCAAGGTCCTCGGCCGCCGAGGCACGTGCCCACGGGTCGGGATGTATCGCCACGGCATGCGCCAGCCGCACCGGATCGCCGGTGACGACGCCCCGGCAGTGCGCGGCGGCCGCCGTGATGACTTCGAATCTAGGGTTTTCCCTGGCCAGCTCGTCGGCGATGTCGGCCACGTCGACCGCCAGTTCAGTGTCGCCCGCGGCCAGTGCGGTGCGCGCCAGCCACACGGAAGCGGTCGGGTCCCCGATGATGACATGGCGAGTGGCCGGCAGCTCGGCGAAGACACCGCCAAGTATCCCCATCGCCGTCTGCGGACCAGCTTCTGCCTCTACGAACTGCGCGTGGGCGAGAGCGGTCTCGGCGCGAGCGTAGCTGACCGAGTGGTGGGCGGTCAGCGGGCGCTTACGCAGATGCGCTCCCGCGGTCCGCAGGTCGCCCTTGCGCAAGGCAATGATGCTGAGGATTGAGCGGGCCACCGCGGTATAGCTGCGGGTGTCCAGCCGGTCGGCGATGGTCAGTGCCAGCTCCGCTTCCGTCCGAGCGGAATCGATACGGCCCATCGCCAGGTCCGCGCGGGCACGGAGAATCGGCGGGATCGCTTCCGAGACGTTGGGATGGAGCGCGCCGGTCTGGTCGGCGGCCGCCCGGATCACCGCGTCGGCCTGGCGTAGCTGGCGCACGTCGATGAGGCGGGCGGCGTATCCGAGCAGGGGCTGGAAGTGGCGGGCGTCAGGGGAAATCCTGCTAGTGCGCCGTACAGCTTCGCTCGCCAGGTGCAGCCCTTGATCCAGCCGGCCTTCCTCCCAGCAGATGTTGGCCAGCACGCTCAATGCTCCGGCCAGCGCTGCCTCGCCATGTTCCCCGAATTCGGCGAGGATGTCTTCGGCCATGCGGCGGGCCTTGGCGCGTTCACCCAGTGCGGAAAGCGACTGAAGATAGGCGACCAGGACCTCATCCCGCTGCTGGCCGGTCACCTGAGACCGGCTCAGCACGGTTTCGGCCTCGGCTTTCGCCTCCTCCGCCTGTCCCTGGAGGCACAGGACCGAGGTGAGAGTGCAGCGAAGCTGCGTATCGGTCGCGGGTGTCTGCGGCTGCGCGAGCGTGGCGTGCACGATACCGGCGGCCTCGTCAAGCCGGGCGGCTGCGACCAGCGCGTTAGCAGCGCGCAGGGTCCGGATGAGCAGGGCGGGATCGCCGGAGTCCGTGAGTTCCACGGCGCGGAGCGCGACATCGGCGGCCTTCTGCGGCGATGAACGGAGGATTTCCTCCACCGAGACATCGAGGGCCGCGGCCACCGCTGGATCGGGCTGGAGGGCAGCCTTAAGCAGATGGCTGGCCGCCGTCGTGGCGGGACCGCCACGAGCCAGCAGGAGTTCGCCGAACTGGCGATGCAACGCTTGCCGGACAGGAGGCGGGACGGTTTCGCTGACCGCCTGCCAGATCAGCTTGTGCCTGAATTCGAAGTGGTCGGCGAAAACTGTCAGCAGCCCCGCGCCCGCCGCCTCCTCGACCGCGGGGAGCAGGACGGCCGGCTTGCTGTCCAGCATGTCCGCCAGGTCCTCCAGCCGGAAGGCGGGGCCCAGCACGGCCGCGGTCTCCAGCAGCTGGCGGGTCGTTTCCCGCAGGTCCTGGAGCCTGATCTGGGCAATCGTGCGCAGGCGCTGGGGCAGCCCGGACGACACTAGGACCGCTGTTCCGTCGCTGACCTGGATCGCGCTTTCCTCCTGCAGCCCGAGCATGAGCTCGGTCAGCAGCAGCGGGTTTCCAGCGGCGCCAGCGGCCAGCGTGACCAGTTCCTTGCTGGGAGACGCACCGAGAATGTCGGCGATCAGGCCAGTCGCCGCGTCATCCGCGAGCGGGACGAGCGTGCGCCGGACGACGCCGTCCTCGGTCAGCAGGTCGAACAACGCGTCCACCGCGCTGCGGGGCCGGATGGTGCGCCGGGCCAAGATCCAGGCCAGCGGATGCGAGACGAGATGACGGGGCAGGACCCGAAGCGCGAACAGCGTCGCGGGATCGGCATATTGCAAGTCGTCCAGGCCGACCAGCACCGGTCCCTTCGCGGCCCGTCGCTCCAGCAGCGCGCCGATGTGGTACACCATCGGCGTCCAGATGTCCGGTGCGCGGGCCAGCGGTCCCTCGCCGAGCGGCATACCTGGCGGTTCCCGTAGGGCGGCGAGCAATGGCGCGAATGGCATCCGGCGGCTTACTTCGTCCGCCGCGGCCGTTACCAGCGAGAAATCCTGGCTGGCCGCCTGATTGATCGCTTCGCAGAGAAGTCCGGATTTGCCGGATCCTGGCTCTCCCTCGATAAGCAGGATCCCGCTGCGTCCCTGCACCGCGCCCCGGAGCAATTCGGCGACGACCTGCAGTTCCCGGTCACGGCCGTGCATCGCGGTGTCTCCCGGAAACCAAGTTAACCTCGCGGTTGTATGGCCCGGGCGGTGCCGCCCGGCCCGTTGCCGGGCTGCCCACGTAGGAGCCAAGGCGCCCGCCGGGCGGTTGTGGCAGTACGTAACAATTCACCATTCGCCCACCTTGTAGCTCTCGATCATTATTACTCACCAGTCGGTGATTGTGATCAGATTTACCGATTCCGGGCATAACCGGGCAGAAAGTTCGGGGTGTTGCGCCGTGATGCCAACGTGATTGGAGAGGTGATAATTCGGGCCCAGCCTATGGGTACCCGCGTCGCATACCGTTGCTGCCCGCAGGGGGCCCGATAGGCCGATGCGGTCCCTGGCCAGCGGATACCGCCGGTACTTCGGACCGCACCTTCCGTTAATGAAATGCATGCCGCACCCGTAGCGCAAAGACCCGCCGCCTAACTGTCGATCGGTTACGCCTATGCGTCGGCGGCCACCAGCGGACCCGCCGCGCGGGCCGTGCACCCGGAGCCACGCCGACCTGCGGTAATCGATCGGCAAGGCGCGCCCTATCAGGTCATTGTCACCAGCTATAACTGGCCGGCCAGCCTCCGAATCGGCGGTTATAGCGCAGACCTATGGCGCGACAGGTGTTGCCGCTTTCCCCTTCGCGGGAGAACAAGGTGGACTTGCGAATGAGGAAGCCGGTCAGGGAAGGACGCGCAGAATGAGTAAGACCAAGGACACCCGGATGGCGGTCGAAGACGAGCTGGTTTTCGACCCGCTAGTGGACACATCAGACATCAGGGTTGAGAACCTGGGCGGGGATGTGGCGCTCAACGGCTCGGTACCCAGCTATCCGCAGTACCTGGAGGCGGCCGAGGCCGCCCGCCGGGTCGCGGGGGTAATCAGCGTGCATAACCACCTGGAGGTGCTGCTGCCGCCGGTCGATTACCGGGACGACGCCGCGCTGACCGCCAACGCGAACAACTCGCTGACGCTGAACATCACCGTGCCGGGAACCGTTGAGGCGGTGGCTCATAACGGGACTATCGAGCTGTCAGGTTCGGTGCGTTACGGCTCTGAGCGGGCCGAGGCGGAGGCGACGGTGGCCGGGTTGACCGGGGTTCGCAACGTCAAGGACGACATCCAGATCTCCTGGGACGCCGACCCGGTGGACGTGACCATCGCGGTGCACGACGCGCTGGACCGGTATGCCCTGATCCCTGACGACAGCGACGTGGTGGTGGACACCACGGGAAACGCCGTCACGCTGACCGGGCACGTGCGCACCTGGGCAGAACACGACGCGGTGCTCGACGCGACCTGGATGACCCCTGCCGTCTACGACGTCTACGACAACCTCTCCGTCACCGGCTAACGGCCGGCCACGGCGCTGGACTCCGCCTCCCGGGTCTCAGACCGCCTCCTAGACCCGGGAGGCGGACAGGGAAACGGATCCGGAGAAGACCAGTTGATGAACCAGGACGAACTAGCGACGCGGACGACCGTCACGCGGGGAACCTGGCGGGCGGCCGCCGCCTGCCGGTCGGTTGACCCCGAGTTGTTCTTTCCGATCTCGGACTCGGCCAAGAGCCGGGAACAGGCGGCGGAAGCGAAGGCGATCTGCTCGGTCTGCCCGGTTCAGCGGGAGTGCCTGGCGTTCGCGATGCGGACCTGGCAGCTCGATGGAATCTGGGGCGGCACGACCGTAGCCGAGCGCGCCATCACCAGACGAGCGCGCCCGGCGCTAGGGCACGATCACGATGGGTACCGGTGACCGGCGGGCCAGGCTGACCGCGACCGACCCGAGCATCCGGTGCATAGCGTTAGACGAGGCCCCGGTTACGATCACCACGGTGTCACCGACCTTGGCGTCGCGGAGGTCGGTGGCCGCCGTGATCAGCTCATCCGAGATCAGGCCCTGACGGCGGTCGAAGTGCCAGCGTTCTTCCTGGCCGCGAAGCTGTTCTTCGGCCTGACCACGCAGCTCCTGCGCGATCTCATCGAAGTTCACTTCCATCTCGGCGACGGCGTCAGCGGAGAGCATGTCAACACCGGGCAGGTGGGCGACGTACACGACCTCGATTTCGCCGGGCCGGCCACGCAGCAGGTTGACCGCGGCGGCCAGCGCCCGGACGGCGGGCGGCGTGCCGTCGTACCCGACGACCAGATGCAGATTTCCAGCCGGGCTAGGGGCGGCGTCCATCGGTACTCCAAGACTCTTAGGCAACATGGATGGACCGTGGCAATCGCCACCGTCGTTATGGACACCAATTAAACACTGCCGCCACACGAGCACGTCCGTGCGGCCGGGTCATAGTCACCCGCCCTCAGTGAACCTCAGTGCTCGACGCGGCCGGGCGGCGGGCGCGGCGAGTGGCCGGCTCTGCGCCTGGGCCAGTTGTGCCAGGTAGCGCCGCATCTCCCAGACGGCGGAGTCGGCGTCGCGGGCTTGCAGGTGAAAGATGAGCTGGCGGTGCGCGGCGATGATGCGATCGCCCTCGGGCTGCCCGGCCGATGCGATCATGTCCCGCATGCTGTCCTGGATGCACCGGGCGACCAGGGAGTACGACGCCGCGCGAGTGGCATCGGCGAGCAGGCAGTGGAACTCCGCGTGCGCGGCGGCTCTGTCCTCCCAGGCGTCCTTCATGTCGCTCGCCCGGTCCACGCTCTGGCGTAGCGACCGCAGGTCGTCGTCGGTGCGTTCCTTGCTGGCCAGCCGAACGAACATGGACTGCAGCAGGGTGATGGCAGGTACCGTCATCACGTTCCCTTCCTGGCGCGTGGGGGTCACCGGAAGACAACATTGGCGCTGGACTTTGTGAGTGGGCATCGCACATTTCATGTGATTCGCCGCACTGAGTGACCGAGGGTCAAGACTCCTGGGGCGCGGTGAATTCCTGTCGCAGGCCGGTCAGCGTGATCATCCGCCAGGCACATGGCGAGGCCTCGGACACCCGTACCCAGCCGTTCTCGAGCTGGGCGCGCCGGCGGGTGGCCAGCAGCACCTCGATGCCCGCCGAGTCCATGAACGTCACCTCGCGCAGGTCGAGGGTGAGCCGCCGCCCGTGCCGGCGCAGCACCCGGAGCAGCTCGTCGCGGAGCTCGGCCGCGGAATAGAGGTCGATTTCCCCGGCTATCGCGACGGTCGGCTGATCGCCTTGCCCGATGTCTACCCGCAGGCCCTTCGTCTTTCCCCGGCCACGCACCCGGTGCCCGGTCCAGGGCGTTGGCCTAGTGCGCTGCGGACCTGGCCAGACGATGCCGGCCGGCTGGGCGCCCAGAGCCGCCCTGGACGAGGACCGGTCGGCGAATGTCATCGGTCTAGTTCACCATCGTTCGCCTCAGCAGTGGAAAAGGCGCTTCCTACCGGGCCATTGCCGGGGGCTATGCTCCGCCGTCTAACCAGCCACGTTCGGGCATCGCATCCATGAAACACCTAGTCCACCGCCGCGCCCTTTAGCTGATCCCGCCCGATGAGGATCGCGTCAGCCGAGCCGGGGCCCCCTCTGCCCTAGGGGATCTGACCGGTGAGACTAAGGAATCCGTGGATTCGATGCTGGCTCGGCGCCCGACACGATGCGAGTAGTTGAAGTAGGTACACCACAACACGCGGGTGGCGGACATGAAGCCAGTACAGCAGCGCCTGGCCAACCAGGCCGTGGGTGCGCCCGCGGCTATCGAGCTGCGGCATCTGCGTTATTTCGTAGCTGTCGCCGACGCGGGTAGTTTCACCCACGCCGCGGATCGGATGTTCATCGCGCAGCCGACCCTGAGCCAGCAGATCCGGCGGCTGGAGGAAATCGTCGGCGCACCACTGCTCCAGCGACGGCGCGAGGGCCTGCGGTTGACCACGGCGGGCATCGTGCTGCTGGACGCGTCGCGGAATGTACTGTCCATGGTCGATCACGAGGTGAACCGGACCCGGCAAGCGGCGGGCCTCGGACGGCAGCGGCTGCGCATGGTGGTGCCACCCAGGCTGCCGGATGGTCTCGCGGTCGGGGCCGCGTCGGCGCTGCGGTCGGCCGCGGCGGCCGCGGATGTCGAGGTCGTCTGGCTGGAAACGCCGCTGGACGCCGAATTCTCGCTCATCAGGCAATGCCGCGCCGACGCGGGCCTGGGCTGGCTGACGACCAGCGCGGAGGCGCTGGCCGACCTGCTCGACGTGATGGTCCTGGGAGAATTCGAGCCCGACGTGTGGGTTCCCGCGTCGCATCCGGCGGCGGACCGCGGCCGCATCGGTCTGGGCGAGCTGGCCAGCATGGAGGTGATTCACGGCCCGCGGCGCGTCGAGGCGGGAACCTACGATGCCTGGGCCCGGGTGCTGCGAGCGGCCGACCCGCGCTTTGAGTTCACCGATCCGCCGCTGCGGCACTCACTGCGGATGGTCCTGGCCTTTGCTGCGAGCGCGGGCAAGCCCGCCGCCGTACTGACCGGTCCCACCGCGGTCACCAACGCACCGGCGGACTCCGGCGGTCCGTCTGATCCGGCCGGCACCTTCGGCATGGTCCGGGTCCGCGTCGACGGTCATCAGCTGACCGCGGCCGCCGCACTGGTGTGGAACCGGGACCTGCCCCGCCCGCTCCAGCAGATCCTCTTCGAGATCACGTAGGGCCGCCGATCTCTCCACCCGGTGGCCGTCCCCAGGGAACGGCCGAGCGATCATGGTGGTTCGATGGTTCCCCGTCGGCGGGAGAGGGCAGAGTGATCGGAACGCTAGTTGACCGGGTGGCGGAATCCGGTGCACTGGACGGGATGCTGGCGGCCATCAGGGACGGGCTGAGCGGCGTGCTGGTGCTGCGAGGTGAGGCGGGGATCGGGAAGACGGCGCTCCTCGAGTACGCATCCGGGCAGGCCAGCGACCTGCAGGTAGCCCGGGTGGCCGGGGCCGAGTCGGAGATGGACCTGGGGTTCGCGGGACTGCATCAGTTGCTGGTGCCGTTCCTGCCCGGGGTGGATCGGCTGCCGGTGCCGCAGCGACAGGCGCTGCAGGCGGCGTTCGGGCTGGCGTCGAGCCCAGCGCCGGACCGGTTCATGGTTGGCCTGGCCACACTCACCCTCCTTTCTGAGGTCGCGGCCAGCGTGCCGCTGCTCATCATCGTTGACAACGCACAGTGGCTGGACCGGGCGTCGGTGGAGGTGCTGGCGTTCGTCAGCCGTCGTCTGCTCGCGGATCCGGTTGGCATGCTTTTCGCCGTGCGGACCGAGGATGAGGGGCGGGCAACGCTCGAGGGGCTGCCGGAGCTAGTGGTCGGCGGGTTGCCGGAAGAGGCGGCCGAGGAACTGCTGGCGGCAGTTGCGGGCGTGCCGGTGGACCCGCGGGTGGTGACGCTGCTGGTAGCCGAGACAGCGGGAAATCCGCTGGCCTTGAAGGAGTTCGCGGGGGAGCTGACGGCCGGGCAGCTGACGGGGACGACACCGTTGCGGGGGCCGCTGCGGTTCGGCGGACGGCTGAAGGAGCTGTACCTGGCGCGGGTGCGGGCGCTGCCCGACGACACCCGGCTGCTGATGCTGCTGGCGGCCGCCGATCAGCTCGGCGATCAGGGCAAAATCTGGCGGGCGGCTCGCCACCTGGGCATCGATCCGGACGCGGCGGACATCCCGGCGGCAGGCCGGCTGCTGTCCTGGGATCCGCGACCGCTGTTCCGGCATCCGCTGATGCGGTCGGCCGCCTACTACGCTGCCTCGGGCGCGGTCCGGCGCCGTGCGCATGAAGCGCTGGCGGTGGTTACCGACCCGGTGGCGCAGCCCGACCGACGGGCCTGGCACCTGGCCGCCGCCGCACTGGGCCCGGATGAGGAGGTCGCCGCCGGGCTGGAGGAGTCGGCCGGGCGAGCGCGGGCCCGCGGCGGGTGGGTGAGCAGCGCGGCGTTCCTGGAGCGCGCCGCCGAGCTGACTCCCGATGCTGGGCAGCGGGCGCACCGGCTGCTAGAGGCGGCCGAGGCGCGCCTAGTGGCCGGGGACGTACCGGCCGCGGGGATACTGGCCGGTCGCGCTGGTCCGGACCTGGCTGGTCCGCTGGCCCGGGCCAAGGCCCGGCGGATTGCGGGCCTGACCTTGTACGCGGCCGGGCGGATGCCCGAGGCGACCACGGTGCTGCTGGAAGCGGCGGCATTGCTCCAGCCGCTGGACTCACGCCTCGCGGTGGACACCTTGCTGAACGCGTTCGCGGCCGCGCAGCTGTCCGGCGATGCCGGCGCCGGAACGGCCCGCGTCCTGGAGATGGTCCAGGCGGCCTCGGCGGCGGACGGCGAGAAGGACGTGGCCGACCTGTTGCTGGACGGCTATGCCGCCCTGGCCGAGCGTCGCTACGCGGACGGCGCCGCGCTGCTTCGCCAGGCGATCGCGCCGCTGGCCGGCGACCGGCCGATCCCGGACGAGACCTTGCCGTATTTCCTGGCCATCACCACCGCTGCGGGCTTGCTGCACGACGACGCCGCCCGCCACGAGCTGGAGCGCCGGTGGGTAGCCGAGCTGCGTGACCGGGGCGCGCTCGCCGCCCTGCTGGTGGCGCTCACCGTCCAGCTGACCGTCCAGATCGAGGAGGGCCGGTTCACCGACTCCGATGCCACCTTGGCCGAAGGGTGGGTGCTGTCAGAAGCCACTGGTTACCGGGCCTACCTGGGCAGCTTCGTCTGGGTGAAGCTGTGGGGACTGGCCTGGCAGGGCCGCGAGGCCGACATCCGGCCGCTGGCCGCCCGGCTGCTTGGTGAGTTCACCGAGCGGGGAGAGGGAAACGCCGCCCGGGGTGTGCATCGCGCGCTGGCGGTACTCGAACTGGGCCTGGGCAACTACGCCGCCGCGTTGCGCCACGCGCGGGAGAACCAGCTTTACCAGGACGTGCTGGAGTTCGGCGCGGTGACCGAGGTGGTTGAGGCCGCGGTCAGAAGCGGCGAGCGCGAGACCGCGGCGGCCGCCTTGGCGGCGTTGGAACCCTGGGCGCTGGCCACCGGCACGCACTGGGCCCTGGGACTGCTGGCCCGGTGCCGGGCGCTGCTAGCCGACGACGGTCAGGCTGAAGCGGATTATCAGCTGGCCATCGAACACCTGCGGCAGACCCGGATCGCACCGGAACTAGCCCGGGCGCATCTCGTGTACGGAGAGTGGCTCCGTCGTCGGCGGCGCCGCCGCGATGCCCGCGGGCAGCTCCGCACCGCCTTCCAGCTGTTCGAGCGGCTGGGCATGGCGGCCTTCGCCAGCCGCGCCCGGGCCGAGCTCCGCGCGACCGGCGAGCACGCCACCCGGCGCGCCCCCGGCGGGGCGGACGAGGTGCTCACCCCGCAGGAGACGCAGATCGCCCGGCTGGCCGGCGAAGGCGCCACCAACGCCGAGATCGCCGCGCGGCTCTTCATCAGCGCCGCGACCGTGGAGTACCACCTGCACAAGGTCTTCCGCAAACTCAGCATCACCACCCGCGTCCAGCTAGCCCGGCTGGCCACCCCCGATAACGACTGACCGCCGCGGGTGGAGCTAAGGGCAGCGATGTCACATTGACGCCCATAGAGGGGCATCGATGAGTCATCGACGCCCCTCCCCGCGCTCGCGGCCAGCGCCGCGTAATCTGCGGTTTCTGGAGGGTTCCGGTACGGTTCGTGCTGTCTGCTGCGCTTGGAAAGGATCCGCTATGACCGCTGTGCCGGCAACCGTCCCGGAGAGAGAATCAGCCTTCCTTAAGGTCGCGGATTACGTCTCCGCGGCGATGGGACGGCCCACCAACATCGTCATCTGGCTCGTCGCGGTGGTCGCCTGGACGGCCGTCTTCGCTCTCGGGGGGTCCCACATAGCGAGTGGAACCTGGCTGCCCGCATGGTTCACCAGTCAGGGATTCAACTTCCCGCTGAACTTGGTCACGACCGTCGCTGAGCTGTTCATCGGCTTCCTGGTGGCCGCCGCGTCGAACCGCAGCGAGCGGAACCTCGAGACGACCCTCGCCCGGATCAGCCAGCAGGGTCATCAGATTGCCGAGGTGGAGGCCGGGCTCGGCCAGTCACTCGCGCAGAACACGACCCTGACTAACCAGCTCGGGGACTTGCTCGCGCAGAACCTCGAGCTGACTAAGACAGTGGAGAACCTGTCCCGTCAGATCCACGCGGCGGTGTGCGCAGGGGCTTCCGGAACTGCTTAGCCCGGGCTGGAATAGCTCTGGCCGGCCTCGCGTTCTTCACTCGTGCCGATGCGTTAGTGTCCCCCGGGCCTAATCACTGCCTTCATGGAATACCGTTCGGCTGGAGCCATGTTGAGCCTTTCGCCGTGAGGCGACCTACGTATCGGCCACGGCACGCCCTCGTGAGCACATGCTCCCGGGGGCGCTGTCATATCCGGCCGCGGCTAGTTGTCGAGCCCCAAGGTGAAGGTGGGCTTCGGCGAGGTCTCGGGGAGCCGGTGCTCATCGGCGAGCCGCCGGATGGCGGTCCCGGTGGCGAGAAATTCGGTAGCGTGCTCGCCCCAGACGTGATTGCTGACCGCGACGTTCACCCCGACGATGCCGGAGGCCTGCCCCTGTGTCGCCTCCGCCTGCATCCGGTTGAGGGCCAGTTCGCGGGCCTCGTAGATGCCCTGGGTGAAGATCACCATCTCCTGGTTCTGGCCTGCCTGGCGCAGTGACTGCATCGCCGACTGATGGGCGATGTGGTACACGCAGGTTCCGAGCACGAACGCCACCGGCACCGAGCCGGCGGCCAGCAGCCGGAAGAAATCCTGAACCGACAGGTCCGAGGTGAACGCCCGGCCGTCGGGGGCCCGGTGGGCGCCTCCTGTCCCAGTGCCGTCGCTGCCCAGCGCCCGCACCGCGGTCCCGGTAGCGATGAACTCCAGGACGTCTTGGCCCCACACGTAGCTCTGCATCCTCAGCTGAACGCCGACGATGCCGTCAGAGCCGAGGTGGTCGGCCTCCGACCGCATCCTGGCCATGGCCAGTTCCCTGGCGCTGTACATCGCCTGCGTCAGCACCTGCAGTTCCTGGTTCTGCGACCATCGTCCGACCTGCAGGCCAATGTGATAGATGGACGATCCGACCACGAAGCCCAGCGGCTCGAACCCGGCCTCGCCGAGCAGCGCGTACTCGGACACCGACAAGTCGGAGGTGAAAACGCCCGCCGGATCGGCGCCCGCGGTGTGGGCCAGCCTGCCGTCCGCGGCCTGCGGCTCCCAGGTGGCCGTATCGTCGGCCGGTTTGTTGCTGAAAAGTGGCATTTAACTGTCCTTTGAGCTGGTTCAGTGGATATATGCGACAACACGCGAGCCTACCCGCGGCCGCGCGGCCCAAGAACTTGTCGATGAGGCCTTCGCCCGGGCCTGTGGGTCGTGGCGCAGGGTCAGCAGGCCGTCATCACGGGAACCATAACCGCCTGGTCAGGCGGGGTATTGCCTGGGCTGGCTGAGGTAAGCGCGCCCGCTCGGGGTGATCCATTGGTGGAATCCAGGGGCGATCTGGATGGCCTGCCAGTTGATGGCCTGCTTAATCTGATGATCGCGTCGGCACTTAGGGCTTCCGTTGCAGCCACACGTCTTTCCGCCCTGTTCGAACGGGATGGCATGCTCGAAGTCACACCGGGCCGCGGGCCGTCGGCAGCCGGCTTGCACGCAGGTCCCGTCCCGGACCTCGGTCAGGTGCCGCAGCAGCGGGGACGGGTCGTGCCCGGCGGTCTCATAACGGTGATCGCAGTCCCAGACCGGGATCGGGTTGAGGGTAAAGGTCCTGGTGTCTCCTCCCGGCAGGTTGACGGTCCAGGTGCTATCCTCCCAGCCCGCGCCCTCGGTTTCCGTTTTGCTGGTTTTCGTTCCGCGCTTGGCGGGGTCACATCCATGACCTACGGCCCATCCGTGCTCGTCGACCAGGGTCAGGTGCCACCGGCTCGCCGCCCCCGCCGCGGCGGCCCGGCTGGCCAGGTCTCGGACGAGCCCGGCGTCCAAGGCGCCCCATCCGTCCGCTTCGCCCGGGTTGTCCGCCAGGCCTAGCAGGGTCAGAAGGGGCAGGAACATCACCGGGAGGGTCAGATGGGCGTCAGCCCTGAACCCTCGGTCCTTACTGTCCCCGCTAAGCGGATTCTTGCCGAGGATCTTGTCGGTCATCGCCCGGGCTCGCAGGCTGTCGATCCCGTCGGCCATGCCCGCTTTCTTGTACGCGGCGGCCGTGTCCTGGATGGCCTGCTCGGCTTCCATCGCGACCTCGGGGTTCAGGCCGGTGGCCGCCAGCGCCATGGTTCCGGTGGTCTCCCGCCAGGTCTCCACCCGCGCTGTCTTCTCTGCCGCCTTACGCCGGTTCTCGGCCGCCTGGGGATCCGCCGCGATGGCGGCCCGGTCGATCAGCTTGCCGATCTCTCCCGGGGTCTTGCCCGTGAACGAGCCACCCGCCCACATCAGCGCCAGCTTCTCCGCGTTCCCGGCGGCCTCGTCATCCAAGACGCTGGTCGCTTCGGCGATGATCTTCGCCTTCAGGTAATCGGCCTCGCCCGCCTCCAGCGCGGCGGCGGTGGCGTCTAGCCGGGTGGCCAGCGCGACCGCCAGATCGATTAGCTTCATCGTCGCCGGACGCGACATACCTAGTGCGAGGGCGATCTCCTCGGTCAGCGTGTCATCCCACGCCGACGGCACTCCGGCGTGCCGCGCGGTGCCCGGCAGCCCGCGGCGCCGCACCAGCTCGGTGACGGTAGCGAGCTTGCCCGACAGCGCCCATGCCTCGCACGCTGCCCACCGGCCCAGCACCCCGGTCACCTCACCGTCGGTCAGCCCTGGGCAGCGCCGCCCCGGCCCGGCCGCCTTATCCAGAGCCGTAACCAGCGCCGCCGACGGCCTAGCGGTATCGAGGTCCCCGCCCTGAGTCCACCCCCCCATGCGGACCATCCCCTTCCCGTATCGTTTATATATTCGAATACTAACAGAACAGTGTCCGCTGCATCGTATGTTTCACCGAGAGCGTTCATCGGGCCATCCTTGTCGTCCTGTCCGTCGCCAGACCGAGGAACAAAACGCGCGCAACCAACAAGACGCCAGCTGAACAACGTTCCCGAACCTCCGCCGGCATGTACGCCAAGCTGCTGGCCGTGCTTGGCCCCGGCGGAAACCGGCCTGGCGGTCCCCGGTGGGCGCGACGCCGTAGCCGGCCCGCCCATCTCAGTGGTCCCGCGCGAAATTTCCGACCATAACGTCGCGGCCCCATCCCCGAGCCCGCCCCGGTCTGCTGGGCGGGCTGCGGGTCGCGGATTTCTCGGTCGGCGGCGAGCCAGCCGAGGGCAGTCGGTCGTCACCAGCCTGCTGTGCTGATACACAGTGGTGTTTTCCTGCGCGGCGGAGAACTCGTCCCCGCCGCCCAGCAGGCCGAAGCCGCACTCGAAGCGCCGGTGGTGCGCCTTAGTCGGACTTGTCGGGCGGTTCGGCGCTCTCTTCCGGGATGTCGGAGACGACGAGTTCGCCGGGCTCGAAGCCGCCCTCGCCGGCCACGGCGGCCAGTTCGTAACCCAGCGACTCGCGCGCGGCCGGTACCGGCGTGCGACGGCCCGTCAGTGCCGAGGCGATGGCCGCGATCACGTTGGCCGCGATGGCGAACCCGAAGGCCACGCCCAGACCGCTGTGGAACGGTGCCGTGATCAGGTGCGGGAAAAACTCCCGCCCGGCCACGTAGGCTGCGTGCGCCGGGGTCAGATGATGCAGCAGCGGGCCGAGCAGTTGCTGCATCGGGTTGTAGCCGAGGAAGGAGGCGAACAGCACGCCGATCGGAGGGAGGTGCGAGATCGGCGCGGCCGTGGCGGCCGGGATGCCCTGCGTGGTAAGCCCGCTGAACAGGGCCGCCGGGAGTTTGCTGGACAGGCCGGCCACCATCAGGGTGAAGAAGATACCGATCGATAGCACGAACGCGGAGTTCTGGAAGGTGGCGATCATGCCGCCACCCGCCCCCCGCCGGTCGGGCGGGACGGAGTTCATCATCTCCGCCCAGTTCGGCGAGAAGAACAGGCCGGAGCCGAAACCATTGAGCGCGATGACGAGCGCGAACTCCCAGTAAGCGAAGTCCACCGGGACGAATATCAGCAGCAGGAAGGCCGTTCCCGTCAGCAGCGCGCCGCCCACGGTGAACGCCTTGGCACCGAACTTGTCGGACAGTATTCCGGACAACGGCGCGGCCAGCAGGAAGCCGACCGTCAACGGCACCAGGTAGATGCCGGCCCACAGCGGAGTCTGGCTGTAGCTGTAGCCGTGCAGCGGCAGCCAGATGCCCTGCAGCCAGATGATCAGCATGAACTGCATGCCGCCGCGGCCCATCGCCAGCATCAGGCTCGCGATGTTCCCGGCGGCGAACGCCCGGATCCTGAACAGTGAGATACGGAACAGCGGTTCGGCGACCTTGGTCTCGACGTACACGAAGATGACCAGCACCGCCAGGCCGCCGAACAGCGCGGTGAGCACCCACGGGTTGGTCCAGCCCATCGGATGCCCGCCGTAGGGCAGCAGGCCGTAGGTGATGCCGACCAGGATGGCGATCAGGCCGGCGGCGAACAGCAGGTTGCCCCACCAGTCCATCTGCGCGTGCTTGCGCACCCCGATGTCATGCAGCATGAAGTACGCCCACAGGGTGCCGAACACGCCGAT
>JBEKHI010000067.1:0-26189 GCA_050012355.1 Streptosporangiaceae bacterium | reverse complement strand
ATCTCGGCTGGCCGCACGTCTCGGTCGCGACCCTGCGCAAGTCGTTCGGTTAACTCGCGGGTGGTGGGCAGGGCCCCAACGGTGGCCCATCGCTGGCACGGGAACCCCAGCGGTGGGCCATCGTCGGGCCCTCGGTCTGTCTCTCACGCGCTCCTGGTCGCCTCGGCGACCAGGAGCCGGTCTCCGGACTCGACGACTGGATCGTCGCCGATGCCGAGGGTAAACTCGCCGCTCCGCACCAGGCCGAGCACTAGGCCGTCGCGCTCGCTCCTGAGCGCGCTCAACCGCGTTCCGACTGCGGCGGCCGGCGCCTCGATTTCCGCCAGCACATCCCGGCTCCCCACCAACGCGGCGATCATCTCGCCCGCGTGCGGGGTCTCCAGGCTCGCGGCCAGCGTGCGGGAGACCAGTTCACTGGCCGACACGCTCTGCGGGATGCCCAGATCCCGCAGCGCCTCCCGCACGGAAGGCGAGCTGACCAGCGCCGTTACGGTCAGCGAGGGCGCCTGCTTGCGCAGCATCACCGCGCTGACCAGCACGTCTCCGTCACTGTTGCCGGTGATCAGTGCCTGCTCGGCACCCGCTGGCCTGGCCTTTGCGATCGTCGCCTCTTCGGTTGGATCACCGCGGACGACATGCACGCCGCGAACACTCTCGGGGTCGACATCCGCGACGAGCACCACCGGGATCCCGGCGCTCTCCAGCTCATCGATCAGCGTGGGCACGATCGGGTTCATGCCGATGATGAGCCGGTACGTGCCCTCGGGAAACTGGCTGTGCATGGCGAGAACCCTCCGGATTCCTGCGGCCGCGGCCGCACCCGACACGATCGCGAACGCGGCCGCGAGCATCGGAATCGTGGTGAGCATCACGAGCGAGGCGATCAGCCGCCCGACGGGATTGTGTGGCGTTACGTCGCCATAGCCGACGGTCGTCGCCGTCGTGACGGCCCAGTACAGGCCGGTGGTGAACGGCAAGCTCTCGGCCAGCGAGAATAGCCAGGCTCCGATGAGTACGACCGCGGCGACCGCGGCGAGTAGCGCCGTCACGTGTTGCCGGTGCGGTTGCTTGAAAACCCGCAGCAGAATCGTAAACACGGCCCTATAGTGCCCTAGACCCGGCATCGCTAGCGACCGGTCTAACACCTCATACGCCACAAACCGTTACGCGTGCCACTCGCCTGCGCACCGCGGTGGATTGAGCGTGCGTGTCGCACCGGAGAGCCGGGCCGCCAGCCGACGCTGCCTGGTGTGGTCAGCGACAGCCTGTTAAGGCTTCCTCGCGACTCCGCCCCAGAGCGCGGCGGCGGCGCTGGCTTCGAGATCGGAGTCCGGCCGCCACTTCGAGATCTGCACCACGCCCGGTGGGACCAGACTGAGGCCGTCGAAGAGAGCCGCGACCTCCGCATGGCCGCGAAGCGTGGCGGGATATTCCGGGTTCAACTCGCTCATGCGCTTCGCGAACTCGCGCAGTTCGGGATAGATGTCCCCCGTGTGATGGCCGACCCCGAGATAGCTCCCAGAAGGCACGACGTTCAGGTACGTCCTGATGATGCCCAGCGGGTCCTGGGCGTCGGTAATAAGGTGCAGCACGGCCAGCAGCATGATGGCGACCGGCTGCCCGAAGTCGAGTGTCCGCGCCGCACGAGCGAGAATCATCTCCGGGTCCCGGATATCCGCCTGGATGTAGCTGGTGCTCCCTTCGGGGCAGCTCGCGAGCAAGGTCGTCGCGTGCAGGAGTACGGCCGGATCGTTGTCCACATAGACCACCCGGCTCTCCGGCGCGATCGACTGCGCGACCTCGTGAACGTTCCGTGCGGATGGCAGGCCCGAGCCGAGGTCGAGGAACTGCCTGATCCCTGCCTCAGCTACCAGGAACCGCACGACCCGTGAGAGATAGGCGCGGCATGCTCGCGCCGACTGTACCGTCTTGGGAAAGATCTCGATGGCTTCCGCGGCTGCCCGGCGGTCGGCCTCGAAGTTGTCCTTGCCACCAAGCCAGCAGTCGTAGACGCGCGCGGGATGCGGGAGTCCCGCGTTGATATCCGCCGGTTCGGACATGCTCACGATCCTATGTCGATCCCCCATCTCGTCCGGGTGTATATGCTCGGTTACGCCCCGTTCGCCGAGCCGGAAGGTCGCACCGTGCCAGATTTGTCGCACAGCTCGGTTCCCGGGGACAACGAGAGCCTCCCCAGCCATATCGACACGAGCACGGCGCACCCCGCGCGGGTGTACGACTACTGGCTCGGGGGCAAGGACAACTTCGAGGCCGACCGTGAAGCGGGTAAGCAGGCGGTCAGGGCGTACCCGGATCTCGTTGTCGCCGTCCGCGCCAACCGGGCGTTCCTCGGCCGCGCCGTCCGCTACCTGACTGACGAGGCGGCCATCAGGCAGTTTCTCGACATCGGCACCGGCATCCCGTCCGCGAACAACACGCACGAGGTCGCGCAGGCAGGCGCCCCGGAATCCCGGGTCGTCTATGTGGACAACGACGCGATGGTGCTTACCCACGCCAGGGCTTTGCTTCGCGGTGGCACCACCGCTTTCTTGCACGCCGACCTGCAGGACGTCGAAGGCATTCTCGCCAAGGCCGCCGAGACGCTCGACTTCAGCAAGCCGATCGGCGTCATGTTGCTCGCCATCCTCCAGTACATCCCGGACTCCGACGATCCCTACGGACTTGTCTCCCGGCTGATGGTGGCGGTGCCGCCGGGCAGCTACCTAGTCATCTCCCACCCGGCGAGCGACATCAACGCCGAGGAGGTCGCCGAGTCGATGCGCGAGTACAACAAGCGCTCTCCGGAGCAGGCAACCCCGCGCAGCCACGCCGAAGTCTCCCACTTCTTCGCTGGACTTGAGCTGGTACCGCCAGGCATTGTCGCTATACCCGGGTGGCACCAGGATGCCCCGGCCGCGGAAGCCTCGGTCGCTATGTGGGGCGGCATCGCCCGCAAGGACGCCTAGCGGCCGTTCACCTAGCTGAGCCGGCCCACCTCGAGGCGGCTGCCGAAGAGCCGTTCCACGTCGTCGAGTCGCTCCGCCGCTCGCTTGGCGGCATCGGCTCGCACCTGGGTGTCCTCTTCGATGTGCACGTTCAGCTCCGCTTCGGCCGCCTGTTTGACCTGCTGCGGTAGCGCTTCGTTGCCGGATCCCGGGATGTTCGTGGCGAACCGGCACAGCAGCCGCCTAGCCGCCGGCACCGGCTCAGGGAGACGCTCGACGGCTTCCGCGACGTGAATCGCGGCCGTCAGGAAATCGGCGCGCGGGGACAGCGAGCCGATGACCCGGCGCTGCATCGGCCAGGTCGAGACCGCGAGCAGGCCACGCGACGGCCCTAGCAGGTCGACGGTCAGCGCGGCGCAGAGGTAATAGGGCCGCGAGTACGGGGCCGCGCGAAACGAGCGTTCCTCGTCTCGCTTGAGACTGGTCAGCTTGGCACTCGGGAACGAGGTGGCGAAGAACGCCTCATGCACGGTGGCAATCAGCCGGGGCGCGGACGGAACGGCGAGCAGGCTCAGCGCCTCGTGAACTTGTTCACGCAACGGCAGCAGCGACGCCCCGCCGCGGGTGGCCGCCGGAGCCACGAGAGAGTCCAGCGCACCATCCCAAGCGCGCTCCGCCGCATCCAGCCCTTCCCGGAGCGCTACCGCGTCCTCGTGATCGCCACGCAGTCGCGCCTCGCGGACTCGCGCACGAAGCTCGCCAATATGTTTCTCTAGTTCCTCAATGGACTCACCCACACCAGTACTCTAACGACCGCCGTATTCCAGTAAGTTCCACTATCTATTACGCCGACCGTGTTACGGTTTCCTGGCACCCAACCGAAGATGATCTACGGAAGATAATGTTTTCAAATCGGTTCGCTCGCGAGGGGACAATGTTGGGTGCACAGGACACCTCCGGCCAGGACGATTCGCCGGAGGATCGTTTCGACAGCAGGGTGGCCCACGTGGCCAGGGTTTACAACTACTGGCTGGGCGGCAAGGATCACTTCCCCGCTGACCGGATCGCCGGTGAGGAGACGATCGAGGTCTATCCCGGCATCCGGCAGTCCGCGCGCGCCAACCGGGCGTTCCTTGCCCGGGTGGTCCGGCACCTCACCGCGACCGAGGGCATCCGGCAGTTCCTGGACATCGGAACAGGCCTGCCGACGGCCAGCAACACCCACGAAGTTGCACAGTCCGTCAGGCCGGAGAGCCGGATCGTCTACGTCGACAACGATCCGATGGTGCTGGCCCACGCACGCGCCCTGCTCACCAGCACCCGGGAGGGCGCCACGGCATACCTGGACGCGGATCTGCGCGAGACGGAGAAGATTCTCCGCCAGGCGGCGAGGACACTGGACTTCGGCCAGCCGGTCGCGATCATGCTGATCGCGATCATGCACTACATCCCGGACCCAGACGAGGCCCGCAGTATCGTCGCTCGCCTGCTCGACGCCGTGCCGCCCGGCAGCTTCCTGGTGATCTCGCACGCGGGCAGCGACTTGTTCCCGGAAGAGATCGCCCCGTTCGAGCAGCGGCTCAACCAGCTGCTGCGAGACAGCGTGCATGTCGCGCGACCGCGTCCTGTCGTGGCGGAGTTCTTCGACGGGCTTGACCTGCTGGAGCCGGGTGTGGTGCGGGTATCGGAGTGGCGGCCCGATTCGGCCGAGGAAGCGGCCACCGCGACGACGTTGTGGGGCGGGGTCGCCGCGAAGCTGTGAATTTAGATGCCGAGCGTGTCCAGGACCTCGGCACCCGGGATGTCCGCGAGTGCCGAGCCTGGCAGCCACAGCTTGGAACCACGGATGCCCGAGCCGATCACGGCGCTGCCGAGCTTGGCCACCGCCGCGTCGACGAGCACCGGCCAGCCGTCGGGCAGCCCGATCGGGGTGATCCCGCCGTACTCCATCGCCGCCGTCTCGGTCACGTACTCCACCGGGGCGAACGAGACCTTGCGCGCTCCTAGGTGGCGCCGGACAAGACCGTTCACGTCGGCCCGGGTGGTGGCCGCCACGATGCACGCCGCATACGAAGTCTCCCCACCCCGCCGCCCCGCGACCACCACGCAGTTCGCCGATTCCTCGAGCGTCACTCCATACGCCGCGCAGAACGCCGCGGTGTCAGCCAACGACGGATCGATCTCCGCGACGCGGACCGCAGTCGCAGGCGGCCAGTCGCGCAACGCCTCCGCGACGGCAGGTGCCAGTAGGTCAGGCCGCTCAAGCGCCGGGTGGAACTCAAGGCTCTCAGTCACCCAGTTATCTTGCCAGACGGCAGACGAGGACCTCGCAGCGCGAACCGTAAAATAACGGCCTGGGAACTGAGTCAATTTATGGCAACGAAGTCGCGAGTATCCCCACCCCATCTGTACTCTTTGATCGCGTAAGCCGGAAGTATTGTTGCGCTTCTACTGGGGAACCGATAAGTGGTATGGTCGACACTGGTCGACTACGGACGGAGGTGTGGCAGACATCGTAAATTATCACGGAAATGTGATGATTGGTTACGAATGTTCAACCAAACGTGACGAACGCCGCATTGAAGCCATCATCTTGTCGTTACCCGCTTGTTACTCTAAGTACTAGCGAGATTACTGAGCGTAACGTAAACTTTAACACAGCCCCACTGCAACTGAATCGATAAACGGATTAGTATGCCCCTAGGGGCAAGCCCGCAAACGGGCGAATTTAACCCAGGAGTAACAAATGACCGCTTCGGTTTCAGAACTCGAATCCAGCCTGGCCGACCTGCGCGACCTACCGCTCAGCGACATCACCGGGCCTGAGCTTACCATCGGCCTCGCGGAGCGGATTATGCCGCAAACCGAAGTATCCGCGTTCAACTCCTCGATATAGCGAGATTCCCCGGTGACGACGACCGGTACCGAGACGCCTCTCCGGCAATTCGTGATCAAGGTGTGCAGCAGGTGCGACCTAGCCTGTGACCATTGCTACATCTACGAACACGCAGACCAGAGCTGGCGAGCCCGGCCGAAAGTGATCTCCGAGACCACCGTCACCAGGGCAGCGGAGCGCATCGCCGAGTATGCTCGCGGGCACGCGCTCAACGAGGTTCGGATCATCCTGCATGGCGGCGAGCCGCTGCTCGCGGGACCAGACAAGCTTGGCTGGATTTGCGCCGAGATTCGGCGCGTGCTTGAAGCGGTGTGTCGCCTTGATTTGCGCGTTCACACCAATGCTGTCCGGCTCGGCGAACAGTTCTGTGAACTGTTCGCCGAGCACCGGGTCAAAATCGGCATATCCCTGGATGGCGACCGGGACGCCAACGACTTGCACCGCAAGTACGCTGACGGACGTAGTAGCTACGACCAGGTAGTCGCCGCCGTTAACAGGCTCCGCAGCGAGCGGTACCAGCCCCTGTACTCAGGGCTGCTGTGCACCATCGATGTGCGGAACGATCCCGTCGCCACCTACGACGCCCTAGCAGCGCTCGACCCCCCTGTCATCGACTTCCTGCTCCCCCACGCGACGTGGGATCAGCCTCCGCCATTCGCTGCCGAAGGCAAGACACCCTACGCCGACTGGCTGATCGCCGTGTTCGACCGGTGGATGGCCGACGGCCGCCGTACCTCGGTAAGGATGTTTGAGTCGATCATCGCGACTACGAACGGCGGTCGCAGCGGTACCGAAGCACTGGGATTGACGCCGAGCGATCTAGCCGTCATCGAGACCGACGGCTCGATCGAGCAAGTGGACTCGCTCAAGGTCGCCTATGAGGGAGCACCGCAAACTGGTTTCGACATCTACCAGAACAGCCTCGACGAAGTCGCGCTCCACCCTGGCATAACTGCCCGTCAGCAAGGGCTGGCGGGCCTGTCCGCCACCTGCCAGCGCTGCCCGGTCGTCAAGAGCTGCGGCGGGGGGCTTTACACCCATCGGTACCGGACTGAGAACGGCTTCGACAATCCATCGGTCTACTGCGGGGACCTCATGGAGCTCATCAAGCACGTCCGGAGTTCGCTTGACACCGGCCAGCCCATGCACACCCTGCCGGACCCTGATTTCGATGCTATCGCCGCAGGGTATGGCGACGACCGTGCCATCGGGGAGCTAGTCCAGTCACAGCACAGCCTCGTCCGTGTGTTGCTCGGGAACGTCGGCCAACGGGCCGGTGCCACGGTGCCCGGTGATGCCTGGGATGTGCTCACCGATCTAGATGCCGACGCCGCACGGGCGGCTGCTCGGAACCTCACGGAGCCGACTGACGAGGGCCGCACGCAGCCTGCTGACCGGATTTTCACGCACCCGGCTGACCGAGACCGCACACACCCCGTTGACGTGGTGTTCACGCATCCATACGTACGGGCGTGGGCCGTGCGATTCCTCCCGGAGCGGAGCACTGCGCACAATGAACGCGACATCGACTATCTGGCGGCGATCGCCGCCGCGGCGGCGATCCGTGCCGGGCTTTCGGTCGAGTTGCCGGTACCGGTCCGGGACGGCTTCCTGCACCTGCCTACGCTCGGGCGGCTCCGTATCCCGGTGGAGTCCACACGAAAACTGACTGTCAGTACCGGTAGCGGCTGGTTTACCGTACACGGACCGGACGGAGAGCGAACTGTCAAACTGGACAGCTCTGAGTCTGAGCTACCCTCCGACTGGCAGCCAGTGCGTGTCCTACGGGCCGACGGCGCGTCCGTCACGCTGGAGGATACAGACCCGTACCGTGACTGCCACCAATGGCCCGCAGCGGACCGGCTCTCCCGCGATGCCATTGCGCAGTGGCAACTCTTCTACGAGCAAGCGTGGGATCTGATAACGCGCGAGTTCCCCGCCTACGCGCTAGGACTGGCTACTGGGCTCACCACGATCACGCCGCTGGCGAACAGCAAGCCCGGGCAGGAGATAAGCGCCGCGGCACGGCAGGCGTTCGGCGCCGTCGGCGCCGCGCTCCCGGACAGCCCGGCCACGCTCGCGCTGTTGCTGATGCACGAGTTTCAGCATGTCAAGCTCGGCGCTGTGCTGGACATGTACCAGCTATGCAACCGCGCCGACACCAGGACTTACTACGCGCCCTGGCGAGACGATCCCCGGCCTCTCGAGGCGCTCTTGCAAGGCACCTACGCGCACATCGCTGTCACGGAGTTCTGGCTCCGGTCATGGCAGCGCCTGGCCACTTCCAAGGCCGATGCCGAGGCCGCCGCAGCGCGATTCACGCTCTGGCGGGATCAGACCACGATCGCAGCGGAAACTCTGGCAGACTCCGGCGCCCTAACACCAGAGGGCGCCCGCTTCGTCGACGGCCTACAGACCACCCTGGGGCAGTGGCACGACGAGGCCGTGCCAGCGGGCGCGACCGGAATGGCCATGCAGTGGGCCAATCAGCATCGGTCGCGCTGGGAAAAGGCTATCGGCCAGAGGTAAGCAGATGACCAGTGCCGTCGGTCTGACCCGAGCAGAGATCGCCAGCGACCTCATTTCGCTGGGCCTGACCGAGGGCAGCACGGTGCTGCTGAACGCCTCCCTGCGCAGCATGGGCTGGGTAGCGGGTGGCGCCGCGACGGTCATCGACGCGATGCTCGACGTGCTGGGGCCGACCGGGACATTGGTGGTGCCGACCACGACGGCGGAGAATTCCGACACGTCGCGCGACCACCTTGCGCGCGTCGACGGCCTGACTACGGCCCAGGCGGCCGCCTTCCGAAAGCAGATGCCAGCGTTCGACCGTGCGACCACCCCCGCCGTCGGCGCGGGATGCATCGCCGAGCAGGTCCGTACGACGCCCGGTGCCATACGCAGCGGGCATCCTCAGTCATCATTCGCTGCCATCGGCCCGCTGGCCCGAGCCCTGATGAAGGGCCACAGAATCGACTGCCACCTCGGCGAGCGCTCACCGCTTGGCGCGCTGTACACGCGGGGAGCGTCAATCTTGATGGCAGGTGTGGGCTACGCCTATTGCACGTCATTGCACCTCGCCGAGTACCGGTACGCGCTATCTCCTCCGAGGAGCACCTACCGCTGCGTTATCCGGTACCGGGGCCGCCCCGAGTGGCGCTCCTATACCGATGTGATTCTGGATGACAGCGATTTCGCATTTATCGGCGAGATGCTCGATAAGTCTGTCGATCAGAATCGGGGTTACGTCGGTGATGCAGAGTGCCGTTTGATGCACATGAAGCAAGTCGTTGATTTCGCGACAGAATGGATGCGAGTAAACCGGAGATAAAGCCGTCCTGCACTTCCCAAGTAATTAGCGAGCCTCTTATAGTGGGCTTACCGCCGTGCTCGCGCGGAATCACGGGAAGGGGGACGGGTGACTGGACCATACCTTCCTGGTGCGGACGACGCGCCCTATTTCTTCCTCAGTTATGCGCACACGCCGCAGCACGATCCCGTGGGCGCGGATCCCAACGAAGGAGTGATGCGGCTCTATAACGAGCTGTGTAAACACATCCTTGCCCTTACCGACGTTCCGGCCGGCGCGAGGGTCGGTTTCATGGACCACGAGCTGCGCCCCGGAAACCTCTGGCCCTGGGAACTGTCGCGCGCGCTGGCCACCTGCCGCGTCTTCGTGCCACTGTATTCGGCACGTTTCTTCAGCAGTCCGCAATGCGGCAAAGAGTGGTGGGCATTCGCCCTCCGCATGGCGCACCAGAGCGCCCGGCAGGCGCATCCGATCGAAGCTATCGTCCCTGTCGTCTGGACTCCAGTGGACATGTCCTCGCTGCCGGAAGCGGCGAGGACGATCCAGTTCGACCACTGGGAGCTCGGCCATCTGTACGTGAGTGAAGGACTCTACGGCCTGAGCCAGCTCGAAGGAGACGACCGCTATAGGGCGGCCTACAAGACGGCGGTGTTCGGTCTAGCCAAGCGGATCGTGCAGGTCGCGCAGCGTGTGCAGATCGATCCTGGGCAGCCATCGGACTACGAAGGGCTCGAGAGCGCCTTCGGCTCGGCCCACACACCCGACCCCAGCGAACGGCGGCTCCGGATCACCATCGTGGCTCCGTCAAAGGACGACCTGCCCGATGGACGCGGCTCGTCTCCGTATGGCAGAACCGTACGGGAATGGAATCCCTACTATCCGGATTGCCGTCGGCCACTCGCCGACCATGCGTCCGATCTGGCGAGAAATCTGGGATACCGGCCGGTCATCAGTGATCTCGACGAACGTGGGGCCGCGTTCGCCGCCAACGGCCGGGCGCTAGAACCCGAGGTGCTGCTGGTCGATCCATGGGCGACCGTGCACGCCGAGTACCGGTCGGCGCTGAGTCCGTTCAACAGCCCGGACGAACCATGGATCCAGGTTATTGTTCCGCTGAACCTGAGCGACGAAGAAACCATGCAGGCCCGGGCCATGCTACTGGAAAACGTGGAGGCGGCGCTCGGACGCAAACTGGCCCAGGGCAGGCCAACGTACATCAGGACTACGCGGGGCGTACCTTCCCTCGAGGATTTCAGCGGAGCGCTACCGCAGGTCGCTACAGAGGCCGTCCGCTACTACCTCAAGCACGCTCAGGCCTACCCACCCGACGGGCCGACGACCAAGAAACCCAGGTTGCGCGGCCCCACTACCTACTGGCCAGGTCCATCAGATCACCCGGCCGGTGAGCAAACCGCCATCGAACAGCCGAACCCGGAGCGCAGCGATGACTGAGGGGAAGATCGTCACCTTCTACTCCTTTAAAGGGGGGACGGGCCGCACGATGGCCCTGGCCAACACAGCCTGGATTCTCGCGAGCAACGGGCTGAAGGTCCTCACAGTCGACTGGGATCTGGACTCACCAGGACTGCACAAGTTTTTCCATCCGTTCCTCAATCAGGCGAAGATCACTGACGGCCCCGGGATCATCGACCTCATCACCGACTATGTCTGGGCAGTCACCCATAAAGAAGACGACCGTCCCGGCGACTGGCACCTGCCGTACGCGCGGACCGCCGCGCTCGCCACGCCCGTCAACTGGCCGCACTTCTCCGACGACGGCTCACTGGCATTTGTCAGTGCCGGCCGGCAGAACCGCGACTACGCCACCGCCATCTCCGCCATCGACTGGGATGACTTCTACGGACGGCTCGGCGGCGGGCAGTTCTTCGACGCGCTGCGGGCCGACATGAAGGCAAACTACGACTACACACTCATCGACAGCCGGACCGGGCTAAGCGACATCGCGGACATCTGCACCGTTCACTTCCCGGACATCGTGGTGGACTGCTTCACGCTCAGCGACCAGAGCATCGAAGGCGCGGCAGCCGTGGCGCGCAGCATCGACGAACTCTACCAAGCCAAGAACATCAGGATCTTTCCGGTGCCGATGCGCATCGACGACGCGGAGAAGGAGAAACTCGACGCTGGCCGGGCACTGGCCAGGCTGCGCTTTGACCGGTTCCCGAACGGGATGACCGAAGAAGAAGCGACGAAGTACTGGGGCTCCATCGAGATCCCGTACAAGCCGTTCTACGCCTTCGAAGAAATGCTCGCGAGCTTCGGCGACGTTCCTGGATTGTCCACGTCGATGCTCGCCGCCTTCGAACGGCTCACCAGCGCCGTCACCGACGGCCAGGTCACCTCGCTGCCGCCGGTGGAAGAGGAGGTCAGGCTCAGGTATCAGGCCGCCTTCACTCGCCGCCGGGTCTCCCCGCCGGCCGATCTCTACCTCAGTTACGTTCCCGAGGACCGGATGTGGGCCGACTGGATCACCGCTGTGCTCGGCCAGGCCGGCTTCCGCGTGCTTCGTGAGGACACCGCGGCCGCAGCGGGCGCCGACGTCCGCACCGAGTCACATCGCGGAACCGAATCCGCAAGGCGGACCATCGCCTTGCTGTCGGCGGCGTATCTGCGCTCCCCGCAGGCCCGCGGCGTGTGGGAGTCACTCGCCGCCGCCGACCCGGTGGGTTCTAGCCGACGCCTCATCCCGGTCCGGGTCGGCGAGGTCGCGCTGACCGGTCCGTTCGCCGACCGCACCGTCGTGGACCTGACACGCAGGAACGCGGCGCAAGCCAAGGATGAGCTGTTCCGGACCCTTGGCCGTGCTGCCCAGGATCCTGGGCATCCCGCCGACGCCGAGGCACTAGAACCGCGCTTCCCGCGGGCCATCCCGCCGGTGTGGAACGTTCCCACCCGCAATGCCGCGTTCACCGGCCGCAACGACGTCCTGGAAAAGCTGCGCGAGCAGCTCGCCAGCAGCAGCCAGGCGGTCGTGTTGCCGCTCGCTTTGTACGGCCTCGGCGGTGTGGGCAAGACGCAGGTCGCACTGGAGTACGCGCACCGGTACATGGCGGACTATGACGTGGTGTGGTGGATCTCCGCCGAGCAGCGCGAGCTGGTCAATCCGGCGCTCGCCGAACTGGCCTCAAAGCTCGGCATCCGGGTCGGCGATAGCGTGACAGAGGCCGCGCAGGCGGCCAGGGAAGCGCTGCGCCGTGGCGCACCCCACAGCCACTGGCTGCTCATCTTCGACAACGCGGACGACCCCGAGGAGATCGCGCCGTTCCTGCCTGGCGGGCCCGGCCACGTCTTGATCACCTCGCGTAACCCGATCTGGTCCCGGGTCGCCGAGCCGGTGGAGATCGACGTGTTCTCCCGCGCGGAGAGCATCGAGCACCTACAGCGCCGCGTCCCCAAGCTGCCCACCGCCGACGCGAACTTGGTGGCCGAGAAACTGGGTGACCTGCCGCTCGCGATCGAGCAGGCGGGTGCGTGGCTGGCGGAGACGGGCACGACGGCCACTAGCTACGTGCGTGAACTGGACAGCCAGCTCACGAGCGTGCTGGAGCTGAGCCAGCCGGCCGAGTACCCGGTCCCGGTGGCCGCGACCTGGCGGCTGTCGTTCAACCGGTTGCAAACCCAGTCCCCCGCGGCCGCCAGGCTGCTCGAGCTGTGCGCGTTCTTCGCCCCCGAGCCGATCTCCCTGCAGCTCTTGTACAGCGATGAGATGATCCAGACCCTGGTGCCGCTGGATGCCAGGCTCAAGGAGCGCATCGTGCTCGGCCAGCTCATCAGGCAGATCACCCGATTCGCCCTCGCGAGAGTCGACCAGAGCAGCAACTCGATCCAGGTACACCGCCTGGTGCAGGCAGTGATCAGGTCCAGCCTGAAAACTGAGGAAGAACGCGAGGAAGCCAGGCACGAGGTGCACAGCATCCTGGCAGGCGCCCGGCCGCGACAGGGCGACACCGACGACCCTGGAAACTGGTCGCGCTACGACTGGATCTGGCCGCACCTCGGCCCATCGCGCGCCGGTGAGTGTGACGAGGAGGAGACCCGTCAGTTGCTCATCGACCGGGTGCGCTATCTCTGGAAGTGCGGTGAGTTCGACGAGGCGCTGGAATTCGGCTCCAGGCTGAAAACCGCGTGGGATGAGGGGCTTGGCGAGGACGACAGGCAGACCCTGTACCTCCGCTTCCATCTGGCGAACGTGCTCCGCTCCCAGGGCAGGTACGCGGAGGCCCGCGAAACCGACATGGGTGTGCTCAAACTGCAGCAGCGGGTGCTGCCCGAGGGACACCCGCACACGCTGCAGACGCTCGGCGGCCTCGCCGGCGACCTACGCGGGCTCGGCGAGTACTCCGACGCGCTGGCCATGGACCAGCAGACTTACGAGAGCCTGAAGGACGTCTTCGGAGAGGACCATCCGAGCACGCTCTCGCTCGCGAACAACCTGGCGGTGGACCTGCGCTGTGTCGGGGACTACGACGCGGCACGCGACCTAGACCGTGACACCCTGGCCAAGAGGCAGGCAGTGCTGTCCGACAGCCATCCCTATACGCTGCATTCGGCCTCCATGCTCGCCCGCGATCTGCGGGAAAACGGCGAATACACCGAGTCCGCCGAGCTGCTCCGTGAGACCTACGCGCAATACGTGGAGGTGCTAGGCGACGAGTTCGTCGACTCGCTGCGCACGGCCAAGTCGCTGTCGGTGTCGCTGCGCAAGATCGGCAACCTCGACGAGGCGTACGGGATCACCAGCCAGACGCGGGAACGCTATCTCAAGAACTACGGCGCGGATCATCCAGACGCGCTGGCGTGCACACTGAACCTCGCCTGCGACCTGTCCGCGCTCGACGATAAGCAAGGAGCGCGCAACCTGGCGATTGAGGTCATGCAATCGTACGAGCGGACCCTCGGTGCCGAACACCCGTACACGCTGGCGGTGGCCAGTAACCTCTCGACGTACCTGCGAGGCATCGGCTCCGCACGTGATGGCCTTGAACTGGCCGACAAGACTGTGCGGACGCTGCGCCGCAGGCTCGGCGCCGATCACCCGTTCACGCTCTCCTGCGCGATCAACATGGCGAACTGCCTATTCGACCTCGGGCAGCTCGGCGACGCCGCAGCCCTGCAAATCGAAACCCTGCCACGACTGAAAAAGTCGCTCGGTCCCCATCATCCCGACGCCCTTGTCTGCGAGGCCAACCTAGCGGTAACCATGCGGGAAAGCGGCAAGTCAGAGGAATCGGAGAAAGTGCGCCAGCGGGTGATCGACGAGTTGAGCGCCGTCATCGGCGAGGCACATCCCAATGTCACCGCGTTGCGACAATGGCGACTTCAGAACAGAGACCTGGAGCCTCAGGTTATCTGATCGACGATTTGTCAAGTCCCGATGACGCAATAACCGGGAATTAATGAGAAAGATTCGTTGTGTAATGACTGCATGCGGAGGATTATGATTCGACCTTAGAATTAGGCACCGCTACCAACGACGGAGGCCGTGGTGACGCAGATAGTAGGTGTAACCGACGAACGCGGTAGCCACCAGGTAGCCTTTGACATTCACGGCGCTCCCGACGGATATCCGGTTTTCTTGCTGCACGGCACCCCAGGCAGCCGCCACGGGCCTATTCCACGGTCTAGCCTCCTGTACCGACTCGGTGTCCGGCTCATCTGTTACGACCGGCCAGGCTACGGCGCGTCGACACGACAGGAAGGCAGGATCGTCGCGGACGCGGCGGAAGACGTGGTAGCCATCTCCCGCGATCTCGGACTCAACGAGTTCGCCGTTGTCGGCAGGTCAGGGGGCGGTCCGCACGCCCTAGCGTGCACGTCCTTGCTCACCGGTCTCGTCGGCAAGGCGGCTGTGCTCGTTGGCCTGGCTCCCGCCAACGCTCCCGGCCTCGACTGGTACGACGGGATGACCCGATCGAACGTGGAGGAATACGGCCTCGCCGATAGCTTCACGGATGAGATGACCGCCGACTTGAGCGCCCGGGTGGAACTCATCCGCGATGATCCGGAGTTCCTGCTCAAGTTCCTGGAACCAGCGCTCACCGACCCGGACCGCAGGATCGTGGATGATCACGGTATCCGGCGCCTTCTGACGAGGACCTACGCCGAGGCACTCAGATGCGGCGCGGATGGCTGGATCGATGACGTACTCGCGTTCCGCAGGCCCTGGGGCTTCGACCTTGGCAAGATCGAGATACCGGTGCTCCTGTGGCACGGCGCAGAGGATGTCTTCTCACCGGTGGCCCACACCCGGTGGCTCGCGGATCAGATCCCAGGGGCACACATCGAAGTCCAAACAGGTGCGGCGCATTTCGACGCGGTTGCGGTCCTCCCTCGAGTCCTTGGCTGGCTGAACCCGCTGGCCGTTCCCGCGGATCAAGGAACGGTCAGCTAGCCTGGGTGCTGGCTCGGGTGAAAGCGGGAAACAGGTTAGAACGGCTGCGGGTCAAGCGCGCGCATGAGCCGGCGTCCGCCGCGCAGCGTCTTGACCGTGGGGTGGTCCATCCCGATAAGGGTCGCGAGCCGGTCGATGACCCTGTCGCGTTCGGAGCGAGCAGCTGAGTCTCCCTGCTGTAGGCGAGTCAGCAGTAGGTTCGCGCGACAGCGCAGCGTGTCGGGGTGTTCCGGGCCGAGCACGAGTTCCATCGTCGCAACCGTACGTTCCTCGATCCGTTCGGCTTCGTCCAGGTCACCCACGTCCGCCTGCAACGCGCCGAGCATCATCGAGGCCGCCAGCACGTAGGGGTGTTCCGCGCCGAGTGCCTCCTCCATCAAGGGCGCCGCCTGCCGCATGCTGTCCATCGCCGCCTGGTATTGCCCCTGCATACGCAGCACCGCCGCCAGATTGACCCAGCAGACGAGCGTATGCGGGTGCTGCGACCCCAGCAGCCGTTCATATTCGGATAGCACCTGGCGAATCTCTGTCTCGGCTGCTTCAGACTGTTCCATGGCCAGCGAGTTCGTCGACCGGCTGAGACGGCACGCCAGCGCCTGGCTGCTCTGCTCACCGAAGCGCCTGGCCAGGCCAGTGAGAGCCTCGTTGAAGTGCGGTACGGCGCCCTCGGCATTCCCTGCGGCCCGGAGCGCGATGCCGAGCAGCACCTTGGCGTCGAGGGCTTCTGGCGAATTTGCGCCGAGCGCCTCGGCACACAGACCGTGTGCCTCGGTGGCGCGGGTCACGGCGTCGGAGTATTCGCCAGCCTCAAGCAGGTCTCGCCCGAGGTTCCGCGCGGAGCTCAAGGTCAGCGGATGCATCGGTCCCAGCGTCTGCCGACTGCGTTCGAGCGTGTCGGAATCTACACGCAAGGCACTAGTCACATCACCGATCAGACGCATAGAGACCGCGAGGCTGTTCGCCGCGGCGAGTGACCGGCGGTCGTCGTCTCCGTACAGCCTGGTCCACGCCTGGTAGGTGTTGCTGTCCATTGCCAGCGCTTCGCCGTACCGCCCGACCGCGCGCAGGTCCGCTGCGAGGCTGCCCGCCGTCATGAGCGTGTGTGCGTGATCTGCGCCCAGCAACTCCGTCTGCTCAGCGAGGACCGCCTCATCCAGGCTCCTGGCGTCCGCCAGCCGAGACAACGAACGCAGCGCGTTCCCCTGGTTGAACTTCAGCTGCAGCAACTGCCGGCGCAGCTTGTCTCTAGCCACCCCAGACAGGCCGGATTCCAGTGCCGCTTCCCACCGGCCCGCGACCTCTTCAGCGAGAGATCTGGCCCGGTCGAGGTCACCGAGCACCCACAGGTAGCGAACCCGCTCGACGTATAGCTGCCGGACCTGCTCCTCGTTGGATGAAGGCGCGTCCGACGGCGTCAGGTGCGGCCAGATCATCCGGAACCGCGGCCAGCTCGCCGGGTCGTCTACATCCTGCTGTGGGCGGGAACCGACGAGGACGTGATGCACGTCGCGCCTTGCCGATTCGGCCGATTCCTCGGTCATCCGGTTCCTGATGACGGCCTGGACCAGCCGGTGGATCTGGATCTGCCGGGCGCTGGCGTCCACCTTGAGCAACGCGAGCTTGCTCGCCTCGTGCACCACCCGCCCGATGACGACCGGTTCGGACAGCGCCGGGTCGTACGGCTCGAGCACCTCGGCCATCGCATTGCTGTACACGACGTCACGAGCGATGCCCGGCGCCATCACCGAGCACAGCTC
The DNA here is from genome assembly GCA_050012355.1 of Streptosporangiaceae bacterium. GTDB lineage: Bacteria > Actinomycetota > Actinomycetes > Streptosporangiales > Streptosporangiaceae > JBEKHI01. Next base: position 8,869 of record JBEKHI010000067.1, on the reverse strand, counting down.
GAGCAACCGCGAGGCGGCGGGTGACCGATCCTTCAGCAAGTCGAGCGACGGATCCCACGCGGTCGACACATTGCCCGGGTAAGTCGCGTCTGACAGCGTGCGGGCGGCGTCCTGTTTCAGCCTGCCAAGGAACTCTTGCACCGAGAAGCCGGAGGTCTTCAGGTACGTGGCCGCGGCCTCTACCGCGAGCGGCAGGTCACCGAGAACCGTCGCCACGTCATTAGCTTCGCCCTGGCTGATATCGGGGGCGATCCTGAGCATGTGCGCGATGCTTTCCTCGCGCCGGAAGACCTCGATCTCGATGGGACAAGTTCGTGTCGTCCAGTCACCGTTACGGGAGGTCAGCAGCACATGACCACCGCCGGACGGCAGGTACTTGGCCACGGCGTCGATGTCCTCGGCGTTGTCATAGACCAGCAGCCAGCGCGGAACGGTCCGCTTCGTGCTGAGTAGGTCGATGACGAACCTGGCCTTCATGTCGGCCGTCGCGCCCGGCGGCGGGGCCACACCGAACTCCGACTGGACCCGGTCGGAAAGGTCGGCGAGCGCCACGTCGATGAACTGCGGCTGGCCGCACTCGAGCCACCACACCACGTCGTAGTCACTCATGAACCGGTGCACGTACTCGAGGGCTAGCTGCGTCTTGCCTACCCCGCCCAAGCCGTGCAGCGCGATGGGAGAGACAACTACCGCCGAACCGGCAGTGCGCAACGCGGAGCGCAGTTCACTGAGGTCGTCCTCGCGACCGGTGAACCGAACATTGCGGGCGTTCACCCGCGAGATGCGCGGCTCGTCGCCGGGATAGCTGACGGCGGGGACGCGTGATGCACCGGTGATCCCGAGCAAGCTGTGCACCCGCTCGATAGCCTCGTCTTGGCTCACCCCGGACACGAATACCGAGGTCCCGGAAGCGAAATCCGGCAGTGGCTGCGCCACCGTGACGTAGACCGCATGCCCAGGCCGGCTGACGGCCCGATCCCCGCGACGGGTGAGATACGCGCATGGGCACCGGCAGCACCCGGATGTCGTGGTCGGGATAGCGCTCCTGGATGCGTCGCGCCATCCGTTCGGCACCCTCGATGCCCTGGGTGCTGAGCGTGAAGCAGTCCACCAGGATGTCGGGCAGCTGCACCGTGCAGATGTCGGCGACATCGGTCAGCCCGGTCCGGCTGTCGATGAGGGTGTAGTCGTACTTGTCCTTCATATCGGCGCGCAGCGCGTCGAGGAACTCGCCGCCGTTGAGCCTGGTATAGAAGTTGCCCCAGTCCATCGCGCCGAGCGTCGCCACGTATTCGACGTTCTGCTGGCCGGCCGGGAGGAAATCGAGTGTGCCGCCACCGGGGAACGACCAGTTCAGGGTGAACGCGTACTTTTCTACCCGCGCGCATTCGGGTATGTGTTTTCTGAGTCGGGTATTGGTGTCGCTCGGCGTCGCCAGCCGATCATAGGCTCGAATAAGCTCGATGACCCCTGGTGCCCCTCGTTCCATGCGGTCCAGGAATGGATACAGGAACCGGTGCAGGCCTGGAGATTCCAGGTCCCAGTCGCTAACTAGTACTCGATGCCCGTTCGCGGCCAATATCCAGGCGACGTTCGCGACGGCCATAGTCCGCCCCGTGCCGCCCTTATACGAATAAAACGTGACAATCTTGCCGTCTCTTGACTTAGCAGAATTGTCAGGCATCTGGCCGCTCCTTAGCCGGATTATGCCCTTCACAATACAGCGGGGCCGGCCGGTCGCGTACCGTCTGATCGCCGACGAATTCTCTTAAGACCGGCCACGCGTCGTTATGGACGAAAATGTCAGCTACCGGGCCGAGTACGGCGAGTGCGGCTAGGTACCCAGCCGGCGCGTCCAGGTCTTTAACCGTCACCGAGTCCGGCGAGTCCGGGTACGGCCAGGCGGCCACCCGCGGTGGCTCGCCAGCCACGATGACCTGGGAGAATGGCGCGCGCAGCCCGTCGCCGGTGGCCTTGGTGACGGCCTCCTTGCGGGTCCAGGCGCGGAGGAACTCCCGCTCGTCGGCGGCTTGCTCGCCCTCGCCGAGCACGAGCCTGCTCAGCCCCGCGATGTCGCGGTCGCCGTCCAGCAGTTCCACGTCAACCCCACAGGGCGCGTCGGCCACCGCGACGACCACCGCGTCCCCAGAGTGCGAGACGGAGAACTCGACGCCCGCCACCCGTGGTTTGCCGTGCGTCCCGCCGCACTCCGCGCATGACCGGTCGAACATAACGGCGCGAGCCGCTCCCCCGGTACGCCACGCGACCGCCTGCTTGGCGAGGGCACACCCGACGGCGAACCGCTGCTGATCCTCAGTCCTGCGGTAGCGATCAAAACGCGCACGCTCGGTCTCATCGAACAGCCCGGTCAGCTCGTCACGGTAATCCCCGCGGCTGGCCCACCAGATCTCTGTTCCCACCCTTGATATTGTATTCGCATGAGCGTTCTAGTTCAGGACTCCCTACTCGACCTGGCCGATGAACCCTCGTTCGATCCGCTGGCCCCCCGACGCACCGCGCTGACCAGCGGCGCGTGGGTAGATGTCCAGCACGGGTGGCTCGCCGGGTCGGCTCCGGTGTTCGAACGGCTGCTGAGCGAGGTCCCGTGGCGGGCCGAGCGGCGGCGGATGTACGACAAGACGGTGGACGTGCCCCGGCTGCTGTGCTTCTACGGCGAGGGCGACGCCCTCCCGTCACCGGTGCTCGCTACCGCCCGCGACCTGCTGAACGCGTACTACCAGGCCGAACCGCTCATCACCGCCGGGATGTGCCTGTACCGGGACGGGCAGGACTCGGTCGCCTGGCATGGCGACACCATCGGGCGCGGATTGTCGGAGGACGTGATGGTCGCGATCCTCTCGCTCGGCGCGCCCCGTCCGCTGGTGCTGCGCCCGCGGGGCGGCGGGCAGTCGGTGCGGTTCGAGCTTGGTCACGGGGACCTGGTGGTCATGGGCGGGAGCTGCCAGCGGACCTGGGAGCACGCGATACCCAAGACCGCCCACCAGGTCGGTCCCCGCATCAGCATCCAGTTCCGCGCCCACGACGTGCGCTAACACAGTGTTCGTTAGCCGTTGAGCTTCATCTGCCAGTTGTGCGGGACGCGGCCGGCCGGGCCGGGGGTGGGCTGGTCGAGCGGGTGGTGCTCCGGGGGCGCGAGTGCCGGGCCGTCCTCGTAGAAGCCCTGGTCGGGGAACGACCAGAACCAGGCTTCCCCTGGCTCGAAGCTGCGGATCACCGGATGGCCGGTCTCCTTCGCGTGCACGGAGGCGTGCTGAGATGGCGAGGAGTCGCAGCAGCCGACGTGCCCGCACTGCGCGCACCGGCGCAGGTGGAACCACCAGCCATCAGCCGCCTCGCACTCGACGCAGCCGGGGCCGCTCGGCGGGACATTAACGTCTACTCCGGGAATCTCGGTCATGTGGCAGGCTCCTGTGCCGGCTCGTCATCCGACGCCGGCGGGTTGATTGGCAGGCGGATCTGGAAGCGGGCGCCCTCGTGGTCTGGGGCACTGCCGTTGGGTGCCACCCGCATGTCACCATGGTGCTTGTTCACCACGATCCGCCAGGAAATGTCCAGACCGAGGCCGGTGCCCTCCCCAACCGGCTTGGTGGTGAAGAACGGCTCGAAGATCCGTTCCCGCAGGTCGTCCGGTACCCCGGGGCCGGTGTCGGTGAACTCGATCAGCACGCAGTCATTCTCCCTCGCGGTCCGGATGGTCAGCGTGCCGGTACCCCCCATCGCCGATACCGCGTTGTCGATGAGGTTCGTCCACACCTGGTTGAGCTCGGCGGCATAGGCCGGGATCTTCGGCAGCGTCCGGTCGTACTCCTTGACCACCGTGATGCCCGCGCCCATCTTGCCGGACAGCATGAGCAGCGTGGAGTCAAGCAGCTCATGCACGTCGGTCACCTGGAAGGGGGCCCGGTCGAGCTGGGAGTATTGTTTCGCCGCGCCGACGAGGGTCGAGATCCGGGTGGTCGCGTCCTCGATCTCGGTCATCAGCTGCTCGGTCTCGACCGTGTAGTTGAGCCAGCGCAGCGCGGGCTCGAGGTAATCCTCGCCGACCGTGTCGAGCACGTGCTCAAGCCAGTCGATGTCCAGCCCGGCCTGGACGAAGGTGGGCGCGATATCCCAGCCATCGCGGATCCGCCGGTCCTCCAGCCAGTCGGAGAGGGTGTCCTCCAGGTCCGAGGTGGCCAGCGGGTCGAGCTTGGGGGCCTTTGATACCTTCTCGACGGCTTCTTCCTGCAGCTGGATCAGCGTCTCCAGCTGGCCGCGCTGGAAGGAGCCAGCGGCGATCAGCTTGAGCTTGTGCCGCATCCCGGCGACCCGCTCCCGCAGCGAGGCGGTCGCCCGGACCGCGGCGGCGGCCGGGTTGTTCAGTTCATGGGTCAGCCCGGCCGACAGCGAGCCGAGCGCCAGCAGCCGCTCCCGCTGCCCGATCATCTCCTTGGCCCGCTGGCTGCCGAAGAACGCGCCCTCGAGCAGGTGAATCGCCATCGGGAACCAGTCCCGCATGATGTGCGCGAACTCATCGGCGGAGAGCACGAAGAACCGGGACGGCTCGGTGACCCGCACCGAGTTGTCGTAGATCTGCGGGAACCGGTCACCTAGGTACGCGCGGAACGCGCCGCAGTATGACCCACGGTAGGAGGACCTGTTCACCTCGATGTCGTCCCCGCCGATCCGCCTGGTCATCACCAGGGTCCCGCTGAGCAGCACGTAAAAGCAGGTCGCCGCGTCACCCTCCTGGTAGACGGGACCGGCCGGGAATTCCTCGACGCTGCCTTTGCGGCAGAGCTCGTCGAGCTGCTCCGGCGCCAGCTTCTCGAACAGGAACAGGGTGCTCAGTTCATCGGCTTCACAGTTCATACTTTTTCACACTTTTTCTAGGTACCGGTGCACCAGCATCACGGCCATCGCGCCTTCGCCGACGGCGGAGGCCACACGTTTCGCGGACTCGGACCGCACGTCACCGGCGACGAACACGCCGGGAACGTTGGTCTCCAGGTGGTAGGGGGCGCGATCCAGCGGCCAGCCCTGCGGCTCGTTGCCCAGGTCGGGCCCGGTTAGCACGAAGCCTCGCTCGTCGCGGGCGAGCACGCCGTCCAGCCAGTCGGTCAGCGGCGCGGCACCGATGAAGACGAACAGGCGGCCCGCCGGGACGCGCTCGGTGATGCCGGTGTTCTGGTCGCGCAACGTCAGCGATTCCAGGTACTCCGCACCGTGGGTCTCGGTGACCTCGGTGCAGACCCGGACGTTGATGTTGTCGATCTGGTCGATCTGCTCGATCAGGTAGTACGACATCGACTTGGTAAGCGACGGCCCGCGGACCAGCAGCGTCACCGAGTTAGCGTAGCGGGCCAGGTAGACCGCCGCCTGACCGGCCGAGTTGGCGCCGCCGACGATGAAGATGTCCTGGTTACGGCAGTCCTCGGCCTGGGTGAGCGCGGATCCGTAGTAGATGCCGCAGCCGGTCAGCTGGTCGCAGCCGGCCGCGGTGAGCTGCCGGTAGGCGACCCCGGTCGCGAGCAGCACGGTGTGCGCGGCGATGGACGTGCCATCCGACAGCCGGATGGTGCGGGCCGACCCGCCCAGCTCCAGGCTGGTCGCTTCGCAGGTGGTGAGCACCTCCGCACCGAACTTGGCGGCTTGCTGGCGGGCGCGGGTGGTGAGCTGCGCGCCGGACACGCCGTTCGGGAAGCCCAGATAGTTCTCGATACGCGAGCTTTGCCCGGCTTGGCCGCCGGTGGCCAGCTTTTCCACCAGCACGGTCCGCAGTCCCTCGGACGCGCCGTAGAGCGCCGCACCCAGTCCGGCCGGACCGCCGCCCACCACGATGAGATCGTAGAAGTCCTGCGCCGGCGCGGTGGCCAGGCCGACCTTGCTGGCCAGTTCGTGGTCGGTGGGCTCGACGAGGACCTCGCCGTCCGGGGTGATCACGACCGGCAGGTGGTCGGCGCCGGCGTTCGCCGCCGCGAGCAGCGCCTCGCCCTCTGGGTCGTCGGTGGTGAACCACCGGTACGGCACCTGGTTGCGGGCTAGGAACTCCCGTGCCTGCACCGACCTCGCCGACCAGCGGTGCCCGATCAGCTTGATCTCCGGTATCACCTTGTGGTCGGTCGTCTTCCAGTCGGCGAGCAGCTCGTCGATGACCGGGTAGAGCTTCTCCTCCGGCGGATCCCACGGCTTGAGCAGGTAGTAGTCCAGGTCGACGACGTTGATCGCTTTTATCGCGGCTTCGGTGTCGGCGTAGGCGGTCAGCAGCACGCGTTTGGCGTACTTGAAGATGTCCATGGCCTGCTCGAGGAACTCGATGCCGGTCATCGCTGGCATCCGGTAGTCGGCCAGCATCACCGCCACCTGCTCGCCCCGCAGCTTCATCTGCCGGAGCGCCTCCAGCGCGTCCGCGCCGGACTCGGCCCGCACGATCCGGTGATGCTCTCCGTACTTCCGTCGCAGGTCTCGGGCGATGGCCCGGGACACCGCCGGGTCATCGTCCACGGTCAGGATCGCCGGGCGAACGCGATCATCATTCATGAATCCACCAGCATATGCCTCATATTAATAAGCCGGCCGAAATTCCCCCAGCCGGGGCGTTGGCTGCGGCGCCCGCGCGCGCCCGCCTCAGGCGAGGCCGAAGTCGGGGTGGCGGGGCGCTGGGACTAGGTCGGCGTAGTCGGGGTGGCGCTGGATCCATTCGCTGACGTACGGGCAGTACGGGAGGACCGACAGGCCGCGCTTGCGGGCGTCGTCGAGCACGGCGCGGGCCAGGTGGCTGGCGAACCCCTTGCCCTCGAACTGCGGCTCCACCTGGGTGTGCAGGAACGCGATCACGTCGCTGCCGAGCTGATAGGTCACGAAGCCCGCGAGCTCGTCACCGGCGTAGATCTCATAGCGGAATTTGCCGGGATTGTCGACCACGGTCTGCGCGGGAGAGTCCATGGGCGCGAGCTTAACCCGGCTGACTCAGGACCAGTGCGGCGCGGGGACCTGGACGCCCGCGGCCGAGATCGAACCGACCTTGGCCACCTCGGCCTCGGCGCTCACCTGTTGCGCGGCGCCGATGACGACGACCGGGCAGGGCGCGCGGCTGACGCAGGCCCGGATGACCGGGCCGGCCGCCCGCATCGCCGGATGGCTCGCCGAGCCGAGCACCAGCATCTCCGCGCCGATGGCTCTATCGAGCAGCACCCGGGCGGTCAGCCCCTCCGCGACCTCGGCACTCACCACCAGGCCAGGCTCGGCTTCCTGCTGCACCATGCGGCGCAGATGGTCACCGATTGCGGCGACTCCGCCGGAAACATGACCGGTTTGCACCGGAACGCGGGCAGACCACGCGTAGCTGGCGACACCACGCTGCGGTGCCTCCCACGCCTGGATGGCGTGTACCTCCGCGCCGCGCAGGCGCGCTTCGCGGCATGCCCAGCGCAGGGCAGCCGCCGATTCCGCGGATCCGTCCACTCCGACGACGATCCTCCGGACAACAGGAACTGTCATGACGAACTCCTCACACACCGTTCGTCACCTCTGACACACCTGTTCCGCCGTCCCCCGGGGCGGGTCAGTCAGGGGCTTCGTTTTCACGCACGATCGTAATGCCCGAAAGTCTCCTCCGCGAGACCCCGTAGCAGAGATTTTCCCAGGTGACACCCGCCAGTAACTTAACGCTCGCCCAGTTCGGAGCATTGTTAGCGATAACAAAACGGTAAGAGCCATCGTTATGGGTTTATCGTATCGTTATTGGGATGCGCCTCATGCCTGGGACAGCCGGCTGGCGCTGGCTGGTCGTGGCCGCCGGCGTCGTCCTGCTGTGCGCGCTGCCCGCTCTCGCCAGCGCGCTACCGGTCAGCGTGCCGTCACTCACCGCGGAGCAGCTCAGGGCCCGCATCCTCGGGTCCCAGTCGATGTCGTTCGTTGGCTACGCGGAGAGTGACGCGACCTTCGGCCTGCCGCCGCTCGGGGCGTTCTCCAGCGTCGCCGACCTGCTGGACGGCGTGACCAAGATGGAGGTCTGGCAGGCCTCCCCTTCGCACTGGCGGGTCGACACGCTCTCGGACGCGTCCGAACGCGACGAGTACCAGGAGGGGCCGTCGCTCGAGTACACCTGGGACTCCCAGCAGTTGCTGCTGACCGAGATCACCGGGAAACCGGCCATCCGGCTGCCGGTCGCCGCTGACCTGGTGCCGTCCGCTCTCGGCATCCGGCTGGTAACGGAGGCGGGAAGCGACGCGACGCTCAGCCTGCTGCCGCCCCGGCGGGTGGCCGGGCAGTCCGCCGCCGGGCTGCGGATCGTGCCGTCCGACCCGGCCTCCACCATCGGCCACGTGGACATCTGGGCCAACCCGTACACCGGGCTCCCGCTGCTTGTCGATATCGCCGCCCGCGGAGCGGGCGGCGCGGCGCTCGAAACACAGTTCTTCCAGGTATCGGCCTGGCACCCGGACGCGAGCGTGCTGACACCGGTCCGCACAGCGACCACCGGGTTCACCGTCACCTCGGCGAGCAACCTGTCCAGCGAGCTGAACAACCTTTTCGCCCGGCCGCTGCCCGCCCAGCTTGACGGGCGGGCGCTGACCAGCGTCCCGGTCGCTGGCAGCGGCGTGTACGGAACCGGGCTCGCGGCCTTCGCGGTGCTCGGCATCCGCGGTGACGATGGTCTGGTCGGCGACGCGACCTCGGCGGGCGCCACGCCGTTCAGCACCGCGAACGCCGAGGGCGCGTACGCGTCCGCTCCGCTGATCAACCTGGTGTTGGTGCACGAGTGGGGTAGGCACACCGTATTCCTGCTGGCCGGGCTGGTCACCAGGACCGTGCTGATGAAGGCGGCGCTGCAGCTGGTGTCGGTTCCATGATCCGCGTCGACGGC
>JBEKHI010000066.1:0-26210 GCA_050012355.1 Streptosporangiaceae bacterium | reverse complement strand
TCACAACGCCGCGAAGGCTCGCTCGGTCCGGTGGAGCATCGCCTCGCGTTGTTCGGGGGTCTTGCCGGTGACGCTGGCGTAGTTGGTCCAGCGAAGGTTCCGCACGCCGATCTTGGCGAAGGTGCCCTTGAACAGGATCTTGGTCAGCGGGTCGCGGTACCACCAGCGGTAGGCCTTGTCCGGCGTGGTCATGATCGACAGGACGCTGACCCCGCCGAGGTTCGTCATGCGGCTACGGAACGGGTTGCCCTTGGCCTCCGGCAGTTCTTCGTACACCACCCCCTTGGTCAGCACGCGGTCGAGGAAACCCTTGGTCGCCGCGGGCATCGCCTCCCACCACACGGGAAACACGAACGCCAGGTGCCCGGCGTCAAGCAGCCGCCGCTGGTAGTCCAGCACCTGCGGATCGATGGCGCGGCCCTGTCGCCAGGCCGCCAGGTCCGCACTGGTCATCGCGGGCTGGAAGCCGTCGGCGGCTAGGTCGATCAGGTCAACCTCATGCCCGGCCGACCGGGCACCGCGGATAGCGGCGTCGGCGACCGCGGCCGAGAAGCTGCGCTGATGCGGCACGTTGCCGGCCGAGGCGATCGTGTAGGGGTGGTCGAGCACGAGCAGGACTTTCATGAGCGTGACCCTTCGAAGCAGTATTGGTTGCTACTGCAACGGTTGCACATGGAACGGTTGATTGTCAAACGTTTGGATATGCTAGGAACATGAGCGAGAGCAGCCTGCCCGCCGAGCTTCCGGATGAGTTCGCGACCCTCTGGTACCTCATCCGCCGGGTCGCCGGGTCGCTGGATCATCAGGGTGACGCGCTGTTCCGGCAAGAACTGGGCATCTCACTGGCCCAGTTCCTGGTGCTCTCGGTCGTGGATGCGCACCCCGGTCCGCTCAGCCAGCAGGCCGTCGCCGATCGGATCGGGCTCACCAAGGGCACCGTGAGTCGCCAGATCGATCACGCCGTTTCGGCTGGCCTGATGACCGTGCGGGTGGCCGAGCACACTCGTCGCGAGAACGCCGTCGCACTGACCGAGGCGGGAACCGCCCTCGTCCGCAAGGGCGACGCGCTCACCCAGACCTCGCGCGCCGCGCTGCAAGACGAGATCGACCCCGCCGAGCTCACAGCCGCGATACGCGTGCTAGGCGGCATGCTCAGGGCACTTGAGCCATAAATCCGGGTGCCCCCGAGCTTGGCTGATTCCGGTGGGCGCTGTGCGGAGGCATCTTCTCCCGGGTTAGTACACCCCGGCTGCCGGGCATATCCGGGCATTGCGGACGGGAAATGTGCGCTAAGCCGGGAGAAGTCAGCTGGCCGACAGCGGGTTCGGGCCGGCTGCCGCGCCCAGCCGAGGCGGAGCGGTAATGCAGCACCCACCATGATCGCCAGGCGCGGCGGCAGCCGAGTCCGGTTCGCGATGAGCCGCGGTCAGGGCTGCGGACGCTGCTGACTGGCCACCAGCCGAATAGCGATCTCCCGCAGCTTGACGTTCGTGTTCTGCGACTGGCGGGCCAGTTCCTCGAACGCCCGCTCTGGGGTGACCCCGGACCGGGCTACCAGCACGCCGACGGCCTGGTCGATCACCGCACGGGAATCCAGCGCCTGGGTCAGCTGCTCGGCGACCTCCCGGGCGCGGGCATAACGGCGAGCGTTGGCGATCGCCGCACCCGCGGCCGTAACGTACACCCCGAGCAGCGCCACATCGAAGTCGGCGAACCCGTGCCGCTGCTCGCTATAGAGGTTCATTGACCCGACGAAGTCCTCGTCGAGGACCAGCGGGTAGGCCAGGTAGCTTTCCACCCCTGCCTTACGGGAACTGCGGGCGAACTCGGGCCACCGCCGCTCGGCGCCGGAGACCCCGGTCCGCACCGATTTCCTGGTACGCGCCGCCTCAAGGCACGGCCCGTCGCCGGCGGCGTACTGATCCTGGTCGATGTCCCATACCCGGTGGTCGCTGGCCGCCGCCGTCTCTCCTTGACCGTCGCGCAGCACGGTCACGCTGACCATGTCCGCGCCGGGGACCGTGCTGGTGATCTGGTCCACGCTGCGCTGCAGTACCCGGCCCAGTTCTTCCTCGGCCTCCAGCACCTCGGCCAGGTTGGAGAGATGGCCAGCCACCTCGTCCAGCCGTCGTACGGCCTCGGCAGTTGGCTGGTCCTCAGGCACCGGATCGCCTCCTTCATGCTGACACTGGACGTGTTCTACCACCCAGACGCCAACGTAATCCACGCTCCCGATCAGGGAAGCTTGACGAGGGTCAGGAAGAAGTCGTCGATCTGCCGGATGGCCTCGATGAAGTGCTCGAAATCCACCGGTTTGCTGATGTAGGCGTTCGCGTGCAGCTTGTAGCTGCGCAGGATGTCCTCCTCCGCCTGGGAGGTCGTCAGCATGACCACCGGAATGACCAGGAGTCCGGGGTCTTCCTTCAGCTGGGCGAGCACCTCGAGGCCGCTGACCCGCGGCAGGTTGACATCGAGCAGGATCAGGCCGGGGCGCGGAGCGTCGGCGAAGGAACCGGTACGGCGGAGAAATGCCAGCGCCTGCTCGCCATCGGTCACCACGTGCAGCCGGTTACGTATCTTGTAGAACTCGAAGGCTTCCCGGGTCATGAGAACGTCGCCCTCGTCGTCCTCCACTAGGAGCACGTCGACCGGCTCGGGGCACTCGCGATCAGCCATCGGTCTTTTCCTTATCGTCAGACGGCAGCACCGGCAAGGTGAAGCAGAACCTGGCGCCGCCCGGGTAAGCGGTGTCGAGCCAGATCTGGCCGCCGAAGTACTCGATGATCTTCCGGCACATTGCTAGGCCGATACCGGTACCGGGGTAGGCGGCACGGTCATGGAGGCGCTGGAATATCAGGAAAACGCGGTCAGCATACTCCGGCTCGATTCCGATTCCGTTATCGGTGACGGAAAATGACCAGAACTCCCCGTCACGGACAGCGGTGACCTCGATCCGGGGCGGCTGCTCGCCCTTGAATTTCAGCGCGTTGCCGATCAGGTTCTGGAAGACCGCGGTCATCAGCGGCAGCTGGCCGCGCACGGCAGGTAGTGGTTCAGCCTCGATCGTCGCCTTGGCCTGTTTGATCTGGGATGCCAGGGTTGCCGTCGCGGCGGCCAGGGCCGCGTCACAATCCACCGGACGGGTTTCTGTGTCGGATCGCCCGACCCGGCTGAACGCCAGCAGGTCGTTGATCAGGACCTGCATTCGCTTCGCGCCGTCAACGGCAAAATCGATGTACTGGTCGGCCCGCTCGTCGAGCCGGCCCCCGTAGCGACGCTGCAGCAGCTGGCAGAAGCTAGTGACCTTGCGCAGCGGTTCCTGGAGATCGTGCGAGGCGACGTAGGCGAACTGCTCGAGATCGGCGTTCGATCGCTGGAGTTCCACGGCATGTGACGCGAGTGCCTCGTTCGCCTCCCGCACGGCGGACAGCTCCTGCAGGATGCGCTCGCGCATCGTGTTCATGTCGGCCCCTAGGTCCCGCACCTCCCGGGGACCGTTGGTGACGACTTCGTGGCCGAAATCACCGTCGGCGACACGCCTGGCCGCGGCCGCCAGCCGGTGCACGGGGCGGATGGTGGTGGCCCGCAAGACGATCGCCAGCACCGCCACGACCACCGCTAGGCCGATCGCGATGGCCAGCAGCACCGCGTTGAGCTCGGTGGAGGCACGGTCCAGCGAGGCGAGCGCCTGTTTCCTGACACTGGACACGTCCGACTCGAAGGCCGCCATCTTGACACGCAGCGCATCGAACTCCGCTTTGCCGTTCAGGATGTCCGGGCTGACCACCGGCTTGCCGCTCGTCTGGATCTGGTTGATCGTCGGCTCCGCGTAGCGGGTCCGCCAGTCATGCGCCTGAGCGACTGCCTGCGACAGGTCGGCGGCCGCGTTAGCCGGCAGCTGCGGCAGCAGCTTGTGCAGCTGTGCGACCGCGGTCTGCTCGGCAGCGTAGCCCTGGTTATACGGGGCGAGGAAGCTCGAGTCGCCGCTCAGCGCGTATCCGCGGACCCCGGTTTCCTGGTTCAGCAGCGCGCTGTAGAGCTGCTGGGCCTCGAGTTCAGCGGGATCGATCGTGGTCTCGATCCGCCCGCGTTCGCCGTTCAGGTGCGCTAGCGCCAGTGCACCGGTCACCACGGCGGCCACCGAAAAGGCCACCATGAGCAGGACCGCGCCAGTCAGGATCCCGGTGAGCGGCCAGCGGGACAGGACCGAGCGCCGCTGACCGATCATGAATACCCGAGGGCGAGGATGGCGATGTCGTCGTTAAGGTCGCCGTTGTTGAGCTGGCGCACCTGATCGATCAGCAGGGAAAGCATGGCCTCGTCACTCACCCTGGCCGGGTTGAACGGCGTCGTGCCCAGCGCGTCCCGCACCAGGTCCACCAGCCCCTCGGTACCGAGGCGGTACGGGCCGTTGTTGATCCGGCCCTCGATCAGGCCGTCGGTGTACAGCAGCAGCGACCAGTTATCGCCGAGCTCGACCTCGCTGCTCGGCCAGTGCCCCGCGGTGTTGAGCCCGGGCGGCGGGCAGGCAGGCGCGGTCAGCTCGGTTATCTGATCGCTGGTCACCAGCAGCGGAGCCGGGTGCCCGGCCAGCCGTAGCAACGCGCTGCGGCGGTCCGGGGCCACCGACACCATGCAGGCGGTGGCGAACATGGCGTCCTCCTGCTGCTCGTGTTGCAGCACCTTCTGGACGGTGGACAGCACCTCAGCGGCCGGGCGGCCGGCCAGTACCAGCGCCCGCCAGGCCACTCGCAGGCAGACGCCGAGCGCCGCCTCGGACGGGCCATGGCCGCAGACGTCGCCGACCACCGCGTGCACCCAGCCATCCGGCGTCTGCACCACGTCGTAGAAGTCACCGCCGAGCAGCCGCTGCTTGCCGCCGGCCCGGTAGCGAGCCGAGACGGTCACGCGGGAGTCCGACAGCACCGGCGAGGGGAGCAGGCCCCGTTCCAGCCGGGCGTTCTCCTGCGCGGTGATCCGCGCCGCGTGCAACTGCCGCTGGGTCTCTTCCCAGCGGCGGCGCTCCACCGCGTACCTGATGACCCGGGTCAGCATCTGACCGGTCACGTCGCCCTTGACCAGGTAGTCCTGGGCACCGGCCCGGACCGCCTCCTCGCCGGAATGCTCGTCGGCCAGGCCGGTCAGCACGACGACGGCGGCCTCCGGCTCCTGCTGGAGCACCCAGCGCAGGCCTTCGAGGCCCTGGGAATCGGGAAGGCCGAGATCGAGCAGCACGCACGCCGCCTGCGGGATCAGTTTCCTGGCCTCGGATAGCAGCCGGGCCCGCTGCACCGTGACCCCGGCACCAGCCTCGTTGAGCAATTCTTCGACCAACAGGGCATCGCCGTCGTCGTCTTCGATCAGCAGAATCCGCGCCCGCCCGGCGAGATCCGGCGATGCGGTCTGGCTTTGCCCAGCACTCGCTGCCATCAGCACCCACTTGAGGGATATGTGTCGGATACCCCATCGCTCCATAGGGTGAAGCCAGCATATTAGCGCCAGCTGGGCAATCCGGCGTGGCTACTCGAGATCGGCGGATGAAACCCCAACCGGGCGTGGACCAAACATGTTTGCGGCGTCCCAGGCGGGTACCCGATAACCATGACCGCAGGACGAGCGGGCGGGAAAGCTCCGCTGAGTTCGCGTGCCTCCCACCTACGCGGGTTGAACGCGATGGAGCGGGCCCTGGAGGCAAGCGAACCCCGGATGACCGCGATGTTCGCGATTTTTAGCAGGCTCACCTCGGGAGAGGAAGCGGATGGCGCGGAACCACTGTCGCCGCGCCGTCGTGGGCGACGGCCTTCTGTCCTGCTGCTTCCTGTGGCGGGCCTGATGGCTCTCATCGCCGGCCTGGTGATCGGCCTGACCGCCAGCGGCGCATCCGCCTGCACCGCCGCCGCGCACCCGGCGACGACGGTGACGCGGTTCTATGCCACCTGCTCGGCGCCGTCACGGCGCTAATCCCGCGGCGCTGGTGAAACGGAGATGGTCAGCGGCGACTCGACCGCTCGATGGGGTCTTCGCGCTGATCCGCGACCCGCTGTCAGGAAGGCCCAGGGCTGGGACTGCCGCTGGGAGCGGGCGTGACGCTCGCGGTGGGGGCGGTGCTGGCGGTGGCCGGCGGGGGTGACGGGCTGCTGCTCGCGACCGGGCTACTCGCCGCAGAGGCAGTCGAGGCCGGATGCGTGGCCGACTTGCTCGGCCGGGTAAGCGCGGCTCGGGTAGGGGTGCCGGACGGGCGCACGAGTTGCTGCCCGGTCTGCTGGTGCAGCAGCGCTCCCGTCACCGTGATACGGGTTCCGGCTGGCACCTTGCCGGTCGGCGAGACGGAGACGACCCGGCCGGGCGGCACCGCGGAGCTGACGACCCAGCGGACGGTGACCGCCAGACCGAGCCTGCGCAACTGAGCCTCCACTACGGTGACTGGCTGCCCGCGAAGCGCGGTACCGCTGACGTCCACCAGTGTGACGCTGGCCGGCGCCTTCGCGGCTGGCCGGATGGGATCGATGATGCGGCCTAGGAACAGGGCAAGGACGATGGCGGCGACCGCTACCGTGGGCAGCACTACCTGCCGTGGACGGCCGTAGCGCGAGTACACCGGAGCCAGGGACGAGACCGGCATCGGGCTGGCGGGGTCAACCTGGGCGGGGGCGGCAAACGGCTGGGTGTCGGGCGGTGGCGGGCGCTGGACGGTGACCATGCGGTCCTTGATGGCGGCCGCCCTCCGGGCGACCTCGCCCGCGCTGTCCGGTCGCGCGGCCGTGTCCTTGGCCGTGAGCTCGTCGACCAGCGCGACGATCTCGGGAGGGAAGGTAGCCGGCAGCGCGAGCGGCGTCTCGGTGAGCGGAACAGTACCCACGAGGCACTGGTAGGCCAGGAGGCCCACGGCGTACAGGTCGTCGGCCGCGCTGGCCTGGCCGCCGTCGCCGGTTCCCGCCGCCGGAGCCGTCCCGGCGATACGTGAAGTGCCGAAGTCGGTGAGCTTGACCAGGCCGTCGTTGCTGATCAGTACGTTTTCTGGGCGGATGTCGGGATGCGCCAGGCCGGCCCATCGCGCATCCTGGAGAGTCCGCGCGATCTGCGCCACGATGTCCAGCGTCCGGTCTGGTGGGAGGGGGCCGTCGGCGAGGATCTCGTCGAGGGAGGCGCCTTCGATGAACTCCATGACCATGAACGGCGGGGAACCGGGGCAGGTCTCGTTGTAGTCGTAGACCCGGATGATCCCTCCGCCGGGGACCGATCCGGCGTGCTGCGCCTTGTCGCGGAAACGTGCGACCGCTTCGCCGTCTGCGGCGAGCTCAGGACGCAGGATCTTGACGGCGACCGTCCTGGACAGCATCACGTCCGTGGCACGCCATACGTCGGCGGAATCCCCGGCGGCGACGCGGTGGTGTATCAGGTATCTATCGGCGAGCGGTGGGGCGCCGTCGGCAGTCATAGCGCGCGATTACCCCGCTGAATGATCCTTAATCCGGTGCGGTGTCCGCTACTCCCCGGCGACGAGCGTGGTCACTGTGGGTAGGCTGAGCTGCGTGACTTTGCCCGCGCTTCAGCAGCCGCAATGGCCCGATCGTGCTCGTCTAACTGAAGTGGTACGAGGACTGGAGGGCCGGCCGCCGTTGGTGCTGGCCGCCGAATGCGATCAGCTGAAGGAGCGGCTGGCCGCGGTGGCGCGCGGCGAGGCTTTCCTGCTTCAGGGCGGTGACTGCGCGGAGACGTTCGCCGGCACGACCGCCGACAGCGTCCGCGGCAAGTTCCAGACGCTGCTGCAGATGGCCGTCGTGCTGACCTACGCGGCCAGCGTGCCGGTGGTGAAGGTGGGCAGGATGGCTGGCCAGTTCGGCAAGCCGCGGTCGGGGGCCACCGAGGTACGGGACGGCGTGGAGCTTCCGGTCTACCGGGGTGATGCGGTCAACGGCATCGAGTTCACCGCCGCGTCCAGGACACCTGACCCCGGTCGGCTGCTGGAGGCGTATCACTGCGCGTCGGCCACGCTGAACCTGTGCCGGTCCCTGGCCAGCGGCGGGTATGCCGACCTGCGCCAGGTGCATGCCTGGAACCAGGACTTCGTGGCGGGCAGTCCGGCCGGGCAGCGTTACGATCAGCTGGCGGGCGAGATCGACCGGGCGATCGCGTTCATGCACGCGTGCGGGGCCGACCCCCGTGAGTTCCGGGCGGTGGAGTTCTACTCCAGCCACGAGGCCCTGCTACTGGACTATGAGCGCGCCCTGACCCGGACCGGCCCGCGGACCGGACATGCCTACGATCTGTCCGGCCATCTGCTGTGGATCGGGGAGCGTACCCGTGACCCGCGCGGAGCGCACGTCGAGTTCGCCCGCAAGATCCGCAATCCCATCGCCGTCAAGATCGGCCCGGACGCCACCGCGCAGGACGTGCTCGAGCTGATCGACGCGCTGGACCCGGATCAAGAGCCTGGTCGGCTCACCCTGACCACCCGGATGGGTGCGGACCGGATCCGGCAGGCGCTGCCCCCGCTGGTGGAGAAGGTGGCCGCCAGCCGGGCCCCGGTGGTCTGGGTATGCGATCCGATGCACGGCAACACCGTGGAAGCGGCCGACGGCCGCAAGACCAGGAACTTCGACGACGTACTGGACGAGGTCACCGGGTTCTTCGAGGTGCACCGCGCACTTGGCACCTATCCCGGCGGCATCCACATCGAGTTCACCGGCGACGATGTCACCGAGTGCACCGGCGGCGGTCACTACATCGCCGAGAGCGATCTGAGCTACCGTTACGAGACGACGTGCGATCCGCGTCTCAACCGCACCCAGTCCCTGGACCTGGCCTTCCGGGTCGCTGACTTGTACCGCGGCCACCTTGGCCTGCCAGCGTCCCGTCCGCCTCGCGGAACAACGGCGGTAGGTAGCGAAGCATAAGCACGGACCAAGGACTGCTCGAACTGTCTACGAATGTTTGTTCGATACGAGGACCTTGGTAAACCCCCTGCCTTGCGGTAAATAGATTGCTCGCAAACTGCGTGATCGCGGACAATCGGTGTCCCGGCGAGTGATCGTGAAAGTGAGGGGGCAAGGCCGTGGAGCAGATCGGCAAGAAGCTGTTTAGCTGGGCGTCAATCCTGGAGCCGTCCGCCCGGGAGCAGGCCTCCCGCACAGCCTCGATGCCTTTTGTCTACCCGCACCTCGCGCTCATGCCGGACGCACACGAGGGCAAGGGCGCTACGGTCGGATCCGTGATCCCGACGCTGGGCGCGATCGTGCCAGCCGCGGTTGGAGTTGACCTTGGCTGCGGAATGCAGGCTGTCCGCACTCAGTTCACGGCCGAGGACATCCGGCGTCGCGGCAGCCTGAGCCCGCTGCGGGAGGCGATCGAGGCGGTGATCCCGCTGTCCGCTGGGGTATACAACACCGAGCTCGCCCAGGACGGGACCAAAGAGCGGGTCGCCGTGCTCGAGGCCCTGGACGGTGCCGGTAACGCCGAGTCGGTAGCGCCGAACTGGCGGCTGCAACTGGGGACGCTGGGATCGGGGAACCACTTCATCGAGGTCAGCCTGGATGAGCTGGACCGAGTCTGGCTGTTCCTGCACTCCGGCTCGCGTGGTGTCGGCAACAAGCTGGCCACCAGGCACATCAAGGTCGCGCAGCGGCTGTGCGAGCGGTGGTGGATCCCGCTGCCCGATCCGGATCTGGCTTATCTGGTGGAGGGAACCGACGAGTTCTGGGCGTACATCAGGGACCTGCGCTGGGCGCAGCACTTCGCGTTGCTGAACCGGGACGAGATGATGGACCGGATCATCGGTTGCCTGGCGGCCTTCCTGGACCAGGAAGTGCGGTCGGCAGAGGTCATCCGGTGCCACCACAACTACACCGAGGAGATGACCGGTGAGCTGGCCCGGTACTGGCGCCCCAGGGCACGCAAGGGCGTCGGCCGCATCTGGCTGTCCCGCAAGGGCGCGATCGACGCGACTCTGGGCAAGCCCGGGCTGATTCCCGGATCGATGGGCACGGCATCGTACGTGGTCACCGGCAAGGGGAACCGGCTGGCGCTGAACTCTTCGCCGCACGGCGCGGGGCGGAACTACAGCCGCTCGAAGGCACGCAAGACCTTCACCAGGGACCAGCTCGAGCAGGCGATGACGGGTATCGAGTGGCGGCACACGGACGCGTTCCTGGACGAGATCCCGCAGGCCTACAAGCCGGTGGATCAGGTCATGGCCGATGCCGCTGACCTGGTGGAGATCCGCCACACGCTGCACCAGATCGTGAACGTGAAGGGCGATTAGCTCAGTGCGGGACGCCAAGCTCCACTGAGCTTCCGTCTGGATCAGTCCGGGTGAAGCTGTTGTAAGCGACCTTGATGTCCTGGAAGAGCCCGTCTGCCCGTAGCCGGTACATGATCAGCCCGTGGAAGTCGAAGGTGGTCCCCTTCTCGACCTTGCCGAAGAGGGATTCCGGGTCGTCGCGGTGGGCGGTGAAATGCGTCCACATCTGAATCGCGACGGTGTCGGAATCGCTGACGTACCGTTCGACGTGCAGCTCCTCGTCGAAGCTGACCCAGATCTTCTCGTAGTGCGCCCGCATTCCGGTTACCCCGTCGAACTCCAGGGTGCCGTTCGTCATGTGCATATCCGGCGCTAGGTAATCGTCGAACGCGGTGCGGTCACGCTCGTTGAAACGCCTGATGTACTCGTCGAAATGGCTCTTATCCATGCGGTTCCTCTCCTCCGGATCGATAGTAGGGTCGGCCGGTGAAGAGCGGAACTCGCGTGTGATGATGCCAGGCATTCGCGGTCGTGATCTGGCCCTCATCGATGGCCCGCCGCGGGCGTGGCAGGGCCTGCTGCCTGGTTGATAAGGCTTCGTGATCGGAGTCGATTCGAAATCGTCGTTGGACTCCTTCGCGGTTTTCCTACTATTTTAGTAGGAAACAGAGCCTTGAACGGGAGCCAAGATGACCTTGATCAGCGAGCAGACCCCGGTCGTGAGCTGGAACGAGCCGGACGGGATCGCCGCACGCGGCACGCTGATCGTGATCCCCGGGCGTGGCGAGCGCCCCGAACTCTACGAACGCTTCGGCCGCCGGATCTCCGCCGACGGCTACCGGGTGCGCGTCGTGGCGGATCCTGTTCAGGACGAGGCACTCACGACCTCCCAAGTACTTGCCGCGACCGACGGCCCGCGCCCGCACGTGCTCGTCGGCTCGGACACCGGAGCCTTGTTCGCGACCGGGCTCATCACGTCCGGCCGGGTGACGGAGGTGGACGCGCTGGTGCTGGCCGGCCTGCCGTCGGGGGACAGCACCGCCCCTACCTCCTGGGAGGAAGAGCTTGACGCGCGTACCGCCTGCCCCACGCACCGCGCCCGGCTCGAGGGCCCGGCCCTCAGCCGCGGCGCGCTGTACAAGCCGGTGCCCGAAGGCTGGGCCGAGCGAGCCGACCTGGCCAGCCTGCGGCAGCCGGTGCTCGGCATCCATGGCGCTGACGACCAGGTCAGCCCGCTAGCCGACGCCCGTGCCCGGTACGCCGCCGCCCCACGGGCCGAGCTCGTGAGCATCACCGGCGGTAAGCATGACGCGCTGAACGACGCCACGCACCGGACGGCGGCGGCGACCGTCGTTTTGTTCCTGGAAAGACTCCGGCTGGGTGCGGACCTGCCGCCGATCGCGGTCAGCGAGCAGCTGTGACCGGGGATGTCGTGCTCGACCGCGTTCCCGTGGGTGCCCGATGACACGCGTGATCGACTCCGAGCCTGAGCTCCGGCGAGTCTTCGGTGCGTTCCCGACCGGCGTGACCGCCGTCGCCGCCCTGGTTGACCAGGTGCCGTTCGGTATCGCGGCCAACTCGTTCACGTCGGTCTCCCTGGTCCCCCCGATCGTCTCGGTCTGCGTGGCGCACAGCTCGACCACCTGGCCGCGGATCCGCGATGTCGGACGGCTGGGCATCAGCATCCTCGGCGCGCACCAAGAGGACGCCTGCCGGCAGCTCAGCGGTCGCGGGACGGACAAGTTCGCGACGCTGCCCTGGCGAGTGAGCGGCGGCGGGGCCGTCTTCGTGGAGGGTGCGAGCGCCTGGCTGGAGTGCAGTGTCCATCACGTGGTTCCGGCCGGGGACCACGACGTGATCCTGCTGCGCGTGCATGAGCTCGACGCGGACCCGGCGGTCGCCCCGCTGGTCTTCCACGCGAGCCGCTTCCGCCAGCTCCGCTGATCGGCGGGACTTGGCGGAGGGTGTTCGGGAGGTCACCGTGACCGGTTACCCTGGAATGCACCCGCATCATCACCCAGTTCGGCATCGACGCCGATGCATAGCGGGACCGGGGCATCTGAGCTACGCGAAAACGGTTGGCCGGTGGCGAGGGCTGAGCCACTGCGGAGTGGATCAGAGAGGAATCGGGCACTGACCACGCTAATCGAAGGCAAGAAGATCGCCCGCGACATCAGGTCGAGGATCGCTGAAGAGATCGCCACGAGTGACCGGGTACCGGGACTGGCGACCATTCTGGTCGGGGACGATCCGGCGAGTGCGGTCTACGTGGCGAACAAGCGCCGCGCGGCGCTGGCGGTCGGCATGCGCGAGTTCCATCGGTCGATGCCAGCCGAGGCCACCCAGGAGCAGGTCGCCGAGGTGATTGACCAGCTCGCGGCTGACCCGGACGTGTCGGGGATCTTGCTGCAGCTGCCGTTGCCGCCGGGCCTGGATTCAGCGTCGCTGATCGACCGGATCCCCGCGGGCAAGGACGTCGACGGCCTGACGACCATGAGCACCGGGCTGCTGGCCCGCGGTGCTCCTGGCCTGCGGCCGTGCACGCCCAGCGGGGTGATGGAACTGCTGGACGCCGAGGGAGTGTCCATCGCGGGCGCGCACGCTGTCGTGGTCGGTTATTCGCAGCTCGTGGGGCGTCCGATGTCACAGATGCTGCTGCACCGCGAGGCGACGGTGACCGTAGCGCACAAGCGCACCGTCGACCTGCCAGCCGTCACCCGGGTCGCGGACATCCTGGTGGTGGCCACCGGTGTGCACGGTCTCATCGGCGCGGAGCATGTTAAGCCTGGTGCCACGGTGATCGACGTGGGCATCAACCGCACGCCAGACGGCCGGCTGGCCGGGGATGTGCGGGCGGCCGAGCTTGACGGTATCGCGGCCCGGATCACCCCGGTCCCCGGCGGTGTCGGCCCGATGACGATCGCGATGCTGCTGGCCAACACCCTCCAAGCGTCCCGCTGGGCTGCCTGAAGCCGCTCGGCGACCCGATGGATGTCCCATCGATGGCCGAATTCGGCCATCGATGGGACATCCATGGGCGGGTGCCCTGACCGCGCGTTCCGGGCAAACCGCTCGAAGTACCACACGCGGTCTTTTGTTACAAATCCGATATATTTCATCATTTGGTGTGGCATAGTCGTCCTCCGAGCGCCACGTTGAGAGGACTTGTCTTTTTGCTAGCCACACGACGCCGCGACAGCAGGGCTAACAACCATGACCGGACGACCCCGCCGGCGGCGCTGCCGCCCGGGCCCAACGGCCGGCGCTCTGTCAAGCGTCATCATCGCCGCAACCCCATCGCCGGAGTGGCGATCGTCGCGGCGCTCATCGTGGTAGCCGCCAGCTTGGCTGGCTATTACCACGGCTCGTGGCGGCATGGATCCGGCTTCTCGGCTGCTTACGAAGCGCTGCCGAACAGCCAGGCCATCGCGGTGCTGGAGGCGAAGCGCCAGGAGATCATCGACCTGACGGCGGCGAGCCAGACCATGTCCACGATGGGGAACCCGAAGCTCGTGGCGCCGTCGAAGGTCGTGGCCGCGGCCAAGGCCAAGGCCGAGGCGGCCGAAGCTCAGGCCGAGGCCGCCGCCTCGGCGTCGGCGGCCGCTGCCGCCGCGGCGGCTGACCAGGCGGGCAGCAGCACCGGCACCAGCACCGATACCGATACCGCGTCGGGGGAACTGAGCCCGTCGCAGGCGCAGACGGTCGCCCAGGAGCTGATGCCTAGCTACGGCTTCAGCGTGTCGTCGCAGTTCACCTGCCTGCTAGACCTCTGGAACCGGGAGTCCGGCTGGGAGTGGGACGCGGAGAACGCGTCGGGTGCGTACGGCGTCCCGCAGTCGCTGCCGGCCTCCAAGATGGCCTCGGCCGGCTCGGACTACCTGACCGACGCGACCACGCAGATCAAGTGGGGCCTGGGCTACATCCAGAGCACGTACGGATCGCCCTGTGCGGCGTGGGACTTCGAGGAAGCGAACGGCTTTTACTAGTCTGTCCTGATGCGGTATTGCACGTTTAGCGTGGCAGGCGGCTCGGACGCGCCCGGGCGGGTTTCCGGTGACGAGGTCCTGCGGCTGGAGGCACCGACGCTGGTGGACGTGCTGGCCGCGGACTTCGACGTACCGGACGGGCCGAGCTTCCCGCTCGGCGACGTGACGCTGCGGGCGCCGGTTCCCCGGCCGCCGACGGTGCGGGACTTCTTCGCCTTCGAGCAGCACATCGCGACCGCCCGCGCCAACCGGGGCGCGCAGGTCCCGCCGGAGTGGTACGAGTTCCCGGCGTTCTACTTCACCAACCCGGACGCGATTTACGGCCCCGGCGAGGACGTGCCATATCCCGCCGGG
The DNA here is from genome assembly GCA_050012355.1 of Streptosporangiaceae bacterium. GTDB lineage: Bacteria > Actinomycetota > Actinomycetes > Streptosporangiales > Streptosporangiaceae > JBEKHI01. Next base: position 11,630 of record JBEKHI010000066.1, on the reverse strand, counting down.
ACCGCGGAGCTTGACTACGAGCTTGAGGTCGCGGCCGTCATCGGCACCGGCGGGCGGATCGCCGGCTTCACCGTGATGAACGACTGGTCCGCCCGGGACATCCAGCGCAAGGAGATGCGCATCGGACTGGGCCCGGCGAAGGCGAAGGATTTCGCCACGTCGTTTGGTCCGGTGCTGGTCACCGGTGACCTGGGAGATGCCGTGATGACGGCCAGGGTCAACGGCGAGGAGCGTTCCCGCGGGAACGCGGCCGACATCCACTACTCCTGGGATGAGATCCTCGCCCAGGCGGTGCGTAACACTCGCGGACTTCGGCCGGGCGACGTGATCGGCTCGGGCACCGTAGGCACCGGATGCATCCTTGAGCATAACGACGGTCGGTGGCTCTCCCCAGGTGACGTCGTTGAGTGCGAGATCGAGGGCATCGGGGTATTGCGTAACAAGATCAGGTAAAGGAGCCGTAACATGGCCGATCTTGACGTGACGATCCCTCCCGAGGGGTTCTGGCCAGCGCCCGAGGTCCCGCAGCCCAACATCTACCCGATGGAATGGCATGTGGACACCGAGAAGCTGGCCGCCATCTACGAGAAGTCCAAGCGCGCGGTGTGGAACCCAGCGGACCTGTCGTGGTCGTCGCTGCGCGCGTCCGATTTCACCGAGGAACAGCGACTGGCGGTGATGTACTGGTTCGCGGTGCTCGCGAACTTCGACGCTTCCGGCCCCGCGGTGTTCGCGCGGGCGACGATCCAGGCGTTCGAGCAGCACGAAGAGGATCCCGTCCGCAAGTGCTTCTTCTCCATCACCCGCGACGAGATGAACCACGAGGAGTGCTGCCAGCGGACGATCGCCGCACTGTGGCCCGGCGGGCCCTTGGACTGGACGCCGAGCACCGACCTGGAGCGAGCCGCGCACAACAACATCGGCTGGCTATACCACAACGGCGGCCGGTACTGGAGCGGCTACAACAAGGCGGTCGGCAAGTACTCGCTCGCGGTGCTGTTCACCAGCTTCATGATGGGGGAGATGGCGGCGTCCACGCTGTTCCGCGGCATGTCGTCTGGCACTTCTCATCCCGTCTTCCGCGAGATGTTCACCAAGATCGGCCGCGACGAGTCCCGGCATCTGCAGATCTGCATGACGATCCTGGAGAACGAGTGGCCGGGGCTGGTCCCCGACGTCAAGGAGCTGATCACCAGGCAGCTCCGCGCCGGGTTCGTGTTCCTGTCGATGATCTTGTGGGAGCCGCCTCCGAGCGGCTTCTGGGACCTGCCGCCGTACTTCCTGCCGAACCATCGGGTGCTCATGTCGATCGCCCGTGACGCGGGCCTCGGCGTGCTGACGTACGAGGAGCAGGCGGAGAACTGGCGGGTCGCGATCGCCCGCGTCCGCGCGATCGTGCAGCGCTGGGGTATCGAGTTCCCCGCCATCCCTGAGCTGGACATCGAGGGCGTCGACGTGAAGGACGACATCGACCCCGAGGACATCATCCCGGTTTTTTAGTCGCCACCTGTAACGCGGCGGGGGGCTCGCGACGATTAACAAGTAGACGCGGCCGCCCTGGGTACCCCCGAGCTCAGGGCGGCCGCCCTTCTTCCGGTGTTAATATCTTCTTGGTGGTACCGGCCACCGCTGGATCCGCGGGAAGTGCTGCAAGCACACCGGCCGATGTAGACAGTCTCCGAGGCGAGTCTTTCCGGCCCGGTGCACGCGGATCCACGGGCGTGAGGAAGGGCTGCCATGCCCGCACGCAACCGTGCGCTTCCCGGTCAGCCGAGTCTGCGCTATCTCAAGCTCGCCGCGAAACGCCGCCTCGCCGTCGGCGAGTTCGCTTCCCTGCACGACGCGCAGCTAGCCGTCGCGCGGGAGCACGGCCACCCAAGCTGGGCGGCGCTCAAGCAGTTCGTCGCGAGCCCGTCCGCGGCCGCGAACCCCGCACTGGCCCAGCTCCAGTGGATGATCGCCCGGTTCCGGGATGCCGGAGAGCAAGGCTGGGCGGTTCCCGGTGAGGACGAGCTACGGCAGCACTTCGACGACCAGTTCCTGGCCGCGATTCCGCCCGACGTGCTGGTGCGGACCATCACCAGCGTGGCCGCGGCGTTGCGGGAGGAACTAGTAGTCGCGAGCCAGACGTCACTGGTCGTCCGGGTGCAGATCGGCGGCCTTGACGTGGCCGCGGCCGCCGCCGCCGACCCGCCGCACAAGCTGACCGGCCTGCGGGGATTCCCGCTCGGCAAGTTGATCGCCGACCCGCGTACCGGTCTGCCGCCGACGGACAGCAGCGGTGCGCCACCGGACTGGGCCGCCGAGCTCGCGGGATGGGCGTTCGGCGAGCTCGGGCTGGCCGGGCTGCTGCTGGCCGGGAATGGCCCAGGCGGCACGCCATGGGTGACCGCGACCGGCTGGGCGGACCTGGACAGGGGCGAGGTCCTCCAGCCCAGCCACCGGTTCCCGGCATCCGGCATCGCCTCCCTGGTCACCACCACCGCGGTGCTGCGCCTGGTCGCGGCCGGCCAGATCGGCCTCGACTGGCCGGCCAACGACTACCTGCGTACCGTGCGGCTGGCCGACGACACGGTCACCGTCCGGGAACTGCTCAGCAGCACCGGCGGAGTGGACAATCCCGCGGGCGGGACACTGATCGCCGATCGGGTGCCCGAGCTAGTCACGGTGACCGGCCCGGTGATCGGCTGCGGCGGACCGCGCGGCGTCGTGTGGCCGAGCAACGGCGGGTTTGCCGTACTCGGGCAACTGGTCGCCGACGTCACCGGCTCATCGTTCCGGGAGGCGGCCGGCCGTCTCGTGCTCGGGCCGCTGGGCATGCGCGACTCGTCGTTCCCCGCCAGCGCGGCCGAATTCGGGCCGCGCGCGGTGACCGGCTACCGAGTGACGGCCGAGGGTGCCTTCGCGCCGGTGCCCGCCAAGGTCTGCACCCTTCCGGCCGCGGGCGGGCTGTGGGCGACCCCGGCCGATCTGCTGCGGCTGGGTACCGGGTGGGCGTCGCTACTGCCTGACTCACTGGCGAGCCAGGCAGTAGCGCCCGCACCCGCGGCCGATGGCGGTGAGCTGCGGGCTGGCCTGGGCTGGCTGCTCAGCCCGCGCGGAGACGTCGCGATGACCGGCGGCGTGTTCCCCGGCTCCGCCGCCGCGCTGTTGCTGCGGATCCGCGACGGTCAGGTGCACATCTCCCTCACCAACCGGCTCATCGCGGTCGACCGCGTCAACGACGGCGTGCTGCGCGCCTGGGCGAAGACCGCACGCTGAACTTCCGCTCCACGGGGGAGCGGACACACCGAAATGAGAGGAACAATCAAATGCGAATGCGATCAGCATTGGCAGTTATCGGATCGGCGGCCGTGGCGATCACGGTCGCGTGCGTGGGCAGCGGGTCGGCCGGGGCGTCAGCCGAGCCAGCTGGCCACGCCGGAGCGTCACTTACCTTTGCACTGCCCAAGTTCGCGGTGGGCAGGCAATTGGACTGGCTGCTTTCGGCGGCGCCGCACGCTCCGCTGCCGGTCAGCGAGATCGACCGGCATTTCGACCAGGCGTTCCTGGCCAAAGCTTCCGCCACGCAGATCAACCAGGCCTTCGAGCAGTTCCCGAGTAAGGGCCCCTGGCGGCTGATCTCCCTCGACGCGGGAACCACCCGAACCGTGCTCGAGGCCCAGGCCGTGGCCGGGACTACCGAGCTCACGGTCGAGATCGAGACCGACTCTGACGGGCTAATCGAAGCCGCCGAGCTCGGCGCGGCCCCGACCTTCCCGTCCGGTCCTGCCTCCTGGCAGGCGCTGGACACCGCCGCATCCAGCCTGGCACCGGATGTCGGCTTCGAGGCCGCCACCATCGGCGCCGACGGCACCTGCGACCCGGTCAACACGGTGGCGCCGTCCACCGCTCGGCCGCTGGGGTCGATGCTGAAGCTTTACATCCTCGGCGCGGTGGCGGACGCGGTGACCGCCGGACGGCTCTCCTGGGACCAGACGGTCGCGCTCTCCGCGAGACTACGCAGCCTGCCGAGCGGCAGCCTGCAGATCGAGCCGGCCGGGACCCGCTACACGGTGGCTCAGCTCGCCGACCTGATGATCTCCAGCAGCGATAACACCGCCGCCGACGAGCTGGCCGCGCTGGTCGGCCGGGCCGCTGTCGAGGCGCAGGTCCGGCTTACCTCCGCGCACGCCAGCCTGGACGAGCCGTTCCTGCGGACCCGGGAGATGTTCATGCTCAAGTACGACGACTACCCGTATTACGCCGACGCCTACCTCGCGCTCTCCCCATCCGCCCGGCTCAGCTACCTGCGGACCGTCATCGACCGCATTCCGCTGTCGGCCATCAACTTGACCGCGGCCGACCTTGCCAGCCCCAGGGACATCGACAGTATCGAGTGGTTCGCCTCGCCCGCCGACCTATGCGCGCAGTTCGCCCGGCTGTACCGCGACGCAGGCCGGCCCGAGCTAAGCCCCGTCTCCACCGCCTTGTCGTTCAACAACGGCGACATCGCGCTGTCGCACTCGGCGTGGCCGCTGGTGTGGTTCAAGGGCGGATCCGAGACCGGCGTGCTGACCCTCGGCTACCTGGCCCGCTCAGCCGACGGCCAGGTGGCGGTCGTGGTCCTGGAGCTGTCTGACCCGAACAACGCCATCCCCACCAGCACCGAACTAAGCGCCCTGACCCTCGCGCACGCCGCGTTCGGCCTGGTCAGCGAGCCCGCAACGCGGTCCTAACCCCAGCGGCCCCGTCTCCCCGGGGGTGCCGTCTCCGGGCGGTGCCGTCTCCGGGCGGTCCGGTCTCCCGGGGGTCCCGTCTCCGGGCGGTCCCGGCGCACTTCCGGCGCTGGGACCGCCCGGTTTGGTGGGGTATCGCCCGGTTGTATCGGCCTCGCAGTCGTTCTTAGGTTCGATGGATCATGGTTGGTGTGGCACTAACCAGCAAAGAGTCTCGTTAATGCAGCACCGACCATGATCCCCGGGCGTGATGGCTGGGAGAAATGACCGGGTATGTGTCAGTTCGAGAACCCTAGACGGACCACATCAAGGACGCGCGGCGCGCCGCAAGTTCATGTTGTTGCTTACTGAGGCTTGAGCGCGGTCGGCTGCAGCGCACTTGCGGTGCCGGGGTCGCTGGTTCTATGGTTTATCCATGACTACCGATAAACCGGTAAGCGGGGGTGGCGGGGATGCCGTGTCGCCGATCGCGTTCTACCTAGACCCGGGCTCGGGTGCGCCTACGTACCGCCAGCTCATCCAGCAGGCCGAGCGCGCGTTGCTGCTCGGCTACCTCAAGCGCGGCGACCAGCTGCCGCGCGTCAAGGACGTCACGTCCTCGCTGGCGATCAACGCGGACACCGTGCTGAAGGCCTACCGCGAGCTTGAGCACAAGGGGATCGCCGAGGGCCGTCCTGGCGTCGGCACGTTCATCGTCGCGGAGCCGTCGACGCCGAGTACGCGTGACCTCTCGAACCTGCGCCGTTCGCTGACCCAGTGGGTCGGGAGCGCCGCGACGGCGGGTCTTGACCAGGGTTCGATGGCCGCGCTCTTCGAGATGGTGGTACACGATTTCCATGCGGCGCAGTCGGGGGCGGTCGCATGAACGTCGCAGTACAGACCAGCTCACTAGGCAAGCGGTACCGGCGTAACTGGGCGCTGCGCGACTGCGGGCTGACGGTCCCGGCCGGGCAGATCACCGCCCTCGTCGGGCCAAACGGCGCGGGCAAGACCACCCTGCTCAGCATCTTGGCCGGGCTGTCCAAGCCCACCGACGGCGTCGCCTCCGTTCTCGGCGTGCCGGCTGGCTCGCCCGAAGCCCGGCGACGGGTCGCGTTTGTCGCGCAGGACACCCCGGTCTATACCGAGCTCACGGTCCGGGACAACTTGCGGGTGGCCGGGGACCTCAACCAGCCTTGGGACCGGCAGCTCGCTGAGGACCGGCTGGCCGGCCTGGACATCTCCCTCGGGCACAAGGCGGGCAAGCTGTCCGGCGGGCAGCAGGCGCAGCTTGCCCTCACGCTGGCGCTCGCTAGGCACCCTAGCTTGCTGCTGCTGGACGAACCGATGGCCAGGCTCGACCCGCTCGCCCGGCATGAATTCCTGGCCGCGCTGGTCACGGTCGCCTACGAGCAGGAGATCTCGATCGTGTTCTCCTCGCACGTGCTCCCCGAGATGGAACGGATCGCCAGCTACCTGATCGTGCTTTCCCACGGCAAGGTCCAGGTAGCTGGCCGGTGCCTGGAACTGCTCGCGGCCCACCAGATGCTCACCGGCCCGGCCGACCAGGCCGCCGAGCTGGCACGGCGGCTCGGCGCGATCTCGCTGCTGCGCGCCGCGCGGCAGGCACACCTGCTGGTTCGGGACGCCGGCGACCCGCCGCCCGGATTCCAGTCCCGTGAGGTGGGCCTGGAGGAACTGATCCTCGCCTACCTCCGCGATCCCGACGCCACCGCGCTGCCAGGACCGGTCACCGCCGGGGCGGCGGCGTCATGACCGCGATAACGGCCGAGCGCGGGACGATTCCGGTCTGGCGGGTGGTGCGGGCCGCGTGGTTCCGCAACCGGCTGGCGCTGATCGGCGTGCTCGTGGCATTTGCGGCGGGGGCCGCCTGGACGCTCTACCAGGCGATGAGCATGCGTTCCTGGCTGGTCGCGCACAATGTGCTCGGGTGCACCGCTGATCCGCTCACTTCGCGCTGCGAGTCGAGTACTGCGTGGCAAGAGTTCACTGCCCATCTCCAGCTGTACGAGGTCGTTTTCCCCTTGCTTGTCCTGCCCATCGTCGTCGCGATGTTCGGCGGGGTCCGGTGGCTCACCCGGGAGTACGAGACAGGAACGTTCCGCTATACCTGGACCCAGGGTGTGAGCCGGCTTCGCTGGCTCGCGGGCACCGCAGCGCTGTTGCTAGTGGTGACGATCGTCGGTGCGATTGCCTGTGGCCTGGCGTTCGACCGCTGGATCCCGATGACACAGTGGCTCCTAGGCCCCACGGGAGCCCCGTGGGGGTGGAGCGAGTTCCCGTTCAGCCCGCTGGCCTTCGCCGCGCTCGTCATCGCCAGTTTCGGGATCGCGGTGCTCGCCGCCGCGGTGATCAGGCGGACCCTCCCGGCGATGGCCACGACGCTGGCCGTGGGCGCCGCCCTCGTCTACTTTGCCGACGTCCGCCTAAGGCCGTGGCTGATCGGCCTGCACCCGGTGATCGCCCGCGCACCGTTCAGCCCTCCAAGCGTCTCGATGGTGGACAGTGTCTACAACGGTGCCTACATGCTGAGTGGCTCGTTCACAGACGGTGCCGGGCACATCGTCCCCGGACTATCCATCACGGCGGACGGAGCATTGGATATGACTTCTTCCGTAGCTGCCACACCGATGACCAAGGTCCTCATGAACGATTCGTTCACCAGCGCACGACAGTGGCTCGCGGCGCACCACTACACGTACTGGCTGAGCTACCAGCCGCAAGATCGCCTGATGCTGTTCCACGCCATCTGGGCGGCCGGGCTGCTGGTGGTGGGCGTCGCGGCGCTTGGTATCGCGATGTGGCGGGTGGCGGCGTCCAGGTAACTTGCCGGCTGGGCCGGGTGGCGGCTGCGTGGGGGCCGCCACCCCGCGCCGTTATGGCACAATGTTGTTGGTCAACGGCGGCATGCCGACTACCCGAGGGTCGCGTCGGCGGGTAACGTGCGGTTATGACGACTACCGCGGCTCCCTTCGGCCGGATGATCACGGCCATGATCACCCCTATGACGTCTGACGGCGAGGTCGATTACGACGGCGCCGCGCGGCTGGCGACCTACCTCGTCGACGACATGCGCAGCGATGGTCTCGTCATCAACGGAACCACCGGCGAGGCCCCGACGACCACCGACGAGGAGAAGGAGCGGCTGCTCCGGGTGGTTCTCGACGCGGTGGGGGACCGGGCCAAGATCGTGGCCGGGGTGGGGACCAACGTGACCTCCCATACCCAGCACCTGGCCAGGCAGGCGGCGTCGGCGGGGGTCGATGGACTGCTCGTTGTCACGCCGTACTACAGCAAGCCGGCGCAGGACGCGCTCGAGGCGCACTTCAAGGCCGCCGCGGACGCCACCGACCTGCCGGTGCTGATCTACGACATTCCGGGGCGCACCGGGGCCGAGGTGGCGACGGAGACGCTGGTGCGGCTCGCGGAGCACCCGCGGATCATCGGGGTGAAGGACGCGAAGGACAACCCCGGTGCGACCTCGTGGGTGCTAGCCAGGACCGACCTCGTCTACTACTGTGGCAGCGACATGCTGAACCTGCCCTGGCTGTCCATCGGGGCCGTTGGCTTCATCAGCGTGGTCGGGCATGTGGTGGGGGATCGGCTGCTGGAGATGATCGAGGCGTTCGCCGCTGGACGCAACGCGGAGGCGCTAGCTATACACAAGGAACTTCTCCCGGTATATACGGGAATCTTCCGGAACCAAGGTCTTGTTATGACAAAGGCCGCTTTGTCGATGCTCGGTCTCCCGGCCGGGCCTGTTCGCGGGCCGCTGCTCGCGGCCAGCGAGGCTGAGCGGCGTCAGCTCCGTGAGGATCTGACGGCGGGAAGCGTTAAGCTTCCTGGATAGCTTTTCGGTACGCCAGACCGGCGCGCCGGCCCCGCTGCTGTACTCAACTACAACGATATGCTCAACTGAAACAATGGAATTGACCGCAACGAGCTGCTGCCTGGGCGCCCGCGGAGGCGCTTCGTGAGCCACCCGCACCCAGACCTGGCCCCTCCGTCCCCGCTGCCCGCCAACGGGCTGCGAGTCGTCCCGCTCGGCGGGCTCGGCGAGATCGGCCGGAACATGACCGTCTTCGAATTCGGCGGTCGGTTGCTGATCGTTGACTGCGGCGTTCTGTTCCCCGAGCCAGATCAGCCTGGCGTGGACCTGATCCTGCCGGATTTCGGGTATATCAGGAACCGGCTCGACCAGGTTGAGGCCGTCGTCCTCACCCATGCGCACGAGGACCACATCGGTGCGGTCCCGTACCTGCTGCGGGAGCGGTCCGACATACCGCTGGTCGGCTCCAAGCTGACGCTGGCGATGGTGCGATCCAAGCTCAGCGAGCACCGGCTCACGCCGTCGACGGTCGAGGTCGTGGAGGGCGAGCACCGCAAGTTCGGTCCCTTCAACCTCGAGTTCCTCGCGGTCAACCACTCGATTCCGGACGCGCTGGCGATCGCGATTCGCACCCCCGCCGGACTGGTGCTGCACACCGGCGACTTCAAGATGGACCAGCTTCCGCTGGATGGCCGGCTGACCGACATGGCGGGGTTCGCCCGGCTCGGTGCGGAGGGCGTCGACCTGCTGATGTCCGATTCCACCAACGCGGAGGTGCCGGGCATCGTCACGCCGGAGCGGGACATCGCGCCGGTGCTTAACAACATCTTCGACAGCGCTGGGCAGCGGATCATCGTCGCGTGTTTTGCCTCCCATGTGCACCGGGTGCAGCAGGTGCTCGACGCCGCCGCGGCGCACCGGCGCAAGGTCGCCTTCGTCGGACGGTCCATGGTGCGGAACATGGGCGTCGCCCGCGATCTCGGCTACCTGCACGTGCCCGGTGGCCTGCTGGTGGACCTGCGTGAAGCCGAGGAGATGCCGCCGTCCGAGGTGGTGCTGATCTCGACCGGTTCGCAGGGCGAGCCGATGTCCGCGCTGTCCCGGATGGCCGGGCGCGATCACCCGATCAGGATCGCCGCCGGGGACACCGTTATCCTCGCGTCGTCGCTGATCCCGGGGAACGAGACCGCCGTCTTCCGCGTCATCAACGGGCTGACCCGGCTCGGCGCGCGAGTAGTCCACAAGGCCTCCGCGCTGGTGCACGTCTCCGGGCACGCCCCGGCCGGCGAGCTGCTGTACGTGCTGAACCTGACCAAGCCGCGGAACTTCATGCCAATACACGGCGAGTGGCGGCACCTGCGGGCGCACGCCGCGCTGGGTGAACTTGCCGGAGTGCCTTCGTCCCGGGTCGTCATCGCCGAAGACGGCGTGGTGGTCGATCTGGTGGACAAGGTAGCCGGCGTGTCCGGCGCGGTCGAGTGCGGTTACGTCTACGTGGACGGCCTGACCGTCGGCGAGGTCACCGAGTCCCAGCTCAAGGACCGGCGCATCCTCGGCGACGAGGGGTTCATCTCGGTGATCATGGTGCTCGACTCGTCCAGCGGCAAGATCGTCGGCGGCCCGGAGATCCACACCCGCGGCTCGGGCATCGACGACCAGGCGTTCCGGGTCGACGTGCTCCCCAAGCTCGAGGACGCCCTCGAGCGCGCGGCCAACGACGGGGTGGCGGACGCGCACGCGATCCGGCAGCTGTCGCGCCGCGTCATCGGCAAGTGGGTGTCGGACAACTACCGGCGCCGGCCGATGATCATCCCGGTGGTGGTCGAGGTCTAGCCTCCGGGCGGCCGCGCGTCCGAGGGGCGCCGCGTCCGGGCGGCAACGTCCTGCGGCCGGACGGCGACGCCTCCGCCGACCTACCAGGCGGGGGCGGCCATGACGCCACGCCACCGGGGGTTGGCGTACCACTGCGGCTTACCACCCTGCAGATGCAGGGCGGCCATGACACCGCGCCACTGCGGCGACGGGCCGCGCCGGCGGGCGGGCTTGGCCGTGCGCTGGTTCTCGCGCAGGATCTCGGCGGCGTGCTTGGTGATCTCGGCCAGCTCGGCCTGGAGCTTGCGGACCTCGCGCGCTCCCCAGATCGGCGAGCTGAACCGGTGGTGAGTGATGGCGGTCACCATCAGAAACCGCGCGTCGGCCGAGTCAACGCGCTCGTCCAGCCAGTCAGCTCGCTCCATGCCATCTCCTTGCCATCGCCGTCCCAGAACGTCGGCTTATAAAATGACTGCCCCGGCTGTCACGGCTCATTCCGCGCAACCAAAGCGATTAAGTGGGCAGGGGCGGTTGCCTGCGCGTCGACGCGCCGCAGCCAGCCTCAGCCGAGGGGTAACGTTTGAGTCACGCTATAACATTCCTGCTGCGTCGGCGCCGTTTTCGCTGGCGTCGGCGGTGTGCTTGACCTCACCCTTCTGCCTGCGGCGACATCCGCCCCGGGGCAGGCGCAAAAACGCGATAGATCTCGAGTGCGGCCGTGCGCTAGCATGAGACGCGGCGGACCCGGAGCGGGCTGGCTCTGATCGGGAAGGCGACGTGATCACGGCAGCGGACACGGTTCGGGTGGGCGTCCTCGGCCCGCTCGAAGTCACCGACGCGGCGGGGCGGCCCGTGCGCGTCGCCGGGCAGCGGGTGCGGGCGCTGTTGATCCTGCTCGCGATGGACGCGGGCCGGGTGGTCTCCGCCCGCTCGCTGATCGAGCTGCTCTGGCCCGACGAACGCCCGGTCGACGCCGCGAACGCGCTCCAGTCGCTGGTGTCGCGACTGCGGGTCGCGCTGCGGCAGGCGGGGCTGCCCGATGGCGTGGTCGAGTCCTCGGCCGTGGGCTACCGGCTCGCCGCGTCGTCGGCCGCGGTGGACGCGCTCGCCTTCGAGGCGCAGGCCCGCGCGGGACGCCAGGCACTGGCGGGCGGAGACCCGGCGACCGCCGCGCGACTGCTCCGCGAGGCGCTCGCCCGCTGGCGCGGCCCGGCCCTGGCCGACGTGGCCGGAGAGGAGTTCGCAGCCGCGCCGGCCGCCCGGCTGGCCGA